>NZ_NSKF01000053.1:0-7655 GCF_002287015.1 Kocuria sp. WN036
CGGGAGCTGGCCCACCGGCACGGCGGGACGGTCTACGACGTGGTGCTCACCGCCGTGGCGGGCGGCGCCCGGCGGCTGCTGGCCGCGCGCGGCGAGCTGGCCGGCGTGCCGGAGCTGAAGGTGTCGGTGGCCGCCTCCGTGCGCGCGGCGGGGGACCCCGCCGGCGGCAACCGGGCCGGTGTGCGCGTCGTGGCCGTGCCCGTCGACGAGCCCGACCCGGTGGCCGGGCTGCGGCGGATCGCGGCCACCACCTCCCGGCAGCGGACCCGTCCGCCGTACCGGCCGGGCGGCCGCCTGGCCCAGCGCTGGATGGTCCGGGTCATGGACCGGCAGCGGCTCGTCAACGTGCTGCTCAGCAACGTGCGCGGCCCCGCGGCGCCCCTGCTCTTCGCGGGGGCACCGGTGCTCGAGCTGTTCCAGCTCGGCGCCGTGCAGGGCAACCTGGCCCTCGCCGTGGGCGTCGTCTCCTACACGGGGACCCTGGGCATCGACGTGGTGGCCGACGCCGACGTGGTGCCGGACCTCCCGGTGTTCGTCGAGGGGCTGGCCGGGACCCTCGTGCGGCTCGGCGCCGGGCCGCCGCCCTGAGCCGCCGCGGGACCCTAGACTGGCGGCCATGGATGCCACCGACGCCGCCGTCCCGTCCACGCACACGTCCGGCCCCCCGTGGGAGCGGATGGCCCGCGGGGGCGGTCTGCTGACCGGCACCGGGGAGCTCACCGGGACCGTCTTCGAGGAGATGTCACGGCTGGCCGCGCGCACGGGCGCGATCAACCTGGGCCAGGGCTTCCCGGACGTCGACGGCCCGCGGGAGATGCTCGACGCCGCGGCGGCCGCACTGCACGGCGGCGGCAACCAGTACTCGCCGGTGGCGGGTCTGCCGCTGCTGCAGGAGGCCGTCGCGGCGCATCAGCACCGGTTCTACGGGATCGACCTGGACCCGGCCTCCGGGGTGGTCGTGACCGTGGGCGCGTCCGAGGGGCTGGCCGCGAGCCTGCTCGCGTTCCTGCGCCCCGGGGACGAGGTGGTCGTGTTCGAGCCGCACTACGACCTCTACGGCGCCGTGGTGGAGTTCGCCGGCGCGCGGCTGGTCACGGTCCCCCTCGAGCCGCCGCACTTCTCCCCCGACCTCGACCGCCTCGCCGCGGCCTTCGGGCCCCGCACCCGCATGGTGATCCTCAACGACCCGCACAACCCGACCGGGACGGTGTTCGACGACGCCGTCCTGGCCCGCGTGGCCGGCCTCGCCGCCGAGCACGACTGCGTGGTGGTGACCGACGAGGTCTACGAGCACCTGCGCTACGCCGGCGGGCACCGGCCGCTCGCCGCGCTGCCGGGGGCCTTCGAACGGACCCTCACCGTGTCCTCCGTGGGCAAGTCCTTCTCGGTCACGGGCTGGCGGGTGGGCTGGGTCAGCGGGCCGGCGCACCTCGTGGGCCCGGTGCGCGCCACGAAGGCCTATCTCACGCACAGCGCCGCCACGCCGCTGCAGATCGGGGCGGCCACCGCCCTGGGCCTGCCGGACGGGTTCTACGACCGGCTCACGGAGGACTTCCGGCGGCGGCGCGACGTGCTCGTGCGGGGCCTGGCCGCGGCGGGCGCCGAGCCGTTCGAGCCGCAGGGCACGTTCTTCGTCGTGGCGGACGTCCGCGGCCTGTGCGAGCGGTACGGGGTCGAGGACGCCGCGCACCTGGCGCCGGTGCTGGCCGAGCGGGCCGGTGTGGTGGGCGTGCCCGTGCCGGCCCTCGCCTCCGCGGAGCACCGGGAGCGCTACGCGTCCTGGATGCGCTTCTCGTTCGGCAAGCGCCTGGACGTCCTGGAGCGGGCCGGGCGGCAGCTGGCCGGCTGAGCCGGTCCGCACGGCGGGGAGCTCGCCGCCCGCCCTCGTGCCGGCTCCCCGGCGGCGGGGAACCGGCGCGCGGGACGCCGCCCCGCGCGCCGCGGCTCAGACGGCGCTCGCCCGGCGGCCCAGGGCCCGGTAGGTGAAGCCGGCCGCGGTCCAGCGGTCGGGGTCGAGCACGTTGCGGCCGTCGAGGATCTGCGGGACGGCCACCAGCGGGTCGAGCTGCTCCGGGGTCATCGCCTTGAACTCGGCCCACTCGGTCAGCAGCACCACGACCTCGGCCCCGGTGACGGCGGCCTCGAGGGAGTCCACGTAGTCCAGGCGCGGATAGCGCTTGGCGGCGTTGGCGTTGGCCTTGGGGTCGTAGACGGCCACCTCGGCGCCGATCGAGTGCAGCCGGGCGGCGATGTCCAGGGCCGGGGAGTCGCGCACGTCGTCGGAGTCCGGCTTGAAGGCCGCCCCGAGCACGGCGACCTGCCGGCCCACCACGGTCCCGCCCAGCATCTGGGTGACCGTCTCCACCGTGTGGCCGCGGCGGCGGACGTTGATGTCGTCGACCTCCGCGAGGAAGCGCACCGACTGCTCCACCCCGAGCTCCGCGGCCCTGGCGCGCAGGGCGCGGATGTCCTTCGGCAGGCAGCCGCCGCCGAAGCCCACGCCGGCGTTGAGGAACTTGCGCCCGATCCGCTCGTCGAGGCCGATCGCGTCGGCCAGGGTGCGGATGTCCCCGCCGACCGCCTCGGTGAGCTCGGACAGGGCGTTGATGAAGGAGATCTTGGTGGCCAGGAAGGCGTTGGCCGCGACCTTGACGAGCTCGGCGGTCTCGAAGTCGGTGACGATCAGCGGGACGCCGGCCTCCAGCTGCCGGGCGTAGACCCGGCGCATCACGGCCTCGGCGGCCGGGTCCTGACAGCCCAGCACCATCCGGTCCGGGGCCAGGGTGTCCTCCACGGCGTAGCCCTCGCGCAGGAACTCGGGGTTCCACACCAGGGACACGTCCACGCCCTCCCGCGCCGAGGCCTTCGCCAGGTCCGCCAGGCGGCGGGCGGAGCCCACGGGCACCGTGGACTTGCCGGCGATCACGCAGTCCTTCGTGGCGGCCGCGGCGATGGAGCCGACCGCGGCGTCGACGTAGCGCATGTCCGCCGCGAAGCTCCCGGCCCGCTGCGGGGTGCCGACCCCGACGAAGTGGACGTCGCCGAAGGCGCCGGCCTCCTCGTAGCTCGTGGTGAAGCGCAGCCGGCCGGTGCCCACGTGCTTGCGCAGCAGCTCGCCCAGGCCCGGCTCGTGGAAGGGCAGCTCGCCGCGGGACAGGGCGTCGACCTTCTCGGGGTCCACGTCCAGCCCCAGCACCTCGAAGCCCATCTCCGCCATCGACGCGGCGTGCGTGGCCCCCAGGTAGCCCGTTCCCAGAACCGTGATCCTCATGGACGTCCTCCGTTCCTCCCGGGCGCTGACCCGGGCTCGATGCTGCCTGTCGAATCTTGTCAAAGGGGGTGCGCCCAGCGGCGCAGGTGTCAGTCCGGCGCGCCGGGGGACGCGGGCGATGTGACGTCCGTCTCGGCGAACCACACGGTGGTCTCCCCGTGCCGCTTCTGCTCGAAGCGGCGCAGCCCGGCCGGCCAGCCGGGCTCCGGGGACCGGGTGGAGCGCTCGACCACGAGCACCCCGCCCTCCCGCAGCCGGCCCACCAGCGGGGCGAGGACCGCGGCGAGCTCCGCCTCCGGCAGGGGGTAGGGCGGGTCGGCCAGCACGAGGTCCCACGGCCCCTCGGCGGGATCCGCGAGGTAGCCGCCCACCGCCCCGTGCCGGACCGTGACGACGTCCTCGCGCCCGAGGGCCCGGTGGACCGTCGCGGCGTTGGCGCGGCAGACCCGCGCCGCGCCCGCGTGCCGCTCCACGAGGGTCACGGCGGCCGCGCGGCGGCTCGCGGCCTCGCAGCCGAGGGCCCCGGAGCCCGCGAAGAGGTCGAGGACCCTGGCGTCCCGGAGCATGCCCCACGCCTCGAGCCGCGCGAAGAGGGACTCCTTGACCCGGTCGGTGGTGGGCCGGGTGTCCCGGCCCGGCACGGACTGCAGGCGCAGCCCCCCGGCGGCCCCGGCGATGATCCTGCTCATGGGTGCTCCTCTCGGGTGCCCGGCGGCACGCGGCTCGGCGGCACGGGGGCTCAGCCCCGGTCCAGGAACGCCTCGGCGTCCGGGTCGAGGTAGCGCTCGATGGCCTCGGCCAGTTCGGGGTGCTCCAGCAGCTGGGGGTCCTCGCCCAGGATCGTCACGGCGTCCCGGCGGGCGCGCTCGATGAGCTCGGCGTCGTCGAGGGCCCGCAGCAGGCGCAGGGTGGAGCGGCCGCCGGACTGCGCGGCGCCGAGGATGTCGCCCTCGCGGCGCAGCTCGAGGTCCGCCCGGGCCAGCTCGAAGCCGTCCGTGGACCCGGCCACCACCTCGATCCGCTCCCGCGACGGGTGCTCGGCGGGGCGCCGGGTGACGAGCAGGCACGTCCCGGCGTGCCCGCCGCGCCCGATCCGGCCGCGCAGCTGATGCAGCTGGGAGATGCCGAACCGGTCGGCGTCGACGATGATCATCAGCGTGGCGTTGGGCACGTCCACGCCGACCTCGACCACGGTGGTGCACACGAGCAGCTGCACGTCCCCGGCCGCGAACTCCTCCATGAGGCGGGACTTCCGGTCCGTGTCGAGCCGGCCGTGCAGCACCTCGGCGCGCACGCCGGCCAGGACGGGCTCGGCGGCCACGAGCTCGGCGAGCCAGGTGACGGACGCCATCGTCGCCTCGGACTCCTCGTCCTCGGAGGCCGCCGCGAGGGCGGACTCCGCGAGGGAGGCGTGGGGCGGGGGCTCGTCGTCGTCGCCGATCTTGGGCGCGACCACGTAGACCTGGCGGCCCGCGTCGATCTCCTCCCGGGCGCGCCGCCACAGGCGCCGCTCCCAGCCCGGGTGCTCCACGAGCCCCACGGTGTGGGTGGCGATCGGCTGCCGGCCGGCCGGGAGCTCGTCGAGGACGGAGACGTCCAGGTCGCCGAAGACGGTCATCGCCACGGTGCGCGGGATGGGGGTCGCGGTCATCACCAGCAGGTGCGGGGGCCGCCCGGCCTTGTCCCGCAGCCGGTCGCGCTGCTCGACGCCGAAGCGGTGCTGCTCGTCCACCACGACCAGTCCGAGGTCGGCGAACTGGACGACCTCGGAGAGCAGGGCGTGGGTGCCGATGACGATCCCGGCCTCCCCCGACGCGATCCGCAGCAGGGCCCGCCTGCGCGCCGCGGCGCCCATGGACCCCGTGAGCAGCACGACCTGGGTGCCGTCCGGGTCCCCGCCGAGCAGGCCGGCCTGCGCGAGCGGGCCCAGGGAGCGGACCACGGAGCCGTGGTGCTGGGCGGCGAGCACCTCGGTGGGGGCCAGCAGCGCCGCCTGCGCGCCGGAGTCCACGACCTGCAGCATCGCGCGCAGGGCCACGAGCGTCTTGCCCGAGCCGACGTCGCCCTGGAGCAGCCGGTTCATGGGGCGGGTGCCCGCGAGCTCCGCGGCGAGCTGCTCCCCCACGGTCCGCTGCCCGGCGGTGAGCTCGAAGGGCAGCCCGGCGTCGAACCGGGCGAGCACCCCCGCGGGGACGCCCGGGCGGGCGGTCGTGGGGTGGGCGGCGAGCTCGGCGCGGCGGCGGGCCAGGGCGCACTGGAGCAGGAACGCCTCCTGGTAGCGGAACCGGCGGCGCGCCTCCCCGTGCGCCCGGGTGTCCCTCGGGCGGTGGACCTGCCAGTACGCCTCCTCGAGCCCCATGAGCCCCTCCCGCTCCCGGATCCCGTCCGGCAGCGGGTCCGGGACGGCCCCGAAGTCCACGACGGGCAGCAGCGAGTGCACGGCGCGGGCGATCTTGTCCGTGGTCAGCTTGGCCGTGGCCGGGTAGATCGGGATGGGCCGGCCCGCCCGCTCCTCGGCGGTCTCCCCGGCCTCCGGGGCGTCCGGGTCGAGGATCGCGTAGTGCGGGTTCGTCATGGTCACGCCGCCGTTGTACAGCCCGACCTTCCCGGAGAACAGGGCGTGCGTTCCGGGGGGCAGGTCCCTGGCGGCGGTCCAGGCGTTGAAGAAGCTCAGCCGCATCGTCCGGCCGGGGCCCGGGTCGCCGTCCGCGAAGAGCCGCTGCGGGTCGGAGGAGACGCGGTCCGTGATCACCACGTCCGTGATGGACCCGCGCCGCGAGCGCATCTGGCGGGTGGAGGCGTGCACGACCTCGGCCACGATGGTGACCTGCTGGTCGATGCGCAGCTCCGAGAACGGGGTGAGCTCGCCCCGCGGCATGTACCGGCGGGGGAAGTGGTCGAGCAGCTGCCCGATCGTGGACACCGAGAGCTGCCGGGCCAGCTGGTCGGCCGTGGTCCGCCCCAGCAGCCGGGCCAGCGGCTGGTCGAGCTCGGAGACCGGGTCGGGGAACGCCCCGCCGCCGTGGGTCGGGGTCATCTCAGGGGTGCCTCATCCGTCCGCCTCCGAGAGGGAGGTCACCGTGAGGTTCACGGCCTTGCCGCGGGCGCCGATCACGGTGAGGGCGTCCTCGGGCCGCGGCACGTGGACGTGCACGCGCCAGCGGTAGCCGTCCCCCGTCTCGGTCACCGCGCTCATGATCACGCTGGTGCCCACCTCGCTGAGCTCGTGGCGCAGCTCCGCGGCGTCCAGCGGGGTGAGCTCCACGGTGCACATCACCTCCACGCCGCCGTGCACGGTGTGCGGGGCGTCCCCGGCGCCGGCGGCCCGGGCCGCGGCGGCGTCGATCAGCGCGTCGAGGGCGTTCTCGTCGCCGGCGTCGTCGCCGCCCACGGTGCGGGCCAGGGCGTCGAAGACCACGAGCATGCCCAGGGCGCCGGCGTCGACCGTGCCGGTCTCGCGCAGGATCTCGAGCTGGTCCGGGGTGACGAGGACCGCGGCGCGGGCGGCGGTGCTGACGGCGGCCAGGAACTCCTTGAGCTGCTGGTTGGACCCGTCCTCCACGCCCTGCGGCACGGGCACGGCGGCGGCGGCCTCCAGGACGGAGAGCATGGTCCCGTCCACGGGGTCCGTCAGGACGCTCCAGGCGCGCACGTGGCCGGCGTGCAGGGCCAGCCGGACTGACTCGGCGCTCATCCTGGTGCTCCCCTCGAGGGAGCGGCCCACGGCCGTGAGGAAGACGGAGAACAGGGTGCCCGAGTTGCCGCGGGCCTCCTCGAGGGCGGCCTGGCCGGCGAGGGAGAGCAGCTCCCCGACGTCGCCGGTCTCGAGCACGGCGGCGGCCTCGGCGGCGGCGCGCACGGTGGTCGCGAGGTTGGTCCCGGTGTCGGCGTCCGCGACCGGGAAGACGTTGAGGGCGTTGAGGACGGGGCTGTGGCGCACGAGATCACGGTGGGCCAGGTCGAGCCACCGCCGCATGACGGCCGCGTTCGATCCGATCCTATGGTTCAAAGTGATCCCATCCTTCGCCGACCGGGTGCCCGAGGGCCAGGTGCGGCGCTCGTCCGTCGAGCAGCACCCGGGGGAGGGTGTCGTCGTGCGCGGGGGGCGCGGGCGCACACGAGCCTATCGCACGGAACATCCCCGGCAGCGGCACGCCCCGGGGGAAGACGGCGAGCAGCCCGTGGTCCTCGCCGCCGGTCAGCACCCAGTCGCGGGGGTCCGCGCCGAGCAGCCGGGCGGCCGGGCGCAGGGGCTCGGCGAGGCCGGCCACGGCCGCGCCGTCGAGGTCGACGACGACGCCGCTGGCGGCCGCGACCCGCCCGGCGTCGCGGAGCAGGCCGTCGGAGAGGTCGATCATCGCGGTGGCGCCGGCGCGGGCGGCCG
>NZ_NSKF01000054.1:0-7126 GCF_002287015.1 Kocuria sp. WN036
GCCGATTCCTGGGTGCTGCGCCCGGGCCGGCGGCCCTGATCGATGTCGTCCTGGCGCAACCAGGAATGGAGCGTGACAGGGTGGATACCAAGATCAGCCGCGGTCTGCTTGACCTGGCGGCCCTCACGCACGAGAGCGATCGCTCGTGCACGGAACTCAGGAGGGTAGGGGCGGGGCATAGCGGTGAGCCTTCCATGAAGGCCTTCGACTAGCGACCGCCACTGGAAACCAAACCGTAGGTCAGGTCAATATGACACCTATCCGTGCGGCAGTTCCCACGGGGCTGATGCAAGATCGAGTGTCAACCACGGTCCTTCAAATGTCTCGCAATCACTCCGTCTCATAACCCATGGCTTGCGGGACATCGACCATGACAGCGAATGGTTTTATCTCGTTCCCACGTGCAATGGAAGCGGTGGATTCGATCGGGTCCCTCACTACGCTGCAAACCATTCAGCGATTGCTTGACGAAGCATCGATGAGCTATCTGAACTAGACCCACAGTCGACGTTGGGGAGCACGGGTTCAAGTGAAGTGGCGCGCCACCCAGCGCCTCCTAATTGCGACCGAGGCTTTAATCTCCGCCATCTACATCGACCTCATTCACCATACGCACCTTCAACTCCAGTGCTCGAGCGACTTCATCTAAGAAGCGAGTGCTCGTCACAAACCACTCCCGACCAGCAGTTCTCGCGACACTCCTGTGATGGTCTGCAGCCTCCAGCAGCCGATGGAAGGTGGACTCCATGGACGCAGCATCTCCGCTATCAGTCCCATAGATGCGCAACAAGATCGGTTCCTCGGGCAACGCCGTGGTGCGCGTCTGGTTTCGGAAACGGATGATAACGTCACTGTCACTCCGCCCCACTTTCATGAGCGTTCTGCCGCTCTTGTCATCGAAGGGGTAGCGCAGGTAGTGCGGTAAGGCGTAAACGTAAACGCCGATTTCATTCTGAGATTCTGCTTCCTCAGTCTGCTCCTGCGCTTTCTTATCTTCGACAACTCGCGCAGTCTCATCACTAGCTCGACGCTCCAACTCCGCCAGATTGACTTCCAGTACGCGCTTGGCCTCCTCGGATAGCTGAACGCTTTTCAGAATTGTCCTGAATTTCCTGGCAGCCGCCAAAGCAATTGTGGGCGCAGAAGGAAGCTCGCCATTAACCAAGGCTTGCGCATAGCGTGTCTGATTCCAGACAAAGTTCGACGTATCCACCCCCAACTCTGCCGCAATCTGCTCGGCCGTCAGGCCTCGACTCTGACCTCTAAATACTGCACCAAGCCTGCTTTCGTCTGCCTCGAGCAGTCTCTGCAGTTCTTCTCGAACAGTTTCGTTCGGGCGTATCGGCCCTGCTAATTGCGTTTCGGGTTCCTCACCGGAAACCTCCTGTGAGGTTATACCCGGAATGCGAAATCCAAAATCATTCGCGCTTCTTCTCGGCTGCCCATCAGTCATCATTGCATCATACAGATAATCGCTTAAGAGTGCGTAAGCTTGGCCAGCCAGGTCTTCACTTGCGCGCGCCCCGCGAAACTGACTTGGTCAGCTGGCCTCGAAATGCGCAGGCCCGCAGTTCGAAACCGGACACTGTCATATGCACGACATGCGGCAGGCCCAGGCGTTGTCGGTCATCCCGCGTTCGATTCGGGGGATCCCGTGGCCGGCTATGTAGGCTGCGGCCCAAATCAGTAACCCCGCGCCGGTGGTGCCTTACGTCTGGCAGGACCTCCGAGTACGCCAGTCTCGAGTGGCGATCGACCAGTAAATGCACGTAGTCGAACCCGACCGGGGTGCTGCGGTCGCGGGGGATGCTGACAGCCCCGCGACCATGAGCCCTCCAGCCACCCCATCGGAGATACGGCCGAATTTTTCACGTCCATGTGCACCAGCTCGCCCGGGCCGTCCCGCTCGTAGCGCACCGCGGTGGTCTTCGAAGCCCGGATCAGTGCCCCAGTGAGTCGGTTCAGCTCCCGCTGATAGGGCAGCTGGTGGTGGCACAGTCCCCAGGATCCGCCCCACCGTCCTGGGAGCCAATCCGAGTTCTGACCCGAGCCAGTCTTGACCCCGCCCCTGAGCACGATGTAGCTCGAGCACCTGCTGCTCAAGCTCAAAACTGGTACGGGTTGGAGTGGTGCGTGGGCGACAGGAGCGGTCATGCAGGCCGGCTTCGCCCTCATTCACGTAGCGGGCGATCCAGTGGGACACGCACTTGCGGGAGATGCCCATGGCCGCGGCGATGTGGGCCTTGGACGTCGCAGCTTGATGTCGACTCCCAAACAGGAGGCTGCCGTGAACGGTGGTGCGGGCATTACCGTGGGACAGGAGTGCCTCCGTGGTGAATGTGGGCCTTAGACAAGGCCACACCCCACCCGGAGGCTCTCCTCACGTCAACATCCCGCTACCAATCTCCTGCCCGGCTACATTTTCTAGCCGGTAAACAAGTCCTGCCCGACGGCACGGTTGATACACCTTTTCAAAAGGGGGCTCGGCTCTCCTGAACTTCGGTGGGTCGCAACCCTGTACGCGTTCTGGTTCTTCTTGAGATTGATTTCCGATTCTCTCTCAAGCGCATCACAGGCCGCAGCCCACTCGGGCCACGCATCAGTTAAATGAGCCTCTAGGTGATCTTCGAGGACTGTTACAGATTCGTGCTCAAGAGTACTCGGGAAATCTTCCTGTGGCAGTCCGAAGTAGGAAAGAGTGTTCCTATTTGCGGAAATATGACCTTTACGTTCCTCTTCGATTTTTTCTGCGTCTTTGCCCTTACTGACAGCACGTTCTTCAAAACCTCCATCACCATCAAACATGGCGTAGGTAGGAATTGACAGTTCAGAAAGAATTGCATGTGTGAGGGGAATGCTACTCTTTCCGCCCGCCTCAATAATAGAAACCCCTAAGCTTTCAAGTATGCCTGGTTGAATGCGATCCGCTATGCCATGTAGTACAGCAACCTCCGTTGAGCCTTCGGTGACGAAGGCCCTATTGGCGAAAATTGCCACGGGAAGTCTCGCAGATACAGTTCCATCCAACTGACTGTCTACCGTGGATGGCTTTACCGTACCCCGAAGTCGAGCCTTAATTTTATCGACAGACGTTGAGCTAACTCGCACTCTTGCTTCTGTGTCGCTAGCCAGAGATAATCGTCGAATTTGGTGAAATTGTCGTGGCTCGACGAAGTATGGGCTATGAGTCGCGTAGGCAACTTGAACGTTGCTTGTTTCGTCCTCTGCCAAGGTTCTAAGCACCTTGGCAAAAGCCTGCGCCTGAATTGGATGCTGGAATAGCTCCGGCTCTTCAATCGCTAAACAGATCGTGCCATTTTTGCCGGCGGTACCCTCCTGCGCAAGCAGCTGTAGAGAAGAAATCAACATCGTACGCTGAAATCCGTGACCTTGCCGATCAATCGGTGTCACATTCTCTCCGTCAAGAACGGACACCACAAAGCTCGTCTTTTGCTCCTTGAATTCTAAAGGAGACGTCGTTACACCAATAGTTCGTCCTGGCGAGTATGCAGACACCACATCGTTTAAGCCGGTTGTGACTTGCTTAAGCTGATCGGTGAATTTTTCCGCATAAATTTTGTTCTGTTTGGCAATGCTTTCTTCAACGATTTCTCGTATGGCCTCATCGGCCACGGTCCGATCTATGGTGCGTTCAATAATGCGACCAATAATGCTGCTCTTTAGATCCTGTGCTTCCTCGCTGGCGCGGAGGTCGGCCGTGATGAGGACATAGTCAAAAATGCCGCTCATAACTCCTTCGCTGTTAAATCCGAAGAACGTAGTGCCGATGTCTTCTTCAACATTATCAAGTTTGTCCGGATTCTCGGATTCCCAGGCTAACAGTGCTGTGTCGACCGCATCTTGAGACGTCGCGCTTGGGAGGTCGAAGGTTGGGTTTGACGTTCTGAAAGCATTATACAAGCTTTTCTTCATGCTAGCTGAAGGCGCTTTTTTTATGTCAGTGAACCCTGGGAAGCCCTTAGCGTTAGCAGACATGCGTTCGGTGCCATCGCAGTCTCGAGTTTTCCAAGCGGTAAAGGTCGCAACTGTCGCCGGTGCGTACTTACCAAGGCTGACTCGATCGTCCTCTGTTAGTTGGTCGAACGTGACAGATACCTCGATAGGGCAGTCAGTATTTCCATCCGAACAGTCCGCGTCCGTCAGGGAGGGCTTTTTTCCGCCATTGAAGAACCAATCTAGGGCTCGAAGTACAGTGGATTTGCCCACCCCATTGGGGCCGACGAAAGTAGTCACCTGATCGAACTGGATCGTGACATTACGCAACGCTCGAAAGTTATGTATGGTGACGGTTCTAATTTTCATACTTCGTCGCTACTCCTCTGTGATTGCGTATTAGATTTGCCGCTGCTGGCGTCGTCGACGCGGAGGCCACTGCGAGCATCGGTATGTGCGTACTCGACCAGTCCATTCGGCGCCCCTGCAAAGTGGTTGCCAGCAAAGCGGATACGCATTTGCTCGCTCCAGTCCAAGTCCTCCAGGTGTGTGGTGTCCTTAGTTTCACGTACTAGGTAGAGGCGGTGAGTGCCGTCATCGTCGTAGACGATTGCCCAGTCGGGTGAATACTCGCCTACAGGCGTTCCGACCTTGAAGCGGCGGGGAAGCTTAGTGAACAAGACAACGCGGTCGTCGTTCTCTAACTGCTCGGCGAAGGATCGCTCAACGTGACTGTCATAGATGGTCGCGTCGTACAGGTTGCTTCCGCCGTCTCGCGCTGCAGCAACTCCATAGCTGGGATCGACTCCGGGGCTTAGAGGGGGAGGTGTGATGGACTCCGCCTCTACGAAAACCACCTCGGCATCCCAGCTTTTCTCGTCCGGAAGCGCTTCATAGGTGATGTGCTCAACCATCTGTTCGATCGTCGTCTGTCGAATGGCCTTCGCCACAATCCTCGACCAGCGTTCAGGATCGTGAATGGCTTTACGCTTCTTCTGAAGCGGTAGGGCTGCCAGAATCGTCATGATTGTGGGCCTAGTAAGCTGTAGAGGAAACTTGGTGGTTAGAAGCTGATCCTCTACGAGGCGGACAGGATCGGGCAGTCGCTGACCTGTGATGCTGAGTGATGTACCCCTATCCTCATTGACATCAGCGTTCGCTGTGACAACAAACCCTTCGTCGTCATATCGAAGCTCAGCTGTCTGCAGGACGTTACCGCGCTGAGTTAGGTATTCAATTTCGTCCAGCGACTCTGATTGCGCGATTGACAATGGAAGAATGCTTGGGTCCAAAGTTACTCGGTATCGCGCCTTATAGGAGATGCGTTTCCATAGTTCTTTAAACTCTTCACTCGCGAAGAGATCGTTGCGTCGGGTCACTACGACTTCATGGTCCGCATTTTCGATATCAACCTGGGTAGCAGAGGAACCCCCAGAGGCGATGTACTCTCGATTGAGCCCGTCCCGGAAGTCGCTAAAGGCTTCGTCTACAATCAAAGTCAGCTTGTTCTGGACGTTGTCTCGGACGCGGCGCCCGACAGTGTCTACGGGCAGTCTCAGACCGCGACCAATCTGCTGGCGCCGCTCCAGCTCAGATCGAGTGTGCCGCAGGAAACCTACTTGGAAAACGTTCGGATTATCCCAGCCCTCCTTAAGTGCCGAATGGGAGAAGATGAACGCGCGTGGGTTCTCGCGCGTCAGTAGTAGTTCCTTGTTGGCGATAATTTCTTGGTAGGCACGTTCCTCGAATTCCGAGTCACTGGCGTTCCCCTTGGTGTCCTTGTAGATGCCTGTTTTGGTCGAGGGGAAGTAGTGAACGCGCACACTTGATGGGTCAGGGCAGCTATCTCGGTTGTTGCCTGCGCGCTCCCACTCTTCACGAAAAAGTGCGTCAAACATCTGAGGGAGTGGGGCTTCCGCGCCGACATAATCCGACACGTGCTCGACAAAGAACAAGGACAGAACTTTGACGTCTCGGTCGGTGCCGTCAAGAGCTTGCTGTTTTTTCAGATGTTGTCGGATGGTATGGCGAATTTGATCTTTCCATACCGACTCACGGTCGACGCCTATTTCCTTGCCCTTGTGGACTACTAGGCCATTCTCAAAGACGATGCGGTCTGGCTTCCGCTCGAATCGGTCGACCACCATTCCGCGGTACTGGCCCAGACCCTCAGACTCTTCGTAGAGGTCCATCCCATTTTGTAAGACGACGTTCTGACGCTTAGGTCCCCCCGCTGTATCGCAGTCCATGACCACTTCGGCCATGAGTCGCTTGTTTTTGCTGCGTAGCTTATTGAAGAGAAGGTATGGACGACCCGCGCTGCCTGCGACGATGCCCTTGACCGACACGCGCTTGACGAGGCCGGCGTCGGCGGCCGCCTTTGGCCCGAGTTGGTGAACAAGGTTAAAGGTTTCCTTGTGGGTCGCACTGTAGCGGAGCGCCACCATTGGATTGAGTGTTGCGATGGCTTGACGGCGGAGGTCCGTGGCCATGTTTTGGGGCTCGTCAATCAGTACGACAGGGCGCATTTTCGCAACGCTAGCGATTCCATTCATCGCCTCACCCCAAAGCTGGGGTTGCTCAGCTTCCTGATATATGGCGTTTGATTCCGGCTTGTCGATCGCTTGGACGCTGACCACCATGAATTGAACCGTGCTAGAAGGTTCCGTGAAGTCATCGAGTGCAGGCCCTTCTCCAAGAACTCCCCAGTGGTACTTGACGTCCGGGTACTTACTGGCGAAATGTTGTTGTGTCTGCTCGAACGTTTTCACTACGCCGGCGCGGATAGCAATCGAGTGCACGAGAATGACGAATTTGCGGACGCCATAGTCGCGCGCCATTTGCAGTGCCGTCGAAATGTAAACGTACGTTTTGCCGGTCCCTGTCTCCATTTCAACTGTAAAGTTTGGGAATTCCCGGTTTGCTGGCCCTTCACAGATGAGCATGGGTAGCCGGGGGCGCGCGGGCTTCTCGAGGGGTGTGTTGTGAGGGCTGGGTAGAGGTCGAGGCCTCCAGGATGGGTAGCGACCAAGCAACCTGATCCATGAAGGCCTCGACGTGTCTCATGCTATCTGCGCGCCCGCGTGCGCGCTCTTCGACCTGTCCGATGTCCACGTGCTCGCCGTCGAGCGTGGTCCGCGCTCGTTCACCCTGGCCGTGGAGACAGTGCCGG
>NZ_NSKF01000055.1:0-5404 GCF_002287015.1 Kocuria sp. WN036
GGTCTGTTGTTTGAGAACTCAATAGTGTGCCATGTTTGTTGATACCGGATGTTTTATTCGGTTGATTGGTTGTCGCCGTCCTGCCTCCGTGGGGTGGTGGCGACATTTTCAGCCGGGGTTTGATGTTTTCGTTGTTTTTTTGACGGAGAGTTTGATCCTGGCTCAGGACGAACGCTCGCGGCGTGCTTAACACATGCAAGTGGAACGATGATGCCCAGCTTGCTCGGCGGATTAGTGGCGAAGGGGTGAGTAATACCTGAGTAACCTCCCGTTGACTCTGGGATAAGCCTGGGAAACTGGGTCTAATAGTGGATACTACCTCTAACCGCATGGTGGGTGGTGGAAAGGGTTTTACTGGTTTTGGATGGGCTCACGGCCTATCAGCTTGTTGGTGGGGTAATGGCTCACCAAGGCGACGACGGGTAGCCGGCCTGAGAGGGTGACCGGCCACACTGGGACTGAGACACGGCCCAGACTCCTACGGGAGGCAGCAGTGGGGAATATTGCACAATGGGCGGAAGCCTGATGCAGCGACGCCGCGTGAGGGATGACGGCCTTCGGGTTGTAAACCTCTTTCAGTAGGGAAGAAGCGAGAGTGACGGTACCTGCAGAAGAAGCGCCGGCTAACTACGTGCCAGCAGCCGCGGTAATACGTAGGGCGCAAGCGTTGTCCGGAATTATTGGGCGTAAAGAGCTCGTAGGCGGTTTGTCGCGTCTGCTGTGAAAGCCCGGGGCTCAACCCCGGGTCTGCAGTCGGTACGGGCAGACTAGAGTGCAGTAGGGGAGACTGGAATTCCTGGTGTAGCGGTGAAATGCGCAGATATCAGGAGGAACACCGATGGCGAAGGCAGGTCTCTGGGCTGTTACTGACGCTGAGGAGCGAAAGCATGGGGAGCGAACAGGATTAGATACCCTGGTAGTCCATGCCGTAAACGTTGGGCACTAGGTGTGGGGGACATTCCACGTTTTCCCCGCCGTAGCTAACGCATTAAGTGCGCGGCCTGGGGAGTACGGCCGCAAGGCAAAAACACATTGGAATTGACGGGGGCCCGCACAAGCGGCGGAGCATGCGGATTAATTCGATGCAACGGGAAGAACCTTACCAAGGCTTGACATTCACCGGACGGCCCCAGAGATGGGGTTTCGCTTCGGGGCTGGTGGACAGGTGGTGCATGGTTGTCGTCAGCTCGTGTCGTGAGATGTTGGGTTAAGTCCCGCAACGAGCGCAACCCTCGTTCTATGTTGCCAGCACGTGATGGTGGGGACTCATAGGAGACTGCCGGGGTCAACTCGGAGGATGGTGGGGATGACGTCTAATCATCATGCCCCTTATGTCTTGGGCATCACGCATGCTACAATGGCCGGTACAAAGGGTTGCGATACTGTGAGGTCGAGCTAATCCCAAAAAGCCGGTCTCAGTTCGGATTGAGGTCTGCAACTCGACCTCATGAAGTCGGAGTCGCTAGTAATCGCAGATCAGCAACGCTGCGGTGAATACGTTCCCGGGCCTTCTACACACCGCCCCTCAAGTCACGAAAGTTGGTAACACCCGAAGCCGGTGGCCTAACCCCTTGTGGGAGGGAGCCGTCGAAGGTGGGACTGGGGATTGCGACTAAGTGGTAACAAGGTAGCCGTACCGGAAGGTGCGGCTGGATCACCTCCTTTCTAAGGAGCCGTTGACCGCCGTGTGGTGGTCGCCCCCGCTTCAGTGCCCGTCCGTGGTGCTGGTGGGGTGAGCTCATGGGTGGAATATCAACGAGCAAGTGGCCGCACTCCTCCTGTGCTTCCCGGGTTCCGATCCGGGGGATGTGGGGGTTGCCGGCCGGGTCGGGTCCTAGTACCTGTCCCATCGTGGTGGACCCTGTGGGGTTCCTCCGGTGTGGGTGGTGGAAGAGAACCGGTCCGGTGGTGGGTGTGGTCCGTGGCGCACTATTGGGTCCTGAGACAACAGGCCCCGTCCCCTTTGGTGGGGGTGGGGGTGTTGTGTCTGGGTTCCCGGCGTCCTGCCGGTGGTCGTGTCCCCTTTCGGGGGCCGCTAACCACCAGTGTGCAGGGTGTGCGGGTTGTTGTTTGAGAACTGTATAGTGGACGCGAGCATCTTAAGAACAGGTGCCGCAGGCAGCCGGACGGTTTCCTCTTCCCGCAAGGGTCGGGGGTGTGTCTGGTGGGTTGTGGTGCCGTGTTCGTGATTGATCGCCGAGATACCGCTGCCGTACCCCTAGGGGTGTGGTGGTGGTGGTATCGGTGTGTTCTGTGATCATGTGGCAAGTTTTTAAGGGCGCACGGTGGATGCCTTGGCATCAGGAGCCGATGAAGGACGCGGTAATCTGCGATAAGCCTCGGGGAGCTGATAAACGAGCTGTGATCCGAGGGTCTCCGAATGGGGAAACCCCGCCGCGTGTTATGCGTGGTGACCCGCACCTGAATTCATAGGGTGTGTGGAGGGAACGTGGGGAAGTGAAACATCTCAGTACCCACAGGAAGAGAAAACAACAGTGATTCCGTCAGTAGTGGCGAGCGAACGCGGAAGAGGCCAAACCGATGGTGTGTGATACCCGGCAGGGGTTGCATCATCGGGGTCGTGGGGCGTGTCGTCCCGGGTCTGCCGGCCCGGGCGTGTGAGTGCAGGGCGATAGTCGAACCGGTGTGAGTGCCGGACCGGAGAGGGTGAGAGTCCCGTAGACGAAATCGTTGCTGCCGCACGGTACGCGTACCCAAGTAGCACGGGGCCCGAGAAATCCCGTGTGAATCTGCCAGGACCACCTGGTAAGCCTAAATACTACCTGATGACCGATAGCGGACCAGTACCGTGAGGGAAAGGTGAAAAGTACCCCGGGAGGGGAGTGAAATAGTACCTGAAACCGTGTGCCTACAAACCGTCGGAGCCCTACAAGGTGACGGCGTGCCTTTTGAAGAATGAGCCTGCGAGTTAGTGTTACGTCGCGAGGTTAACCCGTGAGGGGTATCCGTAGCGAAAGCGAGTCTGAACAGGGCGAGTGAGTGGCGTGATCTAGACCCGAAGCGAAGTGATCTACCCATGGCCAGGTTGAAGCGCGTGTAAGAGCGCGTGGAGGACCGAACCCACTTCAGTTGAAAATGGAGGGGATGAGCTGTGGGTAGGGGTGAAAGGCCAATCAAACTTCGTGATAGCTGGTTCTCCCCGAAATGCATTTAGGTGCAGCGTTACGTGTTTCTTGCCGGAGGTAGAGCTACTGGATGGCCGATGGGCCCTACAAGGTTACTGACGTCAGCCAAACTCCGAATGCCGGTAAGTGAGAGCGTAGCAGTGAGACTGTGGGGGATAAGCTTCATAGTCGAGAGGGAAACAGCCCAGACCACCAACTAAGGCCCCTAAGCGTGTGCTAAGTGGGAAAGGATGTGGAGTTGCTTAGACAACCAGGAGGTTGGCTTAGAAGCAGCCACCCTTGAAAGAGTGCGTAATAGCTCACTGGTCAAGTGATTCCGCGCCGACAATGTAGCGGGGCTCAAGTACACCGCCGAAGTTGTGGCATTGCACCAATGATACCCAACCGGTCTTCGGACCGGTTCAGGTGGTGCGATGGGTAGGGGAGCGTCGTGTGGGCAGTGAAGCTGCGGGGTGACCCAGTGGTGGAGCCCACACGAGTGAGAATGCAGGCATGAGTAGCGAATGACGGGTGAGAAACCCGTCCGCCGGATGATCAAGGGTTCCAGGGTCAAGCTAATCTGCCCTGGGTCAGTCGGGACCTAAGGCGAGGCCGACAGGCGTAGTCGATGGACAACGGGTTGATATTCCCGTACCGGCGAAGAACCGCCCCTATCGAACCGGGGACACTAACCACCCGAACCGGGCCATGCGGTGACCATTGGTCGCCGCCGGCACCGGGGAGCGTGGGACCTGAACCGGGGAGGTAAGCGTATTAACAGGTGTGACGCAGGAAGGTAGCCGAGCCGGGCGATGGTAGACCCGGTCTAAGCGTGTAGGGCGATCCGTTGGCAAATCCGCGGATCATTGAGCCTGAGACGTGACGGGACCCCCATTCGTGGGGGGATTCGGTGATCCTATGCTGCCGAGAAAAGCATCGACGCGAGGTTCCAGCCGCCCGTACCCCAAACCGACACAGGTGATCAGGTAGAGAATACTAAGGCGATCGAGAGAATCATGGTTAAGGAACTCGGCAAAATGCCCCCGTAACTTCGGGAGAAGGGGGGCCCCGACCGTGGACACCACTTGCTGGTGCGAGCGGGTAAGGGCCGCAGAGACCAGGGGGAAGCGACTGTTTATCAAAAACACAGGTCCGTGCGAAGTCGCAAGACGATGTATACGGACTGACTCCTGCCCGGTGCTGGAAGGTTAAGAGGACCTGTTAGCCTCACGGCGAAGCGGAGAATTTAAGCCCCAGTAAACGGCGGTGGTAACTATAACCATCCTAAGGTAGCGAAATTCCTTGTCGGGTAAGTTCCGACCTGCACGAATGGAGTAACGACTTCCCCGCTGTCTCAACCATGAACTCGGCGAAATTGCAGTACGAGTAAAGATGCTCGTTACGCGCAGCAGGACGGAAAGACCCCGAGACCTTTACTATAGTTTGGTATTGGTGTTCGGTGTGGCTTGTGTAGGATAGGTGGGAGACGGTGAAGCGGGCACGCCAGTGCACGTGGAGTCAACGTTGAAATACCACTCTGGTCACTCTGGACATCTAACTTCGGCCCGTGATCCGGGTCAGGGACAGTGCCTGATGGGTAGTTTAACTGGGGCGGTTGCCTCCTAAAGAGTAACGGAGGCGCCCAAAGGTTCCCTCAGCCTGGTTGGCAATCAGGTGTCGAGTGTAAGTGCACAAGGGAGCTTGACTGTGAGAGCGACAGCTCGAGCAGGGACGAAAGTCGGGACTAGTGATCCGGCGGTACATTGTGGAATGGCCGTCGCTCAACGGATAAAAGGTACCTCGGGGATAACAGGCTGATCTTGCCCAAGAGTCCATATCGACGGCATGGTTTGGCACCTCGATGTCGGCTCGTCGCATCCTGGGGCTGGAGTTGGTCCCAAGGGTTGGGCTGTTCGCCCATTAAAGCGGTACGCGAGCTGGGTTCAGAACGTCGTGAGACAGTTCGGTCCCTATCCGCTGCGCGCGCAGGAAATTTGAGAAGACCTGTCCTTAGTACGAGAGGACCGGGACGGACGAACCTCTGGTATGGCAGTTGTACCGCCAGGTGCACCGCTGCTTCGCTACGTTCGGAAGAGATAACCGCTGAAAGCATCTAAGCGGGAAGCTCGCTTCGAGATGAGATTTCCACGCACCTAGTGTGTGAGAGGCCCCCAGCTAGACCACTGGGTTGATAGGCCGGAGGTGGAAGCACGAACCAACGACGTGTGCAGCCGACCGGTACTAATAAGCCGACAACTTACACCACACCCCCACCCCCA
>NZ_NSKF01000056.1:0-4753 GCF_002287015.1 Kocuria sp. WN036
GACCCGGGGGCCGCCGGGGGCGCCTGGTCGGCGGGCCGGTCGCCCCAGGAGTCCGCGGCCAGCGCCCGCACCGCCTCGGTCAACGACTCGGCGCCGGGTCCGGACGCCTCGAAGCGCAGCCGGTCGCCCTGCCGGACGGCGAGCGTCACGAGCCCGGAGAGGCTGCGGGCGTCGACCGGACCGCGGCCCGTGCGCAGGTTCGTGACCACGGCGGCCGCGTCGGCGGCCCGCACGAGCCCGACCAGCCGGGCGGCCGGGCGCGCGTGCAGGCCGTGCGGGGTGTCCACGGGCAGCTCGGCGACGACCTCGGGTGCCGCGGGCGGCGCCGTCGTGCCCGCCGCCGACGGGTCCGCCGCCTCCCCCAGGTGATCCAGCTTGGCGGCCAGTCCGCGGCCGGCCTCCTCGAGCACCGCGTCCAGCGGCGCGCCGGTCGCGGCCGTCACCACGGCGGCGACCAGCCCCTCGACGAGCGGAGCGGGCGACAGGCGCACCCGCTCGGCGACGTCGGGCGGCACGAGCTCCCGCGCCATCTCCGCGCTGAGCACGGCGCTGCCGAGGTCGAGGAGCACCAGCACGCCGTCCGGTGAGTCGACGGCGGTGATGGCGTCGGCGACCGCGACGGCGTCCGTGCCGAACCCGGCGCCGGCACCCGCCGCCACGGCGATCGGCGGGCGCTCCGCGACCATCTCGCAGGCCAGCTCGACGGCCGCCTCGGCCAGCGCGCGGCTGTGCGAGACGACGACGATGCCGATCACGGCAGGCTGTCGGCGGCGGACCGCAGCAGCAGCGCCGTGCTGGTGGCGCCCGGGTCCTGGTGCCCGGCGCTGCGCTGGCCCAGGTAGCTGGCCCGGCCCTTGCGGGCCACGAGCGGGATCGTCGCGGCGCAGCCCGCCTCGGCCGCGTCGGCCGCGGCGGACAGCGCGTCGGCGATGCCGGCGCCCCCGGCCACCGCCGCGTCGTACGCGTCGAGTGCCGGGACCAGGGCGTCCACCATCGTCTTGTCGCCCTGCTGGGCCTTGCCCCGGGCGACCACGCCCTCCAGCCCGGCCCGCAGCGCCCCGCCCAGCGCGGCGGCGTCGACGGCCCGCCCATCGGCCAGCCCGCCGCCGACCCGCAGGAAGAACGTGCCGTACAGCGGGCCGCTGGCCCCGCCGACGGTGCTGACCAGGGTCATGCCGGCCTTCTTCAGCATCGCGCCGGCGTCCCCGGCACCGCCCGCGTCCAGCGCGCCGACGACCGCCCGCATGCCACGGTCCATGTTGCTCCCGTGGTCGGCGTCGCCGATGGCGGAGTCGAGCTCCGTGAGCTCGGCGGCGTGGTCGTGGACGACCTCCGCGAACCTCCGCAGCCAGCGGTCGAGACCCTCGGCGGTGACCTCCGGCATCACGTGCCCCAGCGCAGGCCGGGGGTGTTGACCGGCGCGTCCCACAGGCGGACGACCTCGTCGTCCGCGCGCAGCAGGGTCACGGAGCAGCCGGCCATGTCCAGCGAGGTGATGTAGTTGCCGACCAGGCTGCGGGCGACCGGGATGCCGGCCTTCTGCAGCAGCTGCTGCACCTCGGAGTACATGATGTACAGCTCGATCAGCGGCGTGCCGCCCATGCCGTTGAGGAACGCGATCACCGGGGCGCCGTCGGCCGCGGGCAGGTCGGCCAGGACCGGCTCGACGAGCATGGCCGCGACCTCCCGCGCGGGAGCGATCGGCCGCCGTTCGCGTCCGGGCTCGCCGTGGATGCCGATGCCGACCTCGATCTCGTTCTCGCCGAGCTCGAACGTCGGCCTGCCCGCGGCCGGGACCGTGCACGAGGTGAGCGCCATGCCCATGCTGCGCCCCTGCTCGTCGACCCGCCGCGCGATGTCGGCGACCTCGGCGAGCGGACGGCCCTCCTCGGCGGCCGCACCGGCGATCTTCTCCAGCAGCACGGTGACCCCCACGCCGCGACGTCCGGCGGTGTACAGGCTGTCCTGCACGGCGACGTCGTCGTCGGTGACGACCGAGACCACCTCGACACCGTTCTCGGCGGCGAGCTCGGCGGCCATCTCGAAGTTCATGACGTCGCCGGTGTAGTTCTTCACGATGTGCAGGACGCCGGCGCCGCCGTCGACGCCGAGGGTCGCGGCGAGCATCTGGTCCGGCACCGGGGAGGTGAACACCTCGCCGGCGCAGGCCGCGTCCAGCATCCCCGGGCCCACGAACCCGCCGTGCATCGGCTCGTGTCCGGAGCCGCCGCCGGACACCAGGCCCACCTTGCCGCGCCGGGGCGCGTCGGCGCGGAAGACGACGCGGTTGGAGTGGTCGACGCGCAGGCGGTCCCCGTGCGCCGCCTGCATGCCGAGCAGGGCCTCCCGGACGACGTCGGCCGGGTCGTTGATGAGCTTCTTCATGTGCCCCATCCGACCACTCCGCCGGTGGTCGTGACAACAGTTCCGGACGACTGTGGGGCATTGAGTCCTCGGCGCGCGACGAGAGCGCCGTCCCCCGGCGGCCGAGACCCTAAGCTCGGAGGATGGCTGAGATCCGGACGAGCACCCTGCACACCACCGCTGTCGGGGACGACGGCGACCGCGTCGTCTTCCTGCACGGTCTGTTCGGCCGGGGCAAGAACTTCACCCGGATCGCCAAGGACCTCCAGCCGGACTTCCGGAGCCTGCTCGTGGACCTGCCCAACCACGGCGGGTCCGCGTGGACGGACCGGGTGGACTACGAGCAGATGGCGGACTCCGTGGCCGAGACCCTGCGCGACGACTTCGCCGCGGCGGGGCCGGTCGCCGTCGTCGGGCACTCCCTCGGCGGCAAGGTGGC
Organism: Kocuria sp. WN036; assembly: GCF_002287015.1. NCBI lineage: Bacteria > Bacillati > Actinomycetota > Actinomycetes > Micrococcales > Micrococcaceae > Kocuria > Kocuria sp. WN036. The sequence continues at coordinate 2,804 of NZ_NSKF01000056.1, forward strand.
GATGGTGCTGGCGCTGCGGCACCCGGAGCTCGTCTCCCGGCTCGTCGTGGTGGACATCGCCCCCGCCCGGGCCGGGGGCGGCGAGGGCGAGTTCGCCCACCTGCTGGACAGCCTCGCGGCCGTGGACCTCACGGCCGTCGAGCGCCGCTCGGACGCGGACGAGGCCCTCCGGGGGCCCATCCCGTGGGACACCACCCGGAGCTTCCTGCTGCAGAACCTGCGCAGGGGCCCGGAGGGCCTCTCCTGGGAGCCGAACCTCGAGCTGCTGCGGTCGAGCCTGGACACCATCGGCGGCTTCCCGGACACCGGGGACGCCGTGTACGAGGGGCCGGTGCTCTGGGTCGCCGGCGGGCGCTCGGACTACGTCCGCGACGAGCACACGCCGGTCATGCGCCGGCTGTTCCCCCGGGCGCACCGGGTGACGATCCGCGAGGCCGGCCACTGGGTCCACTCGCAGGAGCCGGAGCAGTTCGCCGCGGTGCTGCGCGGGTTCCTGGCCCGCACCGGGCCCTGACCGCCCTCCCCGCCCGGGGCGCGGCCGCCCCGGACGGTGCGCGCCGGGTGCGGCGGCCGCCGTCCGCCGCGGCCGGCCCCCGCGGCGGTGGGAGACTGGGACGATGAGCCCCGTCCCCTTCGACCTCGCCCGGATCGGCGCCGGCCTGCCGGTCGCCGGGGTGCTCGGCGAGCTCCGCGCGGCCCTCGCCGGCGGCGTCGCCGTGGTGCAGGCCCCGCCCGGCACCGGCAAGACCACCCTGGTGCCCCCGCTGGTCGCCGACCTGCTGCACGAGCGCGCCACGGGTCCCGGGCCCGGCCGGGTGGTCGTCACCCAGCCCCGCCGGGTCGCCGCCCGCGCGGCGGCCCGGCGGCTGGCGCACCTGGCCGGGACCCGGGTGGGCGCGCTCGTGGGCCACACGGTGCGCGGCGACCGGCGCACCGGGGCCGGCACCCTCGTCGAGTTCGTCACGCCCGGCGTGCTCCTGCGCCGGCTGCTGCAGGACCCCGGGCTGCCCGGGGTGGGCGCCGTGGTCCTCGACGAGGTCCACGAGCGCGGTCTCGAGTCCGACCTGCTCGTCGGCATGCTGGCCGAGGTCCGGCAGCTGCGCGAGGACCTGGTGCTCGTCGCGATGTCCGCGACCCTCGACGCCCCGCGCTTCGCCGGGCTGCTGGGCGAGGGCGCCCCGGCCCCCGTGGTCGACTGCCCGGCCGCCCTCCACCCGCTCACGGTCCGGTGGGCCCCGGCCCCCGGGCGGCGCACCGACGAGCGCGGGGTCACCCGCCCGTTCCTCGACCACGTCGCCCGGACCGCGGCCGACGCCCACGCGCGGGCCCTGGCCCGGGACGGCGCCGCGGACGCGCTCGTGTTCGTCCCCGGGGCGTGGGAGGTCGACCAGGTCGCCCGGCGGCTGCGGGAGACCTGCCGCGGGACCGAGGTGCTCGAGCTGCACGGCCGGGTCGGGGCCGCCGAGCAGGACCGGGCGACCTCGGGACGCCGGCCCGGGGACCCGCCCCGCGTGGTCGTCTCCACGTCCCTGGCCGAGTCCTCCCTGACGGTGCCGGGCGTGCGCCTCGTGGTCGACTCCGGGCTCTCCCGCGAGCCCCGGCGGGACGCCGGCCGCGGCATGACGGGCCTGGTCACGGTGGCGGCCTCCCGGGCCTCGGCCGAGCAGCGGGCGGGCCGTGCCGCCCGGCTCGGGCCCGGGGAGGTCGTGCGCTGCTACGACGAGCGGACCTGGGCCGCGATGCCCCGCCACCTCACCCCCGAGCTCGCGGCCGCCGACCTCACGGGCGCCGCGCTGCTGCTCGCCTGCTGGGGCGCCCCCGGCGGACGGGGCCTGCCCCTGCCGGACCCCCTGCCCGCGCCGGCCCTGGCCGACGCCGTCACCGTGCTGCACGGGCTCGGCGCGCTCGACGAGGACGGCCGGGCCACCGCCACCGGCCGGCTGCTCGCGG
>NZ_NSKF01000057.1:0-4307 GCF_002287015.1 Kocuria sp. WN036
TAGGTGGTGGCGGCGACGGCCGCGGCCTCCTGGGCGAGGGCCTCGTCCCCGCCGGCGCGGGCGATCATCGGCTGCTGGTGGCCCAGGGAGGCGACGCAGGAGCCCGAGGGCGCCACGGCGACGTCGTAGTCCACGGCGGAGAAGGCCTGCACGTGGTTGCGGACCACGGGCAGGGCGTCGTCGAAGTAGCCGCTGTTGACGTGCATCTGGGAGCAGCAGCCCTGGCCGGGCGGGAACACCACCTCGTGGCCGAGCCGCTCGAGCACCCGCACGGTGGCCAGCGCGACGCGCGGATACATCGCGTCCACGATGCACGTGGCGAACAGGGCGATTCTCATGCGACCTCCGGAGTCGGGAGCGGGAAGACGGGACGACGACGCCGGGCCGCCTGTGGTCTGACCATAGTAGGACTATGAGCCGTACCACACAACCAGGGCGGCAGGCGGCGAAAACATTGCGCCGCAGGGGTTGGAGGTGTGACCTGGCTCATGTACTCTTCGTGGTCAGACCATTGTGGTCCGACCATACGGTGGTCGCGTGTGAGGTCCTTCCCGAACTCGTGTGCGGGAAGCACCGAACGACCACCCGACCGACACCAGGTCTGTACTGCTCTCCGCAACTCTCAGGGGAGCGCATCGAGATCACTGGGGCCGGGATGAGCTACGCATCGCGTCCCGGAAACCCCGACCCAGCCCGTACCACGCACCCGGCCCGACCCGTCACCCGCGATCCTCCGGGGCAGGGCCCAGAAAGGATCTGTCCGTGGACAATCTCGCTGTCCTGAGCCTTCTGGCTCTGCTGCCCCTGCTGTTGGTGGGTGTGCTGTTGGCCGGTTTCCGTTGGCCGGCGAAGTTCGCGATGCCGGTGGGCTACCTCGCGGCCGTCGTGGTGGCGCTGACCGTGTGGCAGATGAGCTTCACCGGAGTGCTGGCCGCCACCATCGAGGGCCTGATCGTGGCCATCACCATGCTCTACATCGTCTTCGGCGCCCTGCTGCTGCTCGCCACGCTCACCGTGGGCGGGGCCATGGCCACCATCCGCGCTGGCTTCAACAACATCTCGGCCGACCGGCGGATCCAGGCCATCATCATTGGCTGGCTCTTCGGCTCCTTCATCGAGGGCGTCTCTGGCTTCGGCACCACCGCCGCGGTCGTGGCCCCGCTGCTGCTGGCCATGGGCTTCCCCGCGATGGCCGCCGTCATGATCGGCCTCATCGTCCAGTCCACCCCCGTGAGCTTCGGGGCGGTCGGCACGCCCATCCTCGTCGGGGTCGCCAACGGCCTGGGCGGGGACCCCGCGGTCGCTCAGCGCGTCGAGATTCTGGGTGTGACCATGCCCGAGTTCATCAATTCGATCGGCTTCTACACCGCGGCCATCCACGCGATCGTGGGCATCCTCATCCCGCTGATCCTCGTGACCCTGCTGACCGGGTTCTTCGGCCCCGACCGGCGCTTCCGCGACGGGCTGGCCGTGTGGCCCTTCACCGTCTACGCCTCCCTGGCCATGACCGTCCCCTACGTGCTGGTGGCCCGCTTCCTCGGCCCCGAGTTCCCCTCGATGTTCGGCGGGCTCCTCGGCATGGTGCTGGTGATGTTCACCTCCAGCCGCGGCTTCCTCATGCCCAAGGACACCTTCCAGTTCGGCCCGCGCGCCGACTGGCCCACCCGCTGGATGGGCACCATCGAACCGGCCGAGGCCACCGACGTCTCCACCCACATGAGCACGGTCCGCGCCTGGGCCCCCTACGCCCTGATGGCGGGGCTGCTGGTGGCCACCCGTGTCATCGCCCCGCTGAAGGAATGGCTGACCGGCCTGGCGATCCCGTTCGAGAACATCCTGGGCACCGAGATCACCACCACCGTCCAGCCGTTCTACCTCCCCGGCTTCGTGCTGATCCTCGCCTCGGCCTTCGCCTACCTGCTGCACCGGATGAACTCCCGCGAGATCGCCCAGACCCTCAAGATCTCGGCCGGCCAGCTCGCCGGCACCGCCGCCGCCCTGCTCTTCGCCGTGCCCCTGGTGCGGGTGCTCATCCAGTCCGGCCCGGCCCTCAACGACTCGGGGCTCTCCAGCATGCCGGTCACCCTCGCCGAGGGCGCCGCCGCGATCTCGGGCAGCTCCTGGCCCGTGATCGCCCCCTGGATCGGCGCGCTGGGCGCCTTCGTGGCCGGGTCCAACACCGTGTCCAACCTGACGTTCTCCCAGTTCCAGTTCTCCACCGGCGCCGCGATCGGTCTCGACCGGCCCGAGCTCGTGGTCGCCGCCCAGGCTGTGGGTGGGGCCGGTGGCAACCCGATCGCGATCCACAACATCGTGGCGGCCTCCGCCACCGTGGGCCTGCTCGGGCGCGAAGGCGACCTGCTGCGCAAGACGATCATCGTGACCACCTACTACTGCCTCGCGGGCGGTGCGGTCGCGTACCTCTTCATCCACGGGGTGGGTCTCAACCTGGGCACCGTCATGCTGGTCCTGCTCGTCGCCGGACTGGCCCTCATCGCCCGCTGGTTGTGGCGCAAGGACGCGCCCGCCAGGAGCGAGCTCCGGGTCTGATCCGGCACGTGGGGCCGGTGCCGACGGCATGTCAGGTGCCGGCCCCACGCCTCCGGGGCCCCGAGGCTGCGCCCGACCCATCCGGTCAGGTGCAGCCTCGCGGTCTCTCTAGAATGGTCCGGTTCCCCATATACCCTCCAGGAGCCCCTCGTGCCCGCGGTCACACGCACCTACACCCTCGTCCTTGACTGGCTCGAGGAACGCCTGCGCTCCGGGGAGATCTCGGTGGGCGACAGACTGCCCGCAGAGCGCCACCTGGCCGAGGAGTTCGGGATCTCCCGCGCCTCGGTCCGCGAAGCATTCCGGGTCCTCGACGCCATGGGCCTGGTCCGTTCCTCCACCGGGTCCGGGCCCAACGCCGGGGCGATCGTCATCTCGGACCCCTCGGCCGCACTCGGCTGGGCGCTGCGGATGCACGTGGCCAACCGGTCCTTGCGCATCCGCGATCTGGCGCAAACCCGACTGCTGCTCGAGACCCAGTCCGCCCACGAAGCCGCCACCGCCCCGGACACTCCCCAACGCACCGCGATACTCGACCAGGCCACCGAACTGGTGGCCGCCATGGATGACCCGGACCTGCCGGACGAGCGCTTCCACGCCCACGACGCGCAGTTCCACATCCTGCTCGCCTCTCTGGCCGGCAACGTGGTGGTCGAGACGATTATGTCCTCGCTGCGCCAAGCCACCATCGGCTACGTCCAGGAGACCGTCGCCGACCTCGAGGACTGGCCGAAGGTACGCCAGACCCTTCAGGAACAGCACAAGAGCATCCTGGAGGCCTTCCAGCAGCGCCGAGGCGCAGACGCCGCCGACGCCCTGCGCCACCACATCATCTGGTTCTTCGAACTCAGCGACCACCGCTAAAAAGCGGTACCCAGAGTCCCGCATCACCCAGGATCGTTGACCGCTGCGCACTGACCGTTCCCGTCAACACGGGACCGCGTGCACGAACCACCCCAGGCACATCCCAGCGGACTGCATACTCACACCTCAAGAGCCTCCGGCTCCAGCCGGCCGCGACCGACCCCTGCCTCGTGCCGCCGCGGGGAAGCCATGCGCGTTCCAGGCCGAGAACACCGCGCGCCGATACCGCACCACGGAGCGCATCACATCGGGACGACCACGCACCATGGGCTCACCGCACTCCGGATGACCACCCCGAGGCCACAACCCAACCCAGAAGCGCCGACGAAAGGCACCGCCACCATGACCAGCCCCGACCCCGGCCCCGTCCCCGTCCCCGTGGAGGACTGCACCGTGCTGCAAGCAGGTGATCGCATAGATGTCCACCTTGCCGGTGACCTCTACTACCGCGGACTCGTCGAGGAGACCATGCCACTCCTCCACGTGGTGTGGGCCCGAGAACTCGGAACCGGCGAACGGAAAATGTTCTCCACCGACGAGAACCGCATCTTTCGGCACCCACCACCAGCCACCCCAGAAAAGCGCTGACGAAGACCTCTCCTGAAGGCACGCTCCACCGTTGTGACGGAAATCCGTGGAGCGCAGGGACTGTAAGAAAAACGGTGTGTGAGGGTCCGGCCTGATCCGAAAGGAGACGGCCGTGTCAGAGTCCACGACCGAGATGACAGGCACGATGATCGATCCCGTGACGGGAGAGATCATCGATCAGAAGGACCTCGCCGAGCGGCTGCTTGCCCAGGCGAAGGAGCAAGGAGTGAGCCTGGTCGGCCCGGGCGGGCTGCTGAACCAGCTGACGAAGAACGTGCTGGAAACCGCCCTGGAAGCCGAACTGA
>NZ_NSKF01000058.1:0-4191 GCF_002287015.1 Kocuria sp. WN036
CCGGCCCCCGGACGGGCCGTCGCCCTCGACGGCCTCGTGGGGTGCGCGGCACCGGAGGCGGTCGACGACGCCGTGCGCTCCGGGCTGCCCGTGCACCTGCTCGTGCACCTGCCCCTGCCCGCCGAGACCGGGCTGGACCCCGCGGCCGCCACGGAGCTCGCCCGGCGGGAGGCTGCCGCTCTGGCCGCCGCCACCGGCGTGCTGGCGCCCAGCGCCTGGGCGGCCCGCGACCTCCTCCGCCGCTACGGCACCGCGGACGCCGTCGTGGCCGAGCCGGGGGCCGAGCGCGGACCGGTGGCCGCGGGGTCGCGCCCGCCGCGGCTGACCTGTCTGGCGTCCCTGACCCCGCGCAAGAACCAGGGCCTCCTGCTGGAGGCCCTCGCGCCGCTGACCGCCCTCGGCTGGACCCTCGACCTCGTCGGCCCCGAGGGCGGCCCCGAGTACGTCCGCACCCTGCGCGCGGCAGTCCGGGACCTCCCCGATCCGGGGCGCGTGCGCTGCCCCGGTCCCCTCGAGGGCGCCGCGCTGGCCCGGCAGTGGGCGCGCACCGACCTGCTGCTGCTGCCCTCCACGACCGAGACCTACGGCATGGTCGTCACCGAGGCGCTCGCCCACGGCGTGCCCGCGGTGGTCGCGGCCGGCACCGGCGCGGTCGAGGCCCTCGACGGCACGCCGGGGCCCCGGGGCGCGCCCGACACCGGTGTTCCGCCCGGCGCCGGCCTCCGGGCCGGTGCCGCCCTCGACCCCGCCGACCCGTCCGCCTGGACCGCGGTGCTGCGCGACTGGCTGACCGACCCCGCCCTGCGCGCGCAGTGGCGGGCCGCCGCACTGGCCCGCCGCGACCGTCTGCGCAGCTGGACGGACACCGCCCGCGACGTCCTCGCGGCGATCGGCCCGCACCTCGACCCGTCCTTCGACCCGTCCTTCGACCCGTCCGACGCCCTCGGACGCAGTCCCGACCACGACCCCGACCGCACCAGGAGACCGTCATGACGAACCACTCCGCCCCCGACCGTCCTGTCGCCGGCGACTGGCTGGCCCTGCGCGAGCCCGCCGACGCCGCGGCCCGCGAGGACTCCCTGCCGCTGATCGCCCGCATCGTGCGGCACTGGGAGCAGCTGCCGCCGGCCGCGGCCCCCGGCGCCGCGGACACCGAGCCGGTCGTGGTGGTGGACCTCGGCGCCGGGACGGGCGCGAACCGGGCCTGGCTCGCCCGGCACCTCCCCGGCCCCCAGCGCTGGATCCTGCTCGACCACGACCGCGAGCTGCTCGACCAGGCCGTGGCCGCCGCCCGGGCGGAGGGGGCCGACGTCGTGCCCGTCCTCGCCGGGGTCGAGGAGCTCGGCCGGGTGCTCCCGGAGCACCCGGCGGCCCGCCGGCTCGTGACGTGCTCCGCCCTGCTCGACCTGCTGACCCGGCAGCAGCTCCGGGACCTGGCCCGCGTGCTCTCCGAGGAGTCCGTCCCAGCGCTGCTCGCCCTGACCGTCGACGGCGAGGTCCTCCTCGACCCGCCCCACCACCTGGACCCCTCGGTGCTGGGGGCCTTCGAGGACCACCAGCACCGCGGCGAGCTCGCCGGGACCGACGCCGTGCGGCTGGCCGCGGAGGCCCTGCAGGAGCGCGGAATGGTCGTGGACGTGACGCCCACCCCCTGGTGGATCTCCGACCAGGCGTGGGCCCGGCCCCTCCTGGAGCGGTTCCTCGCCGACCGCGCGGACGCCGCCGTGGAGCACCGCCCGGACCTCACGGCCGAGGCCCACGCCTGGCTGCGGACCCGCCTGGTGGACTGCGCCCGCGGCCGGCTGCGGGCCACGGTGGGGCACGCGGACGTGCTCGGCCTGCCGCCCGTCAGCTGAGGCCGCGGGCGCACCGCTCCAGCCACAGCACGTCCCAGCCGAAGGACACCAGCAGCAGGACGAGCGCCACAACGGTGGCCGTGACGGCCAGCGGCAGCGGGATCAGGGGGACCAGCGCGCCGAGCAGGACGCCGCCCTGGATCCCCGCCACCACCCGCCGGTACGAGGAGAAGGGCAGCTCGCGGCGCCACGCCGGGCGCACTCGCAGGCCCAGCAGGAAGAGGTAGCGCAGGGCGCCGATCACCACCACCCACCACGCCTCCGGCAGCCCGATCCGGGCGGCGACCGCCACCGAGAGGAGCAGCAGCAGCACGGCGTCGACCTCCTGGTCGAACCGGGCCCCGGCGCGCGTGGCGGTCCCGGTGCGGCGCGCCACCCACCCGTCGATCCCGTCGAGCAGCCACGCGGGCAGCGCGACGGCGAACACGGCCCAGCACCAGGCGTCGGCGGGCCGGCCCCCGTCATGCCCCAGCACGGGGGCCAGCCCCAGGGGCAGGAGCGCGGCGGCCAGGGCGACGAGCACGGAGCGGCCCACGGTGACCCGGTCGGCGGGGCCGTAGGGCTCGCCGCGGCGGCGCACGGTGCTGCGCACCACCGCCCCGAGCACGGCGAGACCCAGCAGCACCGAGCACGCCAGCACGGGGAGCGCCGCGTCCGCCAGGAGGAGGAGCGCCGCGAGGGCGCCGCCCAGCACCGCGAAGGCGAGCAGACCGTCCCGGCGCGCCAAGGAGTGCGGGCCGGTGGAACGGGCCAGGGGCATGCGGTCGCCTTCCGCGTCGGGGGTCTTCATCCTGGGCGGGCCCGGCCCGCCGCGTCAATCCGGGCGGCGGCGGGCGGTGGCTAGACTGCGCCCATGCCCGCCGAGACCACGCCCGCCCCCACGCGGCGGCGGCCCGTACTCCGCGTGCTGCTCGCCGCCGGGCAGGCGGTGGCCGGGCTGGTCCTCCTCGCCATGCTGTTCCGCGTGCTCGGCACGGACGCGGTCCGCAGCGCCGTCGGGATCCTCACCCCCGCCACCGTGGCGCTCGCCCTGGGCGCCGGGCTCGTGGCCACCGCGGCCCAGGCCCAGCGCTGGCGGCTGGTGGCCCGCAGCCGGGCCACACCGATCGGCTTCCGGGAGGCGCTGGGCGAGTGCTGGGCGTCCGGGCTCGTCAACCTGCTGCTGCCCGGGGGCGTGACCGGGGACGCCGTACGGGTGCTGCGCCGCCGCCGGCGCGGCGACAGCTGGCCCGGCGCCGGCGGCTCCGTGCTGGGCGAACGGCTGGCGGGGACGTCCGTGCTCCTCGCGGCCGGGGTCGTCCCGGCCCTGGCGGTCGGCGGCTGGCTCGCCACGGTCCTCGGCCTCGGGGCGCTCGCCGTGGGGGCCGTCGCCTGGCGCTCCACGAGCGGCGCCCCGGCGCGGGACCGGGCCGGGGTGTGGGCGCTGTCCGTGCTCGCCTGGGTCTGCTACCAGGGGCTGTTCCTGCTGGCGGCCGTGCGCACCGCACCCCAGGAGACCCTGGCGAACCTGTGGGGGACCACCGTGCTGGGCCTCGCCGGGATGTCCGTGCCCGTCGGGGTGGGCGGCTGGGGTCCGCGGGAGGGGATCACCACCCTGGCCGCGATGGCCCACGGCCTGCCCGCCGGGACCGGCTTCGCGATCTCGATCGGCTACGGGCTGCTCGCCCTGATCTCGGCCCTGCCGGGAGCCGTGGTCCTGGTGGGCTGGCTGCTGCCCCGGCGCGCCGGTTCTCCCCGCGGCTGAGGAGCCGGTCGACCGGCGTCGGGAGGCCCGTGGTGCGCGTCAGCCTCCGATCGCGCTCATCGAGCGCTCCGGCTGGACGTAGTCGGGGGAGTCCAGGCCTACGTGGTCCATGCCGTGGGCGGCCGGTTTCGCCCACATCGCCGCCCGCCAGCGCTCGGCTAGCTGTCCGTCGGTGGCACCGGTGCGCAGCAGCGGCAGCAGCTCGACCTCCTCGTGGGAGAACAGGCAGGAGCGGATCCTGCCCTCGGCGGTGATCCGGGTCCGCTTGCAGTCGGCGCAGAATGGCTCCGTCACGGAGGCGATGACGCCCACCGTGCCCAGCGGCGGGTCCTGGGCGCCGGGGCGCAGAGCGGAGGCCGCGGCGGGGGGCGCCGCGGACGTCGCGTCCGAGGTCGCGCCGGAGTCCACGGGGGCGGCGCTGGCCGTGCGGGGGTGGACGTCCCACAGCTCGGCCGGGGCGCCCTCGCGCGGCCCCGGGTGCGGGGCCAGCCGGAACCGGCCGGCGAGCCGGTGGCGGATCTCGGCGGCGGTGACCATGTCCGCCCGGGTCCAGCCGTGGTCGGCGTCCAGGGGCATCTGCTCGATGAACCG
>NZ_NSKF01000059.1:0-4115 GCF_002287015.1 Kocuria sp. WN036
GCAGAGCGGGGTTGCTCAGGTACAGCGAGGTGGGGTCCAGCACAGCTCTTCCTCCTGGGGTGGGTCGGTTCCGGGCGTCCGTGGGGAGACCGGTGGGAGCACGCCTGCGACGGCGGGCCCGGATCATGTCAACCGTCCGCGGGCACCGCGTTATTCCCCGCCGATCCCGCGGGGCCCGCCCCGTGCGTCCGGGCCCCGGCGGCGCGCCGGCCGAGGATAGGATCGACAGCACGCCTGCTGGGCCGGTCCAGACCTCAGCGAAAGGACGATCCATGCCCGACGTACAGGACCTGCTCGAACCCCGTGGCATCGAGCTCACCGCCACGCACAAGGCCCTGGGCCGGACGCCGGCCCACGCGCTCGTGCTCGGGGTGGCGAAGGGACAGGACGGCGACGGCTCGGGCCGTGTCCTGCTCCCCGCCGGTGAGCAGCGACGGCTCGCCCCCGTGGTGGAGGCCGCGGCGGCGCTGCGCGTGAAGGGTGCCGCCGACGAGGTGACCGTGGTGCCGGCCCCGTCCGGGCTGCCGTTCGCCGTGGTGGTCCTCACCGGGGTCGGCGCCCTGCCCGCCGGGACCGCGGAGCGCGCCGAGGTGCTGCGCCGGGCCGTGGGCGCCGCCGTGCGGCGGCTCGCCGGCACCGACTCCGCGGTGCTCGCCCTGCCCGTGGACTCCGAGCAGGACGCCGCGGCGGTCGCCGAGGGCGCCGCCCTCGGCGCCTTCGCCTTCGCCCACCAGCGCGCGGCGACCGCCGGTGCCGTGCAGGACCCGCTGGCCTCCGCCGTCGTGCACGCCCCGGGCGTGGCGCGCGCCGCGCTGGGCCGGTGCCTCGACCGCGCCGCTGCCCTGGGCCGCGGCGTCCGCGCGGCCCGCACCCTCGTGGACCTCTCCCCCAACGTCATGTACCCGGAGGCCGTGGCGGACTACGCCCGCCGGGCCGCCAGGGGCACCAAGGTCTCCGTGACCGTGCTCGCCGAGAAGGAGCTCGCCAAGGGCGGCTACGGGGGGCTCCTGGGAGTGGGACAGGGCTCCGTGCACGGCCCGCGCCTCGTCAAGCTGGAGTACGCCCCGGCGCGGGCCGCGAAGCACTACGCCTACGTGGGCAAGGGCATCACCTTCGACTCGGGCGGCCTCTCCCTCAAGCCCCCGGCCTCGATGATGACCATGAAGTCGGACATGGCCGGCGCCGCCGCCGTGCTCGCGACCGTCCTCACCGCCGCCGAGCTGGGCCTGCCTGTGAAGGTCACGGGGTGGCTGTGCCTGGCCGAGAACCTGCCCTCGTCGACCGCCACCCGCCCCGGCGACGTCATCACCATCCGCGGCGGCCGCACCGTCGAGGTGCTCAACACCGACGCCGAGGGGCGCCTGGTGCTGGCCGACGGTCTCGTGGCCGCGTGCGAGGAGGCCCCGGACGCCGTCGTCGACATCGCCACGCTGACCGGCGCGCAGATGGTGGCCCTCGGCGCACGGACGTTCGGGATCATGGGCGACGAGACAGTGCGCACCGCCGTGGCCGAGGCCGCCCGCGCCGCCGGCGAGGACGGCTGGCCCATGCCGCTGCCCGAGCACCTGCGCCCGTCCCTGGACTCCAAGGTCGCCGACCTCAAGAACATCGGGGACAAGAACGGCGGGATGCTCGTCGCCGGGATCTTCCTGCGCGAGTTCGTCGGCGGGGGTGACGGGGCACGGGTGCCCTGGGCGCACGTGGACATCGCCGGCCCCTCCTTCAACGAGGGATCGCCCTACGGCTACACCCCGGCGGAGGGCACCGGCGCGGGCGTGCGCACGCTCGTGCGGCTGCTCGAGGACGCGGCCGCCGACCGCGGCTGAGGTCCCGCGACACCCCTGCGCCGGAGGGAGCGCCCGCCTGGTCGCTCCCTCCGGCGTAGGGCTAAGGTATGTACGAAACGAACCCGTCACGGGACGGGTGCGACCCACCCGGAACGACGTCAACGCGCAAGGGAGCCAAACACGTGGCCGACAACGAATTCGACATCCTCGTCCTCGGCGGAGGGAGTGCCGGCTACGCCGCCGCGCTGCGGGCCGTCCAGCTCGGCTTCACCGTGGCGCTGGTGGAGAAGAACAAGCTCGGGGGCACGTGCCTCCACTGGGGGTGCATCCCGACCAAGGCGTACCTGCACTCCGCCGAGCTGGCCGAGGACGCCCGCGAGAGCTCCAAGTACGGCATCCACACCACGCTGGACTCCATCGACATGGCAGCCGTGCGGGAGTACAAGGACAAGATCGTCGCCGGCAAGTTCAAGGGCCTCACGGGTCTGATGAAGATGCGCAAGATCAAGGTCATCGAGGGAGTCGGCAAGCTCACGGGCGAGAACACCGTCGAGGTCGACGGCACCACCTACACCGGCAAGCACATCGTGCTGGCCTCCGGCTCGATCTCCAAGACCCTGGGCGTCGAGATCGGCGGACGGATCATGACCTCCACCGAGGCGCTGGAGATCGACTTCGTGCCCAAGAGCGCCATCGTCCTCGGCGGCGGCGTGATCGGCTGCGAGTTCGCCTCCATGTGGAAGTCCTTCGGCGTGGACGTCACCGTGATCGAGGGCCTCCCCCACCTGGTCGCCAACGAGGACCCCGCGCTCATCAAGATCCTCGAGCGGGAGTTCAAGAAGCGCGGCATCAAGTCCAGCCTCGGCACCTTCTTCGAGAAGGTCGAGCAGGACGACAACGGGGCGAAGGTCACCCTGGCCGACGGCAAGGTCTTCGAGGCCGACATCGTGCTGGTCGCCGTGGGCCGCGGCCCGAACACCGCCGACATGGGCTACGAGGAGCAGGGCATCCCCATGGACCGCGGCTTCGTCACCCCGAACGAGCGCCTGCACACCGGCGTCGGCAACATCTACGCGATCGGCGACATCGTCCCCGGGGTCCAGCTCGCCCACCGCGGCTACCAGCAGGGGCGGTTCGTGGCCGAGGAGATCGCCGGTCTGAACCCCGCCGTCGTCGACGACGTGAACATCCCCAAGGTCACGTTCACCGAGCCGGAAATCGCCTCGGTCGGCTACACCGAGCCGAAGGCGAAGGAGAAGTTCGGCGAGGACAACGTCGAGGTCGCCGAGTACAACCTCGCCGGCAACGGCAAGAGCTCGATCCTGGGCACCGGCGGCATCATCAAGCTGGTGCGCGAGAAGGACGGGCCGATCATCGGCTTCCACGCCATCGGCAAGCGCATCAGCGAGCAGATCGGCGAGGGCCAGCTCATCGTCAACTGGGAGGCCTACCCCGAGGACGTCGCCGCGTTCGTGCACGCGCACCCCACCCAGAACGAGGCCATCGGCGAGGCCGCCATGGCACTCGCGGGCACGCCGCTGCACGGCTGACCGCGTCGAGGCCCCGCCCCTCCCGGGCGGGGCCTCCCCCACTACCCCGGACCCGGGCCCGGCGCCCGGACCGCACCATCGAAGGCACCGAAAGAGAGACGGTCGGACCATGTCAGAAACCGTAAACCTGCCCGCACTGGGCGAATCCGTGACCGAGGGCACCGTGACCCGGTGGCTCAAGCAGGTCGGTGACGAGGTCGCCGTCGACGAGCCCCTGGTCGAGGTCTCCACCGACAAGGTCGACACCGAGATCCCCTCCCCCGTGGCGGGCGTGATCGAGGAGATCCTCGTCGAGGAGGACGAGGACGTCGAGGTCGGCGCGCCGCTGGTCGTCATCGGTGACGGCTCGGGCTCCGGCTCCGGCGGCGGGTCCGGCCAGGACGGTGCCGCCGCGGACACCTCCGCCCAGGAGGCCGAGGACGCCGCGACCGAGGCCGAGACCCCCGAGGCGACCGACGAGGCCGCCGAACAGAAGTCCTCCGGCCAGGAGTCCTCCGGCCAGGAGTCCTCCGGCCAAGAGTCCTCCGGCCAGGAGTCCTCCGGTCAGGAGTCCTCCGGTCAGGAGCAGGCCCCGCAGGCCGAGGCCCAGCAGACGGGCGAGGGCAGCGAGATCACCCTGCCCGCCCTGGGCGAGTCCGTGACCGAGGGCACCGTGACCCGGTGGCTCAAGCAGGTCGGTGACGAGGTCGCCGTCGACGAGCCGCTGCTGGAGGTCTCCACCGACAAGGTCGACACCGAGGTCCCCTCCCCCGTGGCCGGGACCCTGCTGGAGATCCGG
>NZ_NSKF01000006.1:0-145716 GCF_002287015.1 Kocuria sp. WN036
AGTCGATCAACGCCCGCTACCGGCGGGCGGTGCGGGCGCGCGGGCACTTCCCGAACGAGGCTGCTGCGCTGAAGTGCCTCTACCTCGTCACCCGGTCTCTTGATCCGACCGGCGGCGGTAGAGCACGCTGGGTGATGAGGTGGAAGCCGGCGCTGAACGCGTTCGCGATCACCTTCGCCGGACGGTTCGAGAGAACCACTCACTGATGAAAACCGCCGGACCCCACACACCGTTTATCGGACAGTCCCGCGACCGCGTGCCGACCGTTGGTGTTCCGGTTCGGCCGGACGAGAGGTCCTGATGACGGGCTCAGATCCAGAGACGCGGCTGCAGGAGCATCGTGACCGGCATGGACCCGAGCAGCCGCCGTTCCTGTGCGAACGTGGTCCGTTCGTCGAGGAAGTCGAGGACGAGATCAGCATCGCCGGAGGTGAACGCGGCTTTCATGAACTGCACCGCGTGTTCGGGGTCGTGTTCCCACATCTTGAGCACGGGTCTGTCGTACCAGCGGAAGCGTGGGGACGGCCGGGGAGCGTCAGGTGACCCGGTGGAGGCCAGCGTGGAGGCGATGTGCTGGGTCTGACGAAGGATCCGGGTGAAGCCGTAGCCCGTGGTGGCCTTGACGGCCCCGGCGGGACATCCGGTGTGCACATGGCGGCCGCGGGGAGAACGGGGGCGGATGCCCAGGGGGATGGACCCTCGCTCCACGGACAACGACGAGTACTCGTTCACACCCCAGACCTTGCGCAGGTAGTCCGACGTTGCCTGTTCGAACGAGAATTCCGGGGTGTGAGCCTTCCCCGGCATGATCCGGGTGACTTCGACGACGGCTTCTCGGGCTGAGAGCGGCAGGACGCAGTGGAAGTGCACGGGGTGGTGCTCACCGGACCGGAAATCGATGAAGGTGGCGATCGACGGGTCGAAGGAGTCGTGCGCAGTCCGCACCCGACGAACCTCACCCGACATGAGCAGCGGTGCCGTGATCCCGGTGGGGGGCAAGGTGCTGTCGAAGCAGTGGGATGCCGTGACGAGCCGGCCGTCGGAGAGGGCCACGTCCACCGAGTCGGCATGGGCCCGTACGCGTGAAACCCGTGCGTCGAGACGGCTGATCTGAGGGTTGGCATCGATGACGTCGTCGAGGCATCGGAAAACGGTCCGGGACGAGGTGAGGCACAGGCGGTGGCGCTCGAGCGGCAGCACCCGCTGGGCGGGTCCTGCGTCAACCGCGAGGCTCGTGAACGTGGCTGCGGGCGTCAGGGGCAGCGGGAGGGCGTCGTCGTGCCAGTAGATCAGGGAGCGGTGGGGGTATCGATCTCCGGCGTCGTCGATGAGGAGGATCCGCGCCCCGGACAGCCCTGGTTCCCGGCTCAGGAAGTAGGCGATGCTGCGCCCGGCAAGTCCACCGCCGGCAATGACGACGTCGTACTCCCTCGCTGGGTGGGTCATGAGCACGGCACTCCTTCTCCGGACGCAGGCATCTCTGCGGCCACTCCCGAAACCGTCAGTGACCCTCGGGGCGAGGTCCAGTCTGGCCGATCCGTCAGGGGTCGTCGACGTCGTCATCGGCGGCGGCACCCGCGTCCACACCCGTTGCACCGGGAGGCTAGTCTTGGTCGCACCCGTCCGCCCACCACGACAGAAGCCGGCCCTTGGACAACCCACTCCTGCGCCCCAGCCCGCTCCCCTACGAGCTGCCCGACTTCGGGCGGATCAAGGAGGAGCACTTCCTGCCGGCCTTCGAGGCGGCGATGGCCCAGGACCTCGAGTGCGTGCGGGCGATCCTGGCCGACCCGGACCCGCCCACCTTCGCCAACACCATCGAGGCCCTCGAGCGCGGGGGCCTGGCCCTGGACCGGGTCGAGTCGGTCTTCTTCACGCTGACCGCGGCGCACAACACGGAGGGCATCCAGCGGATCTACCAGGAGCTCGCCCCGCGGCTGTCGGAGCACAAGGCGGACTTCACGCTCAACAAGGAGCTCTACGCGCGGGTCCGGCGGGTGGACCGCACCGACCTGGAGCCGTGGCAGCTGCGCGCCCTGGACGAGTACGTCTCCTGGTTCGCGAACTCCGGCGCGGAGCTGACCCTGGACGACCAGCGGCGGCTCCGGGAGATCAACGACGAGCTCTCGGAGCTGAGCATCGGCTACGGCAACGACCTGATCCGGGAGGTCAACGCCTCCGCCGTGGTCGTCGACGACCCAGCGGAGCTGGACGGGCTGTCCCCCACGGACGTCGAGGCCGCCGCCTCCGCGGCCGCCGAGAACGGGATGCCGGGCCGGTACCTGCTCACGCCCTCGCTGTTCACCGTGCAGCCCGTGCTGTCGGTGCTCACGGACCGCGCGCTGCGCCGGCGGATTCATCTGGCCGCCGTCAACCGCGGCACCGGCGAGCACGGCGGCGAGGGCTCGCAGAGCCGCACGGACCTGCTGCCCGTGGCCGCCCGGATCGCCCGGCTGCGCGCGGAGCAGGCCGGGCTGCTCGGCTACCGCAGCCACGGCGACCACGTCATGGCCGGGAACACGGCGCCGTCCCAGGAGGCGGTGCACGAGATGCTGGAGCGGATCACCGGCCCCGCCGTGCGCAACGCCCTCGAGGAGCGGGCGGAGCTCGAGCAGCTGGCCGGGCACCCGATCGAGGCGTGGGACTGGCCGTTCTGGGCCGAGCGGCTGCGCCGGGAGCGCTACGCCGTGGACGCCTCCGCGCTGCGGGAGCACTTCGAGCTGGAGTCCGTGCTGGAGCACGGGATCTTCCGCACCGCCCGGGAGCTCTACGGGCTGGTCTTCACCGAGCGTCCCGACCTGGACGGCTACCTGCCGCAGGTGCGGGTGTGGGAGGTCACCGACGAGGCGGGCCGCGGCGTGGGGCTGTTCCTGGGCGACTGGTTCACGCGGCCCACCAAGCAGGGCGGCGCCTGGATGGGATCGCTGGTGCACCAGAACCGGCTGACCGGTCAGCGCCCCGTCGTCGTCAACAACGCGAACTTCACCCGGCCGCCCGCGGGCAGGCCCAAGCTGCTGACCCTGGACGAGGTGGTGACGGTCTTCCACGAGTTCGGCCACGCGCTGCACGGGCTGCTCTCCGACGTGCACCTGCCCTCGTTCTCCGGGACGAAGGTGCCGCGGGACTTCGTGGAGTACCCCTCCCAGGTGCACGAGATGTGGGTGCTGCACCCGGAGGTGCTCCGGCACTACGCCCGCCACCACCGCACGGGCGAGCCGATCCCCGAAGAGACCCTCGCGGGCCTGCGGGAGGCCTCCGCGCACGGGCAGGGCTACCGGACCGTCGAGTACCTCGCCTCGACCTACCTGGATCTCGCGTGGCACGGGATCGAGGACCCCGCCGAGCTGCCGGGCCCCCGGACCGTGGAGCAGGAGGCGCTCGCCCGCGCCGGGGTGGACGTGGACGGCATCGCCCCGCGCTACCGGACCGGGTACTTCAAGCACATCTTCGCCGGCGGCTACTCCGCGGGCTACTACTCCTACATCTGGTCCGAGATCCTCGACGCCGACACCGCGCAGTGGTTCGCGTCCCGCGGCGGACCGACCCGGGAGAACGGGCGGCGCTTCGCCGAGGAGGTGCTCTCCCGGGGCAACGAGACCGCCCCGATGGAGGCCTTCGAGGCCC
This sequence comes from Kocuria sp. WN036, assembly GCF_002287015.1. Taxonomy (NCBI): domain Bacteria; kingdom Bacillati; phylum Actinomycetota; class Actinomycetes; order Micrococcales; family Micrococcaceae; genus Kocuria; species Kocuria sp. WN036. The sequence goes on from NZ_NSKF01000006.1 coordinate 3,625, forward strand.
TGCTGGGACGCCGCCCGCACCTCGGCGCGCTGCTGGAGCGGCGCGGACTCCAGGCGCGGGAGGAGTTCGTCCACCGGCGGCGCGGTGCTCCCGCCCGGGACGCCCGCGGCTGAGCGCCGCGGCGCCCGGGGGCGGACGCCCCGGGTGTGACGACGACGCGGATCAGGCCGCGGGCCAGGCGTCGGCGATGTCCTGGCGGGTGTCCCCGAGGGTCTGCATGATGGCCTTGGTCCCGGCGAGGACCGGCATGAAGTTGGCGTCCCCGTTCCAGCGCGGGACCACGTGCTGGTGCAGGTGCCCCGAGAGGGAGCCGCCGGCCGCGGCCCCCAGGTTGATGCCCACGTTGAAGGCGTGCGGGGACGCGACGCCGCGGATCGTGGCGACCGCGGTGCGGGTCAGGTCCGTGAGCTCCCGCAGCTCCGCCGGCTCGAGCTCCGTCAGATCGGCCACGTGCCGGTACGGGCAGACCATGAGGTGGCCGGGGTTGTACGGGAACAGGTTGAGGATCACGAAGCAGTGCTCGCCGCGGTGGACGATCAGCGACTCCTCGTCCGCGCGCTGCGGGCCGTTGCAGAACGGGCACCCGGGGTCCTCCCGCACGGACGGGTCCTCGCCGCGCACGTAGGCGAGCCGGTGCGGGGTCCACAGCCGCTGGAAGCTGTCGGGCACCCCGGGGATCTCGAACTCGTCCTGGCGGATCCAGTGGTGCGGGGGCCCGGCGTCGGGCCCCGTACCGGTCACTGCCCCACCCCGGCCGTCTCCGCGGCGGCGCGGGGGTCCTCGGCGGCGGCGGCCGTCGGCTCCTCGTTGATCCGCCGCTGGACGTGCGCCACGATCCGCTCCACGGCCTCGCCGACCGGGACGCCGTTGTCCTGCGAGCCGTCGCGGAAGCGGAAGGACACGGCGTTCGCCTCGGCGTCCTCCCCGCCCGCGATGAGCACGAACGGGACCTTCTCCTTGGAGGCGGTGCGGATCTTCTTGGGGAACCGGTCCGAGCCGGCGTCGAGCTCCACGCGCACACCGCGGGCCCGCAGCGTGTCCACCACGCCCTGCAGGTAGTCGTTGAAGGCCTCGGCCACCGGGATCGCCACGACCTGGACGGGGGCCAGCCACGCCGGGAACGCCCCGGCGTAGTGCTCCACGAGCACCCCCATGAACCGCTCCACGGAGCCGAACAGGGCACGGTGGATCATCACGGGCCGCTGCCGGGTGCCGTCGGCGGCCTGGTACTCGAGGTCGAAGCGCTCGGGCAGGTTGAAGTCGAGCTGGATGGTGGACATCTGCCAGGTCCGCCCGATCGCGTCCTTGGCCTGCACCGAGATCTTGGGGCCGTAGAACGCGGCGCCGCCGGCGTCCGGGACCAGGTCCAGCCCGGACTCGGCCGCGACCTCGGCGAGGGTGTTGGTGGCCTCTTCCCAGAGCTCGTCCGAGCCCACGAACTTCTCGGGGTCCTTGGTGGAGAGCTCGAGGTAGAAGTCGTCCAGCCCGTAGTCCTTGAGCAGGTCCAGCACGAAGCCGAGCGTGGTGGTCAGCTCCGCCTTCATCTGCTCCCGGGTGCAGTAGATGTGGGCGTCGTCCTGGGTCATGCCCCGCACCCGGGTCAGGCCGTGCACCACGCCGGACTTCTCGTACCGGTAGACCTGCCCGAACTCGAATAGGCGCAGCGGCAGCTCCCGGTAGGAGCGGCCCCGGGAGCGGAAGATGAGGTTGTGCATCGGGCAGTTCATGGGCTTCAGGTAGTAGTCCTGGCCCTGCTTGGTCAGCTCCCCGGTCTGCGGGTCCCGCTCCTCGTCCACGTGCATCGCGGGGAACATGCCCTCGCGGTACCAGTCGAGGTGGCCGGAGACCTCGTAGAGGTGGCCCTTGGTGATGTGCGGGGTGTAGACGAACTCGTAGCCGGCCTCCGTGTGCCGCTCGCGGGAGTAGTCCTCCATGGTCTTGCGGATGATCCCGCCCCGGGGGTGGAACACCGGAAGGCCGGAGCCGAGCTCGTCGGGGAAGGAGAACAGGTCCATCTCCGAGCCGAGCCGGCGGTGGTCGCGCCGTTCCGCCTCGGCGAGGCGGTTCTTGTACGCGGTGAGGTCCTCCTTGGACGGCCACGCGGTGCCGTAGATGCGCTGGAGCTGCTTGTTCTTCTCGGAGCCGCGCCAGTAGGCGGCGGCCGAGCGCATCAGGGCGTAGCCGTTGCCGATCAGCTTGGTGTCCGGCAGGTGCGGGCCGCGGCACAGGTCCTTCCAGACCGTCTCCCCGGTCTTGCGGTCCACGTTGTCGTAGATCGTCAGCTCGCCGGCGGCGACCTCCACGGAGGCGCCCTCCGCGGCGGCGTCCACGTCCGCGCCGGAGCCGGGGCCCTGGGACAGGCCGATGAGCTCGAGCTTGTACGGCTCGTCCGCCATCTCGGCGCGGGCCTCCTCCTCGCTCACCGCACGGCGGCGGAAGGACTGGGTGGAGTTCACGATCCGCTGCATCCGCTTCTCGATGGCCTTGAGGTCCTCGGGCGTGAACGCCTGCTCGACGTCGAAGTCGAAGTAGAAGCCGTCGGTGATGTACGGGCCGATGCCGAGCTTGGCGTCCTCGTGCAGCTGCTGCACGGCCTGGGCCATGACGTGGGCGGCGGAGTGGCGCAGCACCTCGAGGCCCTCGGGCTCGGAGATCAGCACCCTCTCCACGGCGTCCCCGTCGGCCAGCCCGGTGGCGAGGTCCTTGAGCACGCCGTTGACCCGGGCCACCACCACGGAGCGGTCCTCGCGGTACAGGTCCGCGGCGGACGTCCCGGTCCCCACCGTGCGCTGCTCGCCGTCGACGGTGATCGTGAGGGGGGCGGACTCGGGCTGGTGCTCGGGCACGGTGGTCATGGGGAAGGTGCTCCTCGGGTCGGGATCGGCACGCACCGGTACGGGGGGCGCGTGGCAGCGGCACCGGCGGGCGGCGCGCACTGCATCGATGGTACCTGTCGGCCGGTGGGGACCGCGGCGGTGAGATGATGGCCGGCGGAGGTGAGGCCACCCGATGCCCGCAGACGTTCCCGGACCGCCCGACCCGCCCGCACCGGGAGGGGAGGTGCCCTCTCCCCCGCCGCACCGGCTGTGGACCGCCGGCTTCGTGCTGATGTGGGCGGGCCAGTTCCTCATCTCCATGAACTTCTACCTGCTGATGACCGTCATGGCGCTCTACGCCATGGAGCGCTTCGGCACGGACGAGGCGCTGGCCGGGGTGGCCACGAGTGCCTTCATCGTCGGGGCGGTCCTGGCGCGGCTGCTCACCGGCAAGTACATGGAGCTGCTCGGGCGCCGGCGCGTGCTGCTCGCCGCGCTCGTGCTGCTGGCGCTGTGCGCCGCCGCCTACCTGCTCGACACCGGCTTCTGGGGCCTGCTGGTGGTGCGGGTGCTCAACGGCGTGGGCTTCGGCATGGCCACCACCGTGCTGCCCGCGTCCGTCCAGGCCCTCATCCCCGCGCACCGGCGGGGCGAGGGCACCGGGTACTTCATGCTCTCCACCACCCTGGCCGCCGCGCTGGGTCCCCTGGCGGGACTGAGCCTGTCCACGGCGGTGGGCTACGACACGCTCTTCGGGGTGTGCGCGGCGGTCGCCCTGCTGGGCCTCGCCGTGGGAGCCGTCACCCGGGTCCCCGAGCTGAGCCTCTCCGCCGAGCAGCGGGCGGGGCTGCGGTCCTTCTCCGTGGGGCAGTTCGTGGAGGCGCGGGCCCTGCCCGTCTCGGCGCTCATGCTCTTCGTGGGCGTGGGGTACTCGGCGGTCCTGTCCTTCCTCAACCCGTTCGCCGTGCAGGCGGACCTCGTGGGCCCCGCGGGCGCGTACTTCGTGGCCTACGCCGTCACCGTCCTGGTGAGCCGCCCGTTCGCGGGCCGGCTGCAGGACCGGCGCGGGGACAACGCGGTGCTGTACCCGTCGCTGCTGCTCTTCGTGGTGGCGCTGCTGCTGCTCGCGGCCGCGGACTCGCCGTTCCTCGTGCTCGCCTCGGGCACGGTGCTGGGCGTGGGCTACGGGGCGGTGCTCTCGGCGGCCCAGGCCGCCGCGGTCCGCTCGGCCCCGCTCACCCGCGTGGGGCTGTCCACCTCGACCTACTTCCTGTGCATGGACGTGGGCGTGGCGCTGGGCCCGATGCTCATGGGGGCCCTGGTCCCTGCGCTGGGCTACCGGGGGATGTACGTGGCGGCCGCGGCGGTGGTCGCGCTGGGCCTGGTCTACTACGCGGCCGTGCCCGGCACGCAGGCCCGGCGGGCAGCGGGGTGAACCGTGTCCAGCACGACGACGGGGCCCCCGTCACCGGAACGGTGACGGGGGCCCCGGAGTCGATCAGGTGCGATCAGATGCGGTCGCGGCGATCGTCGTCGGTCAGGCCGGTGCCGCGGTCGCGGTCGGTCAGGCCGGTGCCGCGCTCGGCGTCCGTCTCGACCTCGACCTGCTCCTTGCGGACCTCGGCGTCGACGCGCTCGGTGTCGCGGACGGTCTCCTTCTCCAGGCCGACCTTCTCGACCCCCACGGTCTCCTTGGCGACGACGGGACGCTCCTCGTGGAGGGTCACCTCGACGTCCTCCTCGCCGATGGTGCCGGCGGTGGCCTCGGTGCCGCTCAGCGGGGTGCGCTCGACACGGACCTCTTCGCGCTCGAGGGGCACGTCCACGGTCTCGTTCTCCGTGACCACGTACTTGCGCAGACGGGCGCGGCCGGTCTCCTGACGCTCCTTGCCGACGTGCAGCTGCTCCTCGTGGCGGACCACCCCGTTGTCGACACGGTCGGTGCGGTCACGGTCGGTGAGCCCGGCGGTGCGGTCACGGTCACGGTCGACATCGGTACGGTCGCGGTCGACGTCGGCAATGCCCGAGGTGCTGTTGCGGTCGGTGTACCCGTCGTTCTCGGGGTAGCCGGCAGTGCCGGTCGCCGGGACGGCATTGCGGTCGGTGTCCGCGGCGTAGCGGTCGTCGCGGTCGGCGAGACCTGCGGCGCCGGCGGTCCCGGCGGCACCAGCGGTGCCGGCAACGCCGGCGGTGCGGTCACGGTCGGTGCGGTCGCGGTCGTCGGTGCCGGAGTAGTTCATCTTGTAGTAGCGGTAGATCTCCTCCTCCTCGGCCGGGGAGAGGTGCTGGTCCGCGTCCACGTTCGGGGCGTCCTTGACGACGTCCTTGGTGTAGGGAAGGACGAGGCGGTCGCCGTCCTGCTGGGCGCCGTCGGCGGGGACGAAGCTCTCCTTGGTGCCGAAGAGACCGGTGTTGACGGTCACGAAGGTGACCTCTTCGGTGTTGTCGTCCAGGAAGACCTGCTCGACCTTGCCGATCTTGTCGCCGTCCGACCCGTAGGCGGTGGCGGACAGCAGTGCGTTCACGTCGTACGTAGCCATGAGAACTCCTTCTCTATTCTGCGAGGCAACGGGCTCCCCTGGACGGGGGGCTCGCCGCGGACGATCTCCGCCCGGGGAGGCGGGGTGCAGCTCGTCCGCTGTTATTAGTAACCATACTGGCAATCAGTTCGCTGGCCAATGGCTTCACCGAGAGTGAAACCCCTGGATCCGGACGGTCTCCCGGCTCATCCTGTCCCCGCTCCCCGGAGGATCGGCGGGGCCGCGGCGCGCACCGCGGCCGGGGTTCCGGGGTCGGCCAGGTCCCAGGCCTGCTCGGCGCTGATGCTGATCCCCCGCGGTCCGGTGCGCCGCGTCCGGCCCCGCACCAGCAGCATCCGCGTGCCGAACAGGTGCTGCCCCGAGCGGGCCTGGGCGTCGGAGAAGAAGGCGCAGTCCACCGCGCCCGTGCCGTCGTCGAGGCTGACGAAGACCACCCGCCGGCCGCTGCGCATGGGCGGGGTCATGGTCGAGACCCGCACCCCCGCCACGAGCACCTCGGACCGGTTGCGCAGCTCCAGCAGCCGCTCCGCGGGCGTGACCCCGAGCTCGCCGAGCAGAGGCGCCCAGCTCTCCAGCAGGTGCGCCGAGACGTCCACCGCGAGCAGGTCCAGCTCGGTGCGGACCTTCTCCGCCAGGGTGGGCTCGGGGCGCTCCGCGGGCAGGGCGCGCAGCTCGAGGTCCCCGAGCGGAAGGGCCAGCTGCCCCTCGACCTCCCCGGCCGGCCGGGCGGGCCGGCCGCTGTCCGCCCGGGCCCGCAGGGCGTGCACCAGGTCGGCGCGGGACGCGGGGCCGCCGGAGCGGCGCAGCAGGCCGTCGAAGGCCCCCACGGCGGCGAGACGCTCGAGGGTGCGCCGCGAGGGACGGGCCCGCTGCCGCAGCTCGGCGAGCGAGGCGTAGGGCTGCCCCGCCACGATCCGGCGGACCTCTGCCCGGGAGACCCCGTGGATCCCGGTGAGGGCCAGGCGCACGCCCAGGCGGGCGGGGTCGTCGTCGAGCCGTTCCACCCGGTAGTGCTCGTCGGAGCGGTTGACGTCCACGGGCAGGACGGGGATGCCCATCCGCCGCGCCTCCCCCACGAGCAGGCGCTTGGGGTACATCCCGGGATCGTGCTCCCACAGCCCCGCGAGGAACGCCTCCGGGTGGTGGGCCTTCAGCCACGCGGACTGGTAGGTGGGCACCGCGAACGCCGCGCCGTGGGCCTTGCAGAAGCCGAACGAGCCGAACGCCGCCAGGGTCTCCCAGACCCTGTCCACCACGTCCAGGGGGTAGTCCCGCGCACGGGCCCGCTCGCGGAAGAACTCCTCCACCTCGAGCTGGCGCTCGGAGCCCAGCCGGCGGCGCAGCTCGTCGGCCCGGGCGAGACCGCATCCGGTGAAGGTGTCGAGGATGCGCAGGACCTGCTCGTGGAAGACGGTCACGCCGTGGGTCTCGGCGAGGATCGGGTCGAGGGACGGGTGGATCGAGACGGGCGCGGACCAGCCGTGGCGGTGCTCCAGGTAGGGGCGCACCATGTCCGAGTGCATCGGCCCGGGACGGAACAGGGAGATGTCCACGATGAGGTCGCGGAAGCTCGTGGGCGCCATCTTGCCGATGAGCTCGCGCTGGCCCGGGGACTCGATCTGGAAGCACCCCAGGGTGTGGGTCGAGCGGATGAGCTCGAACGTCCTCCCGTCGTCCACGGGGATCGCCTCGAGGTCCAGGCGGGGCCGGTCCGGGTGGGTGCGGGCCACCTCGTCGACGGCGTGGGCGAGCGCCGACTGCATCCGCACGCCGAGGATGTCGAGCTTGAGCATGCCCATGGGGTCCATGTCGTGCTTGTCGAACTGGCTCATGGGCATCCCCGTCCCACTGGACTGCACCGGGGTGCGGTCCAGGAGGCTCAGGTCCCCCAGGATCACCCCGCACGGGTGCATGGAGATGTGCCGGGGCAGCCGGTCCAGGCGCTCGGTGAGGTCCACGAGGAGGTCGAGCTGCTTCTCCTGGGCCACCTGCTCGGCGAAGTCCCGCAGCTCCGGCTGGCGGGCGATGGTCTCCCGCAGCGCCGAGGCCGGCAGGTGCCACAGCTGCTTGGCCGCGCCGTCCACGGTCTCGGGGTCGATGCCGAGCGCCAGCCCGGCGTCCCGGACGGCACCGCGGGCCCGGTAGGCGTTCTGCATGCTCATGAGGCTCACCCGTTCGGGGCCGAAGCGCTCGAAGATCCGCCGGTAGACGCGGTGGCGCTCGGCCGACTCGACATCGATGTCGATGTCCGGGAGGGTCGAGCGGTCGTTGGAGAGGAAGCGCTCGAAGAGCAGCTCGTGCTCGAGCGGGTCCACCTGGGAGACGTCGAGCAGATAGTTGACGAGCGAGGACACCCCCGAGCCGCGGGCGGCGTGGCGGACCCCCATCTGCCCGATCATCGCGGAGACCTCGGCCACGGTGAGGAAGTAGGAGGCGAAGCCGAGGTCCTCGATCACCCCCAGCTCCTGCTCCAGCCGGTCCCGCACGGCCCGTGTCATGCGGCGGCCCGGGTAGCGGCGGCCCAGCCCCGCCTCGCACCGGGCCCGCAGCTCCGCGGGCGCCGGCCGGTCCAGGCCCAGCACGGAGGCCTCGGGCACCACCGGCCGCCCCCAGCCGCAGTCGGCGACCGGGTCCAGCCGGCACCGGTCGGCCACCCGCTGGGTGCCCGCCAGCAGGGCCGCGGCCCCGGCCGCGCCGAGGTCCGCGGCCCGGGCGATCTCCGCGGCGAGCGCGCGCATCTGCCGGGCGGACTTGAGCCAGCCCTGGCCGTTGGGCTGCAGCGGCTCCGGCGCCGTCGTCCGCCGGGACGTCCCGGTCCGCCCGGCGGCCCTGCCGCCGGGGGCGTGGCCGGCGCGCGCCCCGAGGGTCTCGAGCGGGGTGAGGGCGCGGGCGGCGTCGAGGACGTCGGCGGTGGCGGCCTCGGCGGGGGTGGCGTAGCGCACCGCGTTGGTCAGCACGGGGGTCAGCCCCGCCTCGAGGGCGGCGCGCAGCATCCGGGCCGCGTGGGAGGTGCTGCACGCCGTGCCGGGGGCGGCGAGGTGCGAGACCACCTCCACGGCGAGCGCCGGTGCGGGGAGCAGGGTCCGCCACCGGGCCAGGGCGGCGCGCCCGGTGCGGTAGCGGCGGGCCGCGAGCTCCTGCCCGACGTCGGAGGCGGGCCCGAGCAGGACGGTCAGGACCGGCTCCCCGTGCCGGGGCGAGTGTGCGGCGGCCGCGATCTCGGCGGCGGTCACCCCGGGCGGGCCCGCTGCGGCGTGGGCGGTGGAGACGAGCCGGCACAGGGCGGCGTAGCCCGCACCGGCGGTGCCGCCGGCCGCCAGGACCACCACGCGGCCGAGGGCGCGCTCGCGGCCGGGGTCCAGCAGGGCGAGGTCGACCCCCAGGACCGGGTCGATGCCGTGCTCCCGGCACGCGCCCAGGTGCTTGATCGCGCCGTAGAGCCCGTCCCGGTCGGTGCAGGCGAGGGCGTCCGCGCCGTCCGCCGCGGCGGCGGCCGCCAGGACGGCAGGTCGGCTGACCCCGAAGTGGGCGCTGAAGGCGGTGGCGACGTGCAGGTGCGGAAAGCTCACGCCCCCATTCGAATACGTGTTCGAATCTTAAGTCAATTGCAAACCGCCGGGGCCGCGGGAACTCCGGCTCCTGGGCGTCCGTCGCGGCGCGGATGGCCCAGGAGGACGCCGGGCCCGGGCGGGAGACGATCCGCCCACGGCCCGCAGGGGCGCCGCGCACGGGGACGCCCTCGTTCCGGGACAGGGGATGCCGCACTTCTGTGGCATGTTGTTTCCTGCACCCACGGGCATCACCGAGGGGCCCGCACCCCCGCCGCACGGACGCAGGAGGAGACGACGATGGACGTCCGGCAGCTCACGTACTTCCTGGCCGTGGTGGACCACGGCGGCTTCACCCGCGCCGCGGAGCAGCTGCTCATCGCCCAGCCCTCCCTGTCCCAGACCGTCAAGGGCCTCGAGCGGGAACTGGGGGTGCCGCTGTTCCACCGGATCGGGCGGCGGGTGGTGCTCAGCGAGGCCGGCGAGGAGCTGGTGGGCCCGGCCCGGGTGGTGGTCCGGGACCTGGAGGCCGCCCGGTCCGCCGTCGACGACCTGCGCGGGGTGCGCAGCGGCCGCCTGGACGTGGTCGCCATGCCCTCCCCCGGCGTCGAACCGCTCACGTCGATGATCGCTGCCTACGCGGGAGCCCACCCGGCCGTGACGGTCAGCGTGGACGCGGCATTCACCCCCGAGGAGGTGGCCGACGCGGTGCGCACCGGCCGCGCCGAGATCGGCGTCCTGGGCTCGGAGCACCCGTTCCGCTCCGCCGAGGTCGAGGTGATGCACCTGGAGCAGCAGCCCCTGGTGCTCATCGTGGCACCGCAGGCGGACACCTTCGGTGACGGGCACGCCATCCGCCGGGAGGACCTGGCCGGGCACCGGGTGGTCGTCTCCCAGCAGGGCTCGCTGATGCGGCGGCTGATCGACGACGCCCTGGCCGGCGGGGTGCCGGTCGAGATCGCCGCCGAGGTCGCCCACCGCACCTCGGTCCTCCCGCTGGTGCTGGCCGGGGTCGGGCACGCGGTGCTGCCCTCCTCCTGGACCCCGCTGGCGCGCGCCGCAGGGCTGCGGGTGCTGCGGATCGAACCGGTCACCGTGCTGCACGTGGCCGTGCTCAGCCGCCCGGCGCACCTGACCCCGGCCGCCCGCGCGTTCCTGGCGGTCGCCGCCGAGCACGCGGCCCGGCACGCCGCGGACCGCTCCCGGGCACCCGAGGGAACGGCGCCGGACCGGGCCGAGAGGGCGGGCCGGCCGGAGGGGACGGCGCCGCAGGACGCGCCGCGGATCGTGTCATAGGGGATTCCTATCCGGGGGATGGGATTCCGGTCTTGGACCTCATGGTGCTCGGGGCGCTCTACTGGAACCCGGTGCCGCACTGCGCTGCGGACACCACGAGCAGAGCACCCGAGAAGGAGAGCACCCCATGGCCGAGCACCAGGTCTTCACGATCGCCTCGATCCCCGCCGACGGCGTGGGCCCGGAGGTCGTCGCCGCCGGCCGCACGGTCCTGGACGCGGTGGCCGAGCAGTCGAACGGGGCGTTCTCCTTCGACTGGACCAAGTTCCCCTGGGGCAGTGCGTACTACGCCCAGCACGGGGTGATGATGCCGGCCGACGGGCTGGAGACCCTCCAGGACTTCGACGCCATCTACTTCGGGGCCGTGGGGTGGGAGAACGTCCCCGACCACGTGTCCCTGTGGGGGCTGCGGCTGAACATCACCCAGAACTTCGACCAGTGGGCCAACATCCGCCCCGTGCGCTTCCTCCCCGGCGTGGTCTCCCCGCTGCGCAAGGCCGACGACACCGAGCTGGACTGGGTCGTGGTGCGGGAGAACAGCGAGGGCGAGTACGCCGGGCTCGGCGGGCGGAACCTCGCCGGCCGGGGTCCCGGCAACGAGGTCGCCGTCCAGTCCTCCCTGTTCACGGAGAAGGGCTGCGAGCGCATCATCCGCTTCGCCTTCGACCTCGCCCGCACCCGCACGGTCAAGAAGGTCTCCAGCGTCACGAAGTCCAACGCCCAGCAGTACGGCATGGTGCTGTGGGACGAGGTCTTCGCCCGCGTCGCCGCCGACTACCCCGACGTGCAGACGGAGTCGGTGCTGGTGGACGCGATGAGCGCCAAGTTCGTCCTGCACCCCGAGGAGCTCTCCGTGGTGGTGGCCTCCAACCTCAACGCCGACATCCTCTCCGACCTCGGCTCCGCCCTGGCCGGCAGCCTCGGCCTGGCCGCCAGTGCGAACCTCGACCCGGAGCGCCGGTTCCCCTCGATGTTCGAGCCCGTCCACGGCACCGCCCCGGACATCGCCGGCCAGGGCATCTGCAACCCGATCGGGGCGATCGCCAGCGCCGCCCTGATGCTGGACCACTTCGGGCTGCACGCCGAGGCCCGCCGGGTGGAGGCCGCGATCGAGGCCACCACCGCCGCCGGGCACCTCACCCGTGACATCGGCGGCACCGCCGACACCGCCGAGATCACCCGGGCCGTCGTCGACGCCCTGGCCGCCTCCCTGACCCCCGCCTGAGGCTTCCCGTCCCTCCGGCCCCCGCCCCGCCCGGGACACCTCCGAGGACCGGCCGGCGCCGCGCCGGGCGCGGCGGTCAGCGTCCAGTGGCGCAGATCGCCCGCTCGATCAGGGAGGCGCTGCGGCGGTCGATCTCGTCCTCCACGAGCCTGCCGGGCGCCTCGGGGTACCAGCCGAGGTCGTCCCGCACGTCGGCGGAGACCTCGGACCCACCGCCGCGGGGGGCCACCCGGAAGGTGGCCCGCAGGGGCAGGGCCCGCCACCCGAACTCGGAGGCCGTCCCGCGCCGGCGGAAGGTGACGTCCGAGCCCACCGAGACCTCCACGCAGCACTCCTCGGAGCGGACCGCCGGGCCAAGGTCCTCGAACGCCGTGCGGATCCGCTCGAGGGCCTCCTCCGGGGGCATCGGGCACGTCCACGCCCGGGTCGTGGTGATGCGCGGCCGGTTCGGGGACCGGCGCGCCAGCCAGGGGACGAGGAACCGCTGGCCGAGCACCAGCGCGACGACGACGAGCGCCGCCGCTCCGAGCGCGAGCTGCGCCACGGAGATCACGCCCCGGAGGAGGAGCTGGACCACGAGGAGGACGACCACGGCCGACCCGGCCGGCCCGGCCAGCCGGTACCGTCCCCCGGCGGAGCGTCTGGCAGACACGCGACCTCCCTCCCCCGTCCGGACCACGGTGCCCCTCGGCTGTCCTCCGTCGCTGCCATTCTTGCCCGCGCGCACCCCGGGACACCAGGTGTGCATCCGTAAAGGGGACAGGCTCGCGGGGCGCTCCCCGGGTGCAGGGAAGATCGGGCGGCGCGGCCCGGCGCCCCGCGGTGTCGCCCGCCCTGCCTATGCTGAGGTCCGGCGGCAGCGAGGCGGCGCCGGACCGGCGGCCGCGACGACGGAGGGGTGTGGGCCATGACGGCGACCTATCGGTACGACGTGGAGGTCCTGCACCTGCTCGTGTCACCGGCGCACGCCTACTTCGGCCGCGCCCGGGACGGCGCGGCGGAGGTCCCCACCACCGACGCCGAGCGGGTCGAGCTGGTGGCCGGCAAGGGCGTGGTGGGCGACCGGTTCTTCGGCAAGGCCGCGCACATGGACGCCGCCGTCACCCTGCTCGCCGTCGAGGCGCTCGAGGCCATGGCCGCGGACCTGCGCACGGACCCCTTCGACCCGCTCCTGACCCGGCGCAACGTGGTCCTCCGGGGCGCCCACCTGGCCCCGCTGCTGGGCGAGGAGTTCGCGCTGGAGTCCCAGGGCACCCTCGTGCGGCTGCGGGGCGGGCGCCCGGCCCACCCCTGCGTGTGGATGGACCGGGTCCTGGCTCCGGGCGCGCACGCCGCCATGCGGGGGCGAGGGGGCCTGCGCTGCCGGCCGCTGTCCAGCGGCGACCTGCACCGCGGACCGGCCGTGCTGCACAGCCCGGTACCGCTCGAGCCGGAGCTGGCCGGCGCGGCCGTGCTGCGGCGCCCGTCCCGGCTGCCGTAGCCCGCCCACCCGGGACCGGCGCCCGGGCCCGCGCCGGGTCAGGCCTGCGCCAGCTGGGGCAGCACCGTCTCCCCGAAGGCGTCGAGGAAGCGGCCCTGCTCCTGCCCCACGTGGTGGAGGTAGATCTCGTCGAAGCCGAGGTCGGCGTACTCGTGCAGCCACTGGGCGTGCCGGCCGAGGTCGGCGGAGACGTTGACCGCCCCGGCGATCTGCTCATCCCCCACGTCCTCCTGGACCGCCTTGCGCAGGTAGTCCTGGGGCGAAGCGAGCTCGGCCATGGTCACGGGGTCGAAGACGTTGGTGCGCCACTGGTCGAAGGCGATCGCGCGGGCCTGCTCCGGGGAGGGCGCCCAGCTCAGGTGCACCTGCAGCGCGGTCCGCCCGGTGCCGCCGGCCTCGCGCCAGGCCTCGAGCATCCGGCGCAGGTCCTCGAGGGGCTGCTGGACGGTGATGAACCCGTCGGCCAGGGGGGCGAAGCGGCGGACCGTCGCCGGGGTGAGCGCGGCCACGCGCAGGGCGGGCAGGACCTCCGGCGGGTCCCAGACCCGGGCGCGGTCGGCGTGGAACGGCTCGCGGCAGGACACCTCCTCGCCCGCGTGCAGCCGGCGGACGGCGTCGAAGCTGCTCTCGAGGAACCGCTGCCGGTGCTCCTTGGCCGGCCAGTCCGGGGTGACGGCCCGCTCGTTGAGCTTCTGTCCGCTGCCCAGAGCGGTCCAGATCCGGCCGGGGAACATGCGGGCGAGGGTGGCCGTGGCCTGGGCGGTGACCACGGGGTGGTAGCGCCGGCCCGGGGCGTGCACGAACCCGAAGGGCAGGTCCGTGGTGGCCAGGGCGGCGCCCAGCCAGGACAGGGCGAACCCGGAGTGGCCCTGGTGCGGCGACCACGGCTCGAGATGGTCCGAGCACATGGCGGCGCCGAAGCCGGCCCGCTGGGCGTGCTCGACGTCGCGCAGCAGCTGCTCGGGAGGGATCTGCTCGTGGGAGGCGTGGAAGCCGATCGTCGCCATGGGGTCCTCCGGTCGAAGGCGGGAACAGGACAGTGGGATCAGGTCACGGGGATCAGGTCACGGGGATCAGGTCAGTGGGATCTGGACAGCAGGAGAGGGAGGACGGGACCGGGTGGGGACGGGTGCCGGGTCAGCCGGCCGCCGCCCGGAGGTCCTCGGCGGGGGTGCAGACGTTGCGCAGCTCGCCGATGCCCTCGATCTCGGTGACGACCTCCTGGCCGTCCCGCAACCAGATCCGGCGGGGCTTCTGGGCCAGGCCCACGCCGGCGGGAGTGCCGCAGGCCACGAGGTCCCCGGGCTCGAGGGTCAGGAACCGGCTGAGGTACTCGACCAGCTCCACGGCGGAGAAGATCATCCGGTCGGTGCCGGAGTCCTGGTGCCGCACGCCGTCCACGGTGCAGCGGATCGCCAGTCCCGCCTCGGGGTCGATCTCGTCAGGGGTCACCACCACGGGGCCCACCGGGGTGGTGCGGTCGAAGTTCTTGCCCTGGAACCACTCGGAGGTCCGGCCCTGCCAGTCCCGCACCGAGATGTCGTTCATGATGGTGTACCCGGCGATCGCGGCCCGCGCCTGGTCCGGCGTGGCGTGGCGCAGGGGCGAGCCGATCACCACGGTGAGCTCGGCCTCCCAGTCGATCTTCTCGGACTCCTCCGGCATGGCGATGGGGTCGGTGGGGCCGATGAGCGCGGTGGCGTACTTCGCGAAGATCGTGGGGTGCTCCGGGATCTCCTGGCCGACCTCCTCCGCGTGGTCGTAGAAGTTCAGCCCGGCGCACAGGATCTTGCCCGGGCGCAGGACGGGCGTCGCCAGGTCCTCCGGGGCCGGCGCGGGGCCCGGCTCCCCCGGCAGCCGCAGGTCGCCCCCGGCGAGGAGGGCCCCGACGTCGGGGACGGGGAGATAGACGGTCCGCCCGTCCTCCTGCCGGAAGGCCTGGGTGGTGCCGTCTCGTCGCACGGTGCCGAGTCTCACGGGTGCTCCCTCACGTTCTGCGGTGCGGTCTCCACCGACGATCCTATGCACCTCCGGCGGGAGGGTGCACCGAGGCGGCCTACGCGCAGCGCACCACGCGGATCCCCGAGGCGCTCGTGGCGGCGAGCAGCCGCCAGCGCCCGGTGTCGAGGGTGTGGACGAGCTCGAGGGTCAGCAGCTCGGAGCGGGTGTTCAGCTGCACCTGGACCCGCCACATCTGCTGGTCCACCGCACCGATCCCCCGGTCCTTGGGCAGCCGCGCGTCCTCGGACCACCAGGCGCGGCGCTCGTACCAGCGCACGGGCCCCTGGGCCACCAGGTAGTCCCGCCCGCGCCAGCGCACGCCCACCGGCACCCCGTCCGTGTCGCAGTCCACGTCGACGCTCTCCGTCAGGAAACCCACGACGGCTCCTCTCTCCCTCGGCCCGGCGCCCGTCCCCGGTGCGCCCTGTTCCCTGGAAGCTAGAACACATGTACGACACGCTAACCCGGAAGAGCGCGGAAAAGGAACAGGTGTTCCCGTGAAGTACCCGCTCCGACCTGGCCGTTCACTTTTGCGATCGAGGACGGCGAAGCATGGACAAGCCCAGCGAAATGGATACGCTGAATGCACGGAGGGCCTGCCCTGCGCGGCCCTCCCGGACGTCCCCTGTCCCTCGTCCGCCCCGCCGGAGCAGCCGGCGTCGACCTCACGGAGGCCTTCCATGACCGGAACCATCACGCTGATCGCCCACACCGCGGCGAACACCAAGAAGCCCGCGGTGAATCTGCGTCCGTCCGGCCCGGAGGACGCCGAGAGCCTCGCCCAGCTCTACTACTCCTCCTACGAGCAGGGCGGGGTCTCCAGTCTGGAGGAGGCCCGCCAGGTGATCCGGGGAGTCTTCGACGGGGAGTACGGGCCCTTCCTGCCCGAGGCCTCGCCGGTGGTGGTCGACGACGACGGGACCGTGGTGGCCGCCGCGCTCGTGCTGTCCCGGCGGGTCGGCGACGACCTCCCTGACGTCCCCTACATCTTCGAGCTGTTCACGGCGGCCTCCCGCCGCCGCCAGGGCCTGGCCGAGCAGCTGGTGCGCTGCGCCATGGGCACCCTCTACGACAACGGCTACGACCAGGTCAGCCTGCGGATCGCCGAGGACAACGCGGCGGCGCTCGCGCTCTACCTGACGCTCGACTTCAACCGGTGGGTCCCCGAGACGGACGACGTCTGAGCCCGGCGGGCGCTCCGGACCGGGGGACGCCGGAGGGGACGCCGGCACGAACAGGGCCCGGCACCCGGCCGTGGAAGAGGCCCGGGACCCGCGATGCGGGTCCCGGGCCTCTTCTGTGACCGGCTCAGAGCGAGAACTCCTCCCGGACGGGGGGATCGGCGGCGATGTCGACGAACCGCGCCCAGCGGGGGCGCACCGCCACGAGCCGGGTGCTGTCCTTGTCCGTGGCCCCCGGGTGCCGGGACTCCAGCACCTCGCCGGCGTCCTGCGCGGCGGAGCCCTCCAGCACGGCGGCCTCGCCCTCGAGCTGGAACTCCTGGCCCGTCCCGGAGACCACCACGAGGGAGACCCGGGGATCGGCGAGGAGGTTGGCGTACTTGCGGCTGCGCTCGTTCGTGCCGAAGACCAGCCGCCCGTCCCCGAGGGCCGCGAGGTTGATCCACGCGGACTCGGGGCAGCCGGCGCCGCTGTTGGTCGCCACGACCCCGCCGCCGTGGGCGCGGACGAAGGCGGTGACCCGGTCCACGGGCTCCCGGGGGCTCAGAACAGGCTCCGCTGCGGCTCGACGAGCTCCGGGGAGTTGTTGCGCACGTTGCCGACCGCCGGGCCCACCGGGTCGAGCACCCAGCGGGCGGCCGTCCGGTGCGCCTCGGCCCGGACCAGGTCCACGAGCTGCGGGGCGTCGTCCTCCCCGGGGCGCAGCCAGTCCCCCACGTGCTCGGGCGCCAGCGGGATCGGCATCCGGTCGTGCAGACCGTGCAGCTCCGTGAGCACGGGGTGCTCGTCGGAGGGCTCCGGGGAGTCGGTGGTGAGGATGGAGCAGGACAGCAACCAGGTGCTCCCGCCGCCGTCCCTGCCCGGCTGCAGGGCCGCGGAGTGCAGCTCCGTGCCCTCGGGCACCCGCCACCACTCGTAGATCCCGGCGAACCAGATGGTCTCCTCCGGATCGGCCGGGTGGACGTAGTAGGGCTGCTTGCGCCCGCCCTTCCCGGCGCCGGGCTCCTTCTTCCACTCGTAGTAGCCGTTGGCCGGGACCGCGCACCGGCGGGCCCGGACCGCCTTGCGGAAGGACGGCTTCTCGAGGACGGTCTCCGAGCGGGCGTTGAACATCTTCGACCCGACCGCCGGGTCCTTGGCCCAGCCCGGGACCAGTCCCCAGCGGGCCACGTGCAGCTCGCGCACCAGCTCCCCGTCGTCCCGGCCGTTCCCGCCGGTGAGGCGTTCCAGGACGATCGGCACGTCGGTGGTGGGCGCGGTGTTCCAGTTGGCCCGCAGCCGCTCGGTGTCGGCCTCGCCCAGGCTCTCGTCCGGGACCGCCCCGGTCGCGGCGACGAGGTCGCCCACGGCCCGGGCGATGACGTAGCGTCCGCACATCTGCTGCCTCCTCGGTCTGCCCGGCCCGCGGCCGGGGCTCAGTCGGTGAGCGGCCCGTACCCCAGGTACCGGGAGTACATGCCGTACACCTTGCGGATCCCGTGCTCCACGTCGGCCACGGTGGTGCCCGGGCGCAGGTCGTCCACGGCCCCGGCGGTGGCCGGGTCCCAGTCCAGGTCGAGGGCCGAGTAGACGTCGGTGAGCACCGAGCGGATGGGCTCGGACTGCTCGACCACGAGCACGGTGCTGAAGTACCAGGCGCCCGCGACCACCCGCTGGGCCGTCCCGGCCAGCTTCACCTTCCGGCCCGGGGTGGACGACGACGCCGGGTGCGTCCCGTGCACGCTGTGCTCGCCGGCACAGTACTCGCCCGGGATCTCGCCGACGTCGGCCTCGACCTCGAGCTCCTCCAGGGCGGCCACGATCATGTCGCCGAAGAGCCGGTAGCGGTCCTGGATGCCCGAGGTGGGGTCCTCGGCGGCCTCGAGGTGGTCGATGATCAGGCACCCGCCGTGGTAGGCCGCGGCGCGGCCCCCCACCTTGCGTACCAGGGGCTCGAACCCGCTCTCGCGGGCGGCCCGGGCGGCGTCGGGGAAGCCCGGGCGCAGCTCGTCCCGGCGGCCGAAGGCGACCGTGGGGGCCGGTTCGTACAGGCGCAGGACGGGCCCGCTGCGGCGCACGTCGGCGAGGAGGGTCATGGCGCTCTCGTAGTCCTGCTGGGCGCCCAGGGACTCGCGCTGGCGGAGAAGTTTCATGCTGGCCCCAGTCTAGTGGCGGATCCGGACGGTCCTGCGGCAGGTCACGCCCCGGTGATCCCGCTGCCGCGGAACCAGCGCCCCAGGGCCAGGGCGCTGAGCTCGACCTTCTCGGCCCACGCGACCGCCTCCTCGTCGGCGGCGTCCGAGACGTGCTTGACCATCCGCAGCGGCACGCCCAGGTGCCGGCAGGCCACCGCGATCGCCCAGCCCTCCATGTCCACGAGGTCCGCCCGGGCGGCCAGGGCGTCCCGGGCGGGTCCGCCGGCCACGAAGGAGTCCCCGGTGGCGAGCACGGGGCCGTCGCCGCCGAGCTCGATGACGTTGTCCACGGGGATCCCGGCCGCGCGCAGCAGCTCCTCGTCCACGTCCCGGTTGATGATCCGGGAGGGCTCGAGCACCCCGGTCAGCCCGTGCTTGAGGGCGCCGGCGCTGCCGATGTTGAGCACCGTCAGCTCCGCCCGGCGCGCGGGGTCCGGGCAGCGGGTCAGCACCGCCTCGGTGGTGCGCACCGCCGCGGCCGACATCCCGACACCGGTCAGGACCAGGTCGATGTCCTCCGGGAAGTACTTGGTCTCCAGGGGGTGGGCGGCGAGAACGAGCAGCTGTGGCACCCCGTCACTCTATCCGCACTCCCCTCCCGCTCCCGCCCGGCCTGGCCTCCCGGCGGGGAGGTCAGGCCGGGCGGGTGGTGAACAGCGCGGCGAGCCGCCGGTCGGAGTCCGCCTGGGCGTCGAGATCGTGCGCGCCACCCGTCACGAGCAGCTCGTCCGCCCCGGTGCGCGCGAGCAGCCGTTCCAGCTGGTCCCGGACCTCCGGGGCCGTGCCGTGGACGGAGGACGTGAGGGTCTCCTGCACGAGGGCCCGCTCCCGGGCCGTGAGCCCGTCCGGCTCCGCGGGCCGTGCGGGCGCCAGGGGCGGGAACTCGCCCCGCGTGCGGGAGGCGGCCAGGGCGCGGGCCTCGGGCAGCAGCAGTTCACGGGCGGCCGCGCGGGTCCGCGCCACCGCGACGTTCGCCGAGACCACCGCGTAGGGCTCCGGCCACCACGACGACGGGCGGAACTGCGCGCGGTACCGCTCGAGCACCGCGGCGCCGCCGCCGGGGCCCTCGCGGAAGATCGCCGGGCCGCCGAGCACCACGGCGAGTCCCGCCCGGGCCGCGGTCTCCACCCCGGCGCCGGTCGCCAGGACGAAGACCGGCGTGGCGGCGTGGTTGCGGGGCCGGGCGGTCACCGGGGCCGCGCCGGAGAGGTGCGCGAGCAGCTCGGCCAGGTCGTCCCCGAAGCGGTCCGCGGCCTCCTTGCCGGTGCGCAGCGCGTCCCGGACCGCGGCGGTAAAGCCGAGGGAGCGGCCCACGCCGAGGTCGATCCGGCCGGGGTGCAGGGCCTCGAGGGTGGCGGCCTGCTCGGCGACCACGAGGGGCTGGTGGTTGGGGAGCATGATCCCGCCGGAGCCGATCCGGAGACGTCGGGTCCGGGCGGCCAGAGCGGCCATCAGCACCGCCGGCGCGGACCCGGCGATCCCGGGCACCGCGTGGTGCTCGGCCACCCAGAACCGGTGGTAGCCCAGCTCCTCCGCGCGCTCGGCCCGCTCCAGGACGCGGGCGAGGTCCTCGGCCTCCGTGGAGCCGTCCCGGGTGTTGGCGCGGTCGAGGAGGGAGAGCGGGACGTCGGAGAGGGCCATGGTGCGCACAACCCGGGCGGCGCCGGAAGCATTCCGGGCCGCTGCCGGAGTCCGGGACGGTCAGGGCCGGCGCCGGACCTGGATCCGTCCCTCCTCGACGCGGGTCTCGTAGCTGGGCTGCGCGGCGGTCGCCGGTCCGCGGACCACGGCGCCGTCCGCGAGCCGGAAGGTGCTGCCGTGCCAGGGGCAGGTGACGCAGCCGCCGTCGACCGTCCCCTCCTCGAGCGGGCCGCCCAGGTGGCTGCAGACGCTGTCGAGGGCCTCGACCCGGTCCCCGTCGCGGACGAGCAGCACCGAGACGCTGCCGGCCGGCACCCGTCGGTGCTCGCCGGCGGCGAGCTCGGCGTCGGCGAGGACGTCGGTCCACCGCCGTGGGCCTCTCCGCCAGGCGGTGCGGTTGACGTTGACGCCCCGCGCGAAGACGAGGTGGCCGCCCAGGTAGCCCCCGCCCGTGACGCAGCCGTAGCCGACCAGGGCGAGGGCCCTGCCGGCGCCGCGCCGGCCCCGGAGCCGGGCGGCGAGCGAGGCCGCGTAGAACGTCAGGGCCACGCTGTTGGCGGTCGCGTGCACCAGACCGATGCGCCGGTCGGCGCCCTGGGTGTCGGACCAGTCGTTGAGCCCGGTCGCCGCCGTGGGGACGGCGGCGGCCAGCCCCGCGGCCACGAGCACGTCGGCGGCGCGGGCCGTTCTGGGGCCGCCGGCCAGGTCCAGCACCGCCGCCATGGTCCACGCACCGATCGGGACGTCGGTGAGGAGGGGGTGCAAGGGGTGCCCGATCACTGTGCCGCTCAGCACGTTGCGCACCGGCGTGGGCCGCA
Organism: Kocuria sp. WN036; assembly: GCF_002287015.1. Taxonomy (NCBI): domain Bacteria; kingdom Bacillati; phylum Actinomycetota; class Actinomycetes; order Micrococcales; family Micrococcaceae; genus Kocuria; species Kocuria sp. WN036. Next base: position 24,345 of record NZ_NSKF01000006.1, read on the forward strand.
CCGCCCGGCCCACGGCGCGGGCCAGGGGCTCGGCCACCCGGTCCAGCGCCTTCCACGTCTCCACGCGGGCCACCAGGTCCTCGAGCTGTGTCATGACCGCCTCCTCAGCGCCGGGGCGGTCAGTGTCCCACCCCGCGCCGGGCGGGACAAGGACGTCCTGGTGTGTGAAGACCGGTGGCGCCGGGAGCCGTTCAGCCGGCGCGGTCGAGGGCCTCCTCGGCGGCGACCCAGCCGAGCATGGCGCACTTGACGCGGGCCACGAACCGGGAGACCCCGGCGAAGGCGGCGGCGTCGCCGAGGACCTCCTCGTCGGGGACCACGGTGCCCCGCGAGCGCAGGAGGTCCCGGAACGCGCCGATCATTTCCACCAGCTCGGCCCGCGTCATCCCGGGGGCGGTCTCGGCCAGCACGGAGGCCGCGGCCATGGAGATCGAGCAGCCCTCGCCCTCCCAGCTGAGTCGGGTCACCACCGGCTCCGCGTCCCCGGGGCCGGTCGCGAGCTCGACCCGCACGGTGATCTCGTCGCCGCATGTGGGGTTGTACTGGTGGGACTCCCCGGCCCCGTGCCCGGGTGCCGGGGCGGCCAGGCCCTCGCCGGAGCGCCGCTTGGCGTGGTCGAGGATGACCTCCTGGTACATCCCGTCCAGCGCGCTCATCGCGTGTTCTCCAAGCGGAAGTAGCCGCGGACCCCGGCGAGCTCGGCCAGGAACCGGTCGACGTCGGCGGTGGTGTTGTACAGGTAGGCGCTGGCCCGCGTGCTGGCGGTCAGCCCCAGCGCCCGGTGCAGCGGCTGGGCGCAGTGGTGGCCCACCCGCACGGCCACCCCGGCGGAGTCCAGCACCTGCCCGACGTCGTGGGCGTGCACCCCCGCCACGTCCACGGCCGCCAGACCCACCCGTTCGGCGCCCGGGGGCGGGCCGATCAGCCGGATCCCCTCCAGCTGGGCGAGACCGGCCGCGAGCCGCTGCCCCAGCTCGTGCTCGTGGGCCGCGACCCGCTCCATCCCGATGCCCTGCAGGTAGCGCACCGCCTCGGCCAGCGCCACGGCTTGGGCGACCCGCTGGGTGCCGGCCTCGAAGCGGGTCGGAGCCGGCAGGTAGCGGGCGGACTCCATCGTGACCTTCGTGATCATGGATCCGCCGGTGAGGAACGGGGGCATCGCGTCCAGCAGCTCGGACCGCCCCCACAGCGCTCCGATGCCGGTGGGACCGAGCATCTTGTGCCCGGAGAACACCGCGAAGTCGACCCCCAGGGCGGGGAGGTCCACGGGCAGGTGCGGCACCGACTGGCAGGCGTCCAGCACGGTCAGCGCCTCCGCCGCCCGGGCCAGCTCGACGAGACGGGCGACGTCGGTGATCGCGCCGGTGACGTTGGAGACGTGGCTGAAGGCCACCACCCGGGTGCGCTCGCCGATGACCTCGGCGGCGGCCCCGAGATCGAGGGCGCCGGTCTCATCGACGGGGATCCAGCGCAGGGCGGCCCCGGTGCGGGCGGCCAGCTCCTGCCACGGGATGAGGTTGGCGTGGTGCTCGGCCTCCGTGGTGACGATCTCGTCTCCCGGGCCCAGCCGGAAGCGGGCGGCCGTCCCTCCCCCGCGTCCGGCCGAGGCGTTGGAGAAGGAGTAGGTGATCAGGTTGATCGCCTCGGTGGCGTTGGAGGTCCACACCAGCTCCCGCTCGGTGCCGCCCACGAACCCGGCCACCACCCGGCGGGCCTCCTCGTAGGCGTCGGTGGCCTCCACGGCCAGGGCGTGGGCGCCGCGGTGGACCGCGGCGTTGCGGTGCAGGTAGAAGTCCCGCTCGGCGTCCAGGACGGCCAGGGGCTTCTGCGAGGTCGCCCCGGAGTCCAGGTAGACCGACGGGCTGTTCGTCAGCAGCGGGAAGTCCTCCCGCAGCGCACGCACCTCGGGATCGGTCAGGGGCAGCACGTGGTTTCCTTCCATGCTCCGACACTGTACGGGCCGGGGCCGGGGGTTCTCCGGCCGGGCGCCTCCCGGCGTCACGGGCGGGCTACCGGTGGCGGGGGCGCAGATAGGTGTTGCCGTTCGCGTCCTTCTCGACCACGAACTCGTCCTGCAGGTCCTGGTACCACTGCTGCGTCTGCTCGCTGGGCTGGTCCTGGCCCCGGAGGTCGCGGGGGCTGCGCACGGCGGGGCCGTAGAAGCGCATGGCGAAGTCGTCGAAGCGCCGGAACAGGCTGCGCCGGGGCTCGTCGTCGTCGGCGTGCTGGTGCTTGCGCATGGTGTCCTTCCGGGTGGCGGGCCGGGCCGTCTCCCCCCATGATCTCCCGCCGGTCCGCGGAAGGCGAACCCGGAACGGTGCGCGAGGAGCCCCAGCCGGCGGTACGGGACGACGGCGGCCCACGGGGCGACCGGGTGGGCGGCCTGTCAGGAGAACACCCGAACGTATTGACGGCCATCGATGCTGGTGGCACTCTTCCACATAGACGGACGTCGATACCAAGGAGCGTTCGTCGCACCCGAAAGGAACCCGTCATGTCCAGAGTCCAGCTCGCCCTGCGTGTGGCCGACCTCGAGCGCTCCATCGAGTTCTACTCCACCCTGTTCCGCACGGCCCCGGCCAAACGGCGCCCGGGCTACGCCAACTTCGCCATCGCGGAGCCGCCGCTGAAGCTCGTGCTGCTGGAGGGCGAACCCGGTGACGACACCCGCATGGACCACCTCGGCGTGGAGGTGGAGAGCACCGAGATCGTCGAGGCGGCCGCGCAGCGCCTGGCCGACGCCGGCCTGGCCACCCGCCCGGAGGAGCAGACCACCTGCTGCTACGCCGTCCAGGACAAGGTCTGGGTGACCGGACCGGGCCGGGAGCCGTGGGAGGTCTACACCGTCACCGCCGACGCCCGGCCCGACCTGGAGGGCAGGACCGGCCGGGAGCTCTCCGAGGTGGGCGGCGACGGCTCGTGCTGCACCTCCGACCCCCGGCCGGAGCCCGTCAGCCCGTGACGGCCCCGCCGCGGTCGGCGACTCCGGCGGGTGCCGCCGACCGCGGCGGGCGCAGGACAGCCCTCGCCGCACCGCCGGAGCGGTGACCGGAGCAGTGGCCGGGGTGGTGGCCGGGACAGCCCCGTGGACCGGGCCGTCCAATGGCGTCACGAAAGGGAACGCCCCTGGTGACCACCTGGTTGCAGGAGTAAACTGACACCCTCAGCTGTTGCGCCTCGGCGCCGGGACGTCGTTCCCGGTGCCACCGGTTCCCCGGGGGCGCACCGCGTCCCGGGGGACGTCTCCCGGTCGGCCGGGGGCCGGCCGAGGACTCCGGCACGCGCCACCGGCGCCCGTGCCGACGATCCGTCTCATGACCTCGGGGACCCGCCATGAAACACCCACTCCTCTCGCGCGTGCTCACCGGCGCGTCGGCCACCGTGCTGGCGACCGCCGGGCTCGCCGTGGGCGCACCCGCCCACGCCGCGACCGCGCAGCCCATGTTCTCCTACGCCCAGGGCTGGCGCACCGACCAGCACGTGCGCGAGCTCGCGGACGTCAACGGCGACGGCCGCGCCGACGTCGTCGGCTTCGGCGGCGCCGGCGTCCAGGTCGCCTTCGGCCGGGCCGACGGCACCTTCGGCGCGCCGCGCATGAGCGTGCGCGACTTCGGCACCGCGCAGGGCTGGTCCGGGGCACGGCACGTGCGCACGCTCGCGGACGTCGACGGCGACCGCCGGGACGACATCGTGGGCTTCGGCGACGCCGGCGTCTACGTGGCCTACTCCCAGGGCGACGGCAGCTTCACCGCGCCGCAGCTCAAGGTCCGCGACTTCGGCTGGAACCAGGGCTGGCGCGTCGACCGGCACCCGCGCGAGCTCGCCGACCTCAACGGCAACCTGACCGCCGACATCGTGGGCTTCGGGCACTCGGGCGTCACCGTCTCCCACGGACTGTCCAACCGGACGTTCACCGGGACCGGCAAGCGCATCGACAGCTACGGCTGGGACCGCGGCTGGCGGGTCGACAAGAACCCCCGGATGCTCGCGGACGTCGACGGCAACAGCACCGCCGACATCGTGGGCTTCGGGGACGCCGGCACGTACGTCTCCTACTTCTCGGCGCTCGGGGACACGTTCACCCAGCCCGCGCTGGAGATCCGCAACTTCGGCTACGCCCAGGGCTGGCGCGTGGGCCAGCACCCGCGGATGCTGGCCGACGTCAATGTCAACCCCGCCGGCAACGCCGCGGCGGACATCATCGGCTTCGGCTACTCCGGGGTCTCCGTGGCGCACTCGCTCAACGGAGGGAACTACACCGGCGTGGCACTGCGGGTGAACGACTTCGGCCAGGCCCAGGGGTGGCGGGGCGACCGGCACCTGCGGACCCACGCGGACATCAACGTCGACGGCATCCAGGACCTGGTGGGCTTCGGCAACGCCGGGGTCCACGTGGCCCACGGCCGGGCGGACGGCACCTTCGCCCCGGTGTACCTGAAGGTCGCCGCCTTCGGCTACGACCAGGGGTGGACGGAGGACCGGTATCCGCGCCTGCTCGGTGACGTCAACGGCGACGGCCGCGACGACGTCGTCGGCTTCGGGCACTCGGCCACGTACGTGCAGCTCTCGTGAGCCTGCCGGCCGCGATCCGTCGCGGCCGGGCCACGGCTCCGCCCCCGTCCGCACGGACAGGGGCGGGGCCGTGCTACGTGACGGGCTTCGGCTCCGCGCCGCGCTCGTGCACGTAGGCGGCCATGGTGATCACGGTGACGAGCTGCACGGCGACCACCACGAAGGTCCAGCCGCCCTCCGCGACGACGTAGACGGCGGCGGAGACGGCGAGCACCAGCGGCAGGACGCGCGACGCGGCGAGCGCTCGGCCGGACTCCCCGGGGGCCCCCGGCGGGTCGGGGCCGTGCCCGGCGGCCGGCTCCGCGTGCTCCGGGAGATCCGACGGTTCCGGCGGTTCCGGGGCGGGCTCGGCGGCGGGCTCGGTCCGTCGGCGTCGCCCGGTGTGGACGGTGCTGACCAGCACCGCCACGTAGAGGGCCGCGACGAGACCGGTGACGAACAGCATGACGGTGCCGTCGTCGTCTCCGACGTACAGCCCCACGACGAGACCGAGGGCCACCGGCAGGAGCCAGAGCCCCAGGAGCAGCCTGTCACGCACGGTCAGCACGAGGCCCTCCCCTCGTTCGACGATCCCCGTGACCGCATCCTCGCACCCGGCGACCCCGCGTGTCTGACCCCTCATCCGGGGATGGCGCGGGCGTCCTCGGACGGCGCGGTGACCTCCGGCGTCACACACGCGGGGGCCGCCGTCCTCTGCGGCGCGCCGTGCGGTGCCGGACGGGCACCGGACGTAGAACAGGAGGGTGCCCCGCGCGATCCCCCGACGCGTGCCCTCCCCCAGGCGCACTTCCTCTCGTCCCCCCAGGAGCACCATGCGCAACACCCTCTTCCCCTCGCCTGCCCCGGGAGCGGACCCGGCGTCCCGCCGCGGTGTCGCCGCGGGCCGGTGGATCGTGGCGGGGCCGCTGCACCTCGTCCTGGCGATCGGGCTGGTGGCGGGCTGCGCGTCCAGCACCGCGTCCACCGGCCCGGCCCCCGGCCCCGCCCCGGGGACCGTGACGACGGTGCCCGCCGCCCCCTCCCCGAGCGCCGAGCCCGGCAGCACGCCCTCGCCCACGGCGTCGAGGACACCGGGGACGGTCACCACGGTCACCCCGTCGCCGAGCTCCGCCCCGGAGCCGTCGGAGACCCCCGTCCGGGCCGTCGCCCCGCCCTCGGGGGCGTTCCTCGCCCTGGAGGACCTGCCGGTCGCCGCCGCCGGGACGATGTCCGACTACGACCGCGACGCCCTGTTCGGCGGGTGGATCGACGCCGACGGCGACTGCGAGGACTCCCGCAACGAGGTCCTGGCCCGGGACCTGACCGGCATCACCTCCGCCGACGGGTGCAGGGTCGACACCGGCACCCTCGCCGACCCGTACACGGGGGCGTCCATCGACTTCGTCCGCGGGGTCGCGACCTCCGCCGACGTCCAGGTGGACCACGTGGTCTCGCTCGGCAACGCCTGGGTCACCGGGGCGCGCCGGCTCTCCCCGGCCGACCGCGTGGCCCTCGCCAACGACCCGCTGAACCTGCTGACGGTCGACGGCCCGGCCAACGGCTCGAAGTCCGACCAGGACGCCTCGCGGTGGCTGCCCCCGAACCGGGCCTTCGCCTGCGAGATGGTGGCCGTCCAGATCGCGGTGAAGACCCGCTACGGCCTGTGGGTCACCGCCCCGGAGAAGACCGCCATGGCCGAGGTGCTCTCCGGCTGCCCCGACCAGCAGCTGCCCGGCGGCACGCCGTTCGGCGACATCCCCGGAGGCGCCGGGGCCGCCCCGGCGCCCGCCGAGAAGGCCCCGGCCGGTCAGGCTCCCGTGCCCGCGGCCGTGCACTACGCCAACTGCACGGCCGCCCGGGAGGCCGGCGCCGCACCGCTGCTGCGCGGGGAGCCCGGTTACCGGGAGGCCATGGACGGCGACTCCGACGGCGTCGCGTGCGAGTAGGACGACAGCGGGACGGGGACCGCACGACGGACGCCACCCGCTGCGTCGCCGCCCCCACCGTCCCCGCGGCCGCCGCCGGCCGGCGCCGGGGACGCGCGGCCGCGCTCAGCCCTGCCAGGCGGTCCGACCACCGGCGCGGCGGGCGAACTCCGCGGCGCGGCGGTGCGGCAGCGCGTCCCACAGGGACCCCGCGGCCATGCCGACGAACCACAGGCACGGGAACCACCAGCGCCCGCCGCCCAGGTGCAGATAGCACGACACGACGAGGACGAGGGTCAGCGCGATGTTGAGGAACATCAGCGTCATCTGGTGCGGCACAGCGGCCCCCTTCACAGTTCTGCGGCATGCCCTCCGCATCGTGGCACGGCCCGCCCCTCCCCGTCTGACCCCTCTTGGGTGGGCAACTCTCCGGCGGGCCACCCCGGTTCGCCGCCCGGCCCGCCTACAGTGGGAACCCCGCCCCCCAGCGAAGCAGAGGCACCCCATGAGCACGAAGGCCGTCGTCACCAGTCTGTTCCTCGCGTCCGGTCTCGCCCTGGCCGGCTGCGCCGGTGACCCCCCGGTCCAGGAGGACACCCCCGCCGCCCGGACCTCGCCCTCCCCCTCGGGCACGGCCCCGGAGACGACTCCCGAGTCGACCCCCGAGCCCACGGAGCCCCCGGAGTCCACGGAGCCCGCGGCGCAGCCCGACGACGCGGACGAGGAGCCGGCCGCGGAGTCGCCGGCGCAGCCCGGGGCCGCGCCCGCGGAGCCCGTCCCCGCCGACGCGTGGTCCGCGTTCTCCACGACGCCCGAAGGGCAGCCCTACGCCGGGACCGTCTCCGGGATCGAGCAGCAGGCGGCCCCGGGCGGCGGTCTCGTGCACCGGCTCACCGCGGACACGAACGACCGCGCCGTGGCCGTCGAGATCTGCCGGGCCTACCAGGCCGCGATGAGCACCGGCCAGGACCGGATCGACGTCGTCGACACCGTCGGGCAGCTCCTCGCCTTCGCCCCGGGCGGCCCCGGGACCTGCCAGGTGCAGGTCAGCACGGACGTCGGGGCCGTGCCCTTCCCGGCGAAGTTCAGCTACGAGGAGGCACTGGCCGCGTGGCGGAGCGGGGTGCCCTACTACGACGCCTTCTGCATCAACTACGACCCGGTGACGGAGGCCGGCGCCGCCCAGTGCACGGGCATCGAGAACGGCACCGTGGACAGCGTGACCGGGGAGTACATCCGCGGCTGACCTCGGGCCGGCGCCTCAGGTCCCGCAGTAGGTCGTGTAGGCGCCGAAGTCCTCCGGGGGGCCGGCGGCGTAGCGCTCCAGGCCCGGACGCTCCTCGTAGGGGGCGGTCACCGCCTCCAGGAGCCGTCCCAGCGGGTCGAGGTCGCCGTCCACGGCGGCGGCGAGGGCCTCCTCCACGAGGTGGTTGCGGGGGATGTGCACGGGATTCACGCGGTCCATCGCCTCGGGGTCCGGCCCCACGGCGAGCCAGCGCTCGGCCCAGGCGTCGAAGGCCGGCAGATCGAGGACCAGGTCGCGCGCGGCGGTCGCGCCGGTGCGGGCGGTCCCGGCGAGGGCGCGGAAGAACGAGGTCCAGTCGACGCGGTTCTGCTGGAGCAGCACGAGCAGGTCGTCGACCAGGAACGAGGCGACCTCGTCGTCGAGGTCCTCGGGCAAGCCGAGCTTCGAGCGGATCCCCGCGGACCAGGCCGCGCTGTACTGCGGCACGAACGCCCCGAGCGCCCCCTCCGCCAGGGACACCGCCCGGTCCTGGTCCTCGTCCAGCAGCGGCAGCATGGCCTCGGCGAGCCGGGCGAGGTTCCACTGCGCGGCGACCGGCTGGTTCCGGTAGGAGTAGCGCCCGCCGTGGTCGATCGAGCTGTACACCGCGGCCGGGTCGAAGGCGTCCAGGAACGCGCACGGGCCGTAGTCGATGGTCTCCCCCGAGATGGTCGTGTTGTCGGTGTTCATCACCCCGTGCACGAACCCCAGGAGCATCCACCGGGCCACGAGCGAGGCCTGGGCGGCGACGACCGCCTCGAAGAGCGCGAGGTACGGGTGCTCGGCGCCGGCGGCGCCGGGGTGGTGGCGGCTGATGGCGTGGTCGGCGAGCCGGCGCAGGAGGTCGGGGTCGCCCGTGGCGCGGGCGTACTGGAAGGTGCCCACGCGCAGGTGGCTGCTCGCCACCCGGGCGAGCACAGCCCCCGGCATCAGTGTCTCGCGGCGCACCTGCCGCCCGGTGGCCACCACGGCCAGGGACCGGGTGGTGGGGACGCCCAGGGCGTGCATCGCCTCGCTGACGATGTACTCGCGCAGCATGGGCCCGATCGCCGCGAGACCGTCGCCGCCGCGCGCGAACGGCGTCCGCCCGGAGCCCTTGAGGTGCAGGTCCCGCCGGCGGCCGCCGGCGTCCACGATCTCGCCCAGCAGCAGGGCGCGCCCGTCGCCGAGGCGCGGGGAGAACGCGCCGAACTGGTGCCCGGAGTAGGCCTGCGCCACCGGTGTCGCCCCGGGCGGCACGAGGTTGCCGACCAGCAGGCGTGCGCCCTCCGGGCCACTGAGCCACTCCGGGTCCAGCCCCAGGTCGGCGGCGAGGGACTCGTTGAGCACCAGCAGCCGGGGCTCGGCGACGTCGTCGGCCCGCCAGGGCACGGACAGCTCCCCCAGCTCCTGGGCGAAGCGGCTCTCGAAGGTGACGGTGGACAGGGCTGCGGTGCTCACGATGTCCACGCTACCCCGCGGACCCGTCGCCGCCGAGGGGTCGGCGGGATCAGGAGTGCTCGGCGGTCCGCAGCACGGCCACGAGGAAGTCGCTGTCCTCCCGGAACGGGCGCAGGTCCCAGGTGGAGAGCAGCACATCGGGCACGAGCCCGGCCCGCTCGGCGTCCTGCAGGAACTCCGCGAACGGGTAGCCGCGGCCGGCGCCGAAGCCCAAGGCCACCCGGCCGTCGGCGGCCAGGTGGAGGCGGAGACGGCGCAGCACCTCGAGGCGCGTGCTGGGGGCCAGGAAGGCCATCACGTTGCCGGCGCACACCACGGCGTCGAAGGGCTCCGGGACGCCCCGGGCGGGCAGGTCCAGCTCGGCCAGGTCCCCCACGAGCCACCGGGGACCCGGGTGGTCCTCCCGGGCGGCGGAGACCAGCGCGGGGTCGACGTCGATCCCGACGACGGTGTGCCCGCGGCGGTGCAGGTGGCCGCCCAGCCGGCCGGGACCGCACCCGGCGTCGAGGATCCGGGAGCCGGGCGGGACCATGGCCTCGACCAGCCGCGCCTCCCCCACGACGTCCTCACCGGCGGCCGCCATGGTCCGGAACCGTTCGACGTACCACGACGAGTGCCCGGGATCCGCGCGCACCTTCTGCATCCACATGCTCTGCTCGACCACACGGCCAGGGTACCGCCCGCCAGGCGGACTCCCGCGGTCCGGTCGCGGCGGGCCCGTTGCGGGGCCTCGAGCTCCGCGACCCGGTTGACGGGCTGGTTGCCGTCGTCGTCGACGTCGCGGTTGGGGTGGACCACCATCTTGCCGCCGGCCAGCCAGCCGACACGGGTCATGCTCGCCCCCGTGAGGAAGGGCGGCGCCACGTGCCCGCGCTGCAGGAGACGGCGGGTCAGATCGGAGGACTGCTCTGACCGGCGGTGACCGGGCCCGCCCTCTTCCCTCCGTTTTCAGGCTACAGCGCGCCGGGGGGCTTGCGGCAAGACCCCGGTCGGGCCGCAGAATGCTCGGGCCGGGAGCGGCACCTGCGGACGGAAGGGCAGCGGATGGACGAGCACGAGGTGGTGGTCGTCGGCGGCGGGCCGACGGGTCTGATGCTGGCGGGAGAGCTGGCGCTGGCGGGGGTCGACGTCGTCGTCCTCGAGCGGAGGACCGGTCAGGAGCTCGTCGGCTCCCGCGCCGGCGGGCTGCACGCGCGGACCATCGAGGTCCTCGACCAGCGCGGCGTCGCCGACCGGTTCCTCACCGAGGGCACGATCGCCCAGGTCGCCGGGTTCGCCGGCACCCCCCTGGACCTCAGCGACTTCCCCACCCGGCACCCCTACGGTCTCGCGCTGTGGCAGAACCACATCGAGCGGCTCCTGGCCGGCTGGATCGGCGAGCTGGGGGTGCCGGTCCGCTACGGGCACGAGGTGACGGGCGTGGCCCAGGACGGGACGGGCGTCGACGTCGAGCCGGCCGACGGCCGGCCGCTGCGGGCGCAGTACGTCGTCGGGTGCGACGGAGGACGGAGCCGGATCCGGAAGGCTGCGGGCATCGGGTTCCCCGGGTGGGACCCGACGACGAGCAGTCTGCTCGCCGAGGTGGAGCTGGCCGAGGAGCCGGAGTGGGGCATCCACCAGGACGCCGTCGGCAAGCACGCCTTCCGCCCGCCCCAGGACGGAGGGCCGGCGGGGGTCATGGTGACCGAGCACCATGTGGGGCCCGGCCGCGAGCCCACCCTGCGCGATCTCCGCGCGGCGCTCGTCGCGGTGTACGGGACGGACTACGGGGTGCACAGCCCCACCTGGATCACGCGGTTCACCGACACGACCCGGCAGGCGGCGTCCTACCGGAACGGGCGCGTCCTGCTGGCCGGCGACGCCGCGCACGTGCACGCCCCGGACGGTGGGCAGGGCCTCAACACCGGGGTTCAGGACGCGGTGAACCTGGGCTGGAAGCTGGCCCAGGTCGTCGGAGGGACCTCACCGGAGGACCTCCTGGACAGCTACCACGCCGAACGCCACCCGGTGGCCGCCCGCGTGCTGCGCCTCACCATGGCGCAGGTCGCGCTGCGCCGCCCCGACGACCGCGTCCGGGCCGTGGGCGAGACGGTCGCCGAGCTTCTGGCCATGGACGAGCCGCGCCGGCGGTACGCGGCGACGATGTCCGGCCTGGACATCCACTACGACCTCGGCGCGGGACACCCGCTGCTCGGGCGGCGCATGCCTGATCTCGACCTCCGCACGGCCGGCGGCCCGGCGCGGGTCTTCGCCCTCCTGCACGCGGCACGGCCGGTGCTGCTCGAGCTCGGCACGCCCGGCGGTGTCGACATCGGGCCCTGGGCGGACCGCGTGCGACGGGTCACCGCCGCGCACCACGGCCGCTGGGAGCTCCCGGTGCTCGGGCCGGTCACCCCGCCCACCGCGGTGCTCATCCGGCCGGACGGGCACGTGGCCTGGGTGGGCGAGGGCGACACGTCAGGGCTCGAGGCCGCGCTCACCACGTGGTGCGGCCCGCCGGCCGGTCACCGTGCCGTCAGCGCAGATCGAACCGGTCGAGCTCCATGACCTTGACCCACGCGGCGACGAAGTCGCGCACGAACTTCTCCTGCGCGTCGTCGCTCGCGTAGACCTCCGAGATCGCCCGCAGCTGGGAGTGCGAGCCGAAGACCAGATCGGCGGCGGTGGCCGTCCACCTGAGCTCGTCCGTGGCGAGATCACGGATCTCGAAGACCTCCTCCGAATCCTCGGACGCCCTCCACTCCGTGCCGGCGGCGAGGAGATTGACGAAGAAGTCGTTGGTCAGCGCCTCCTTCCGGTCGGTGAGGACACCGTGCTCCGACTGCCCGTGGTTCGTCCCCAGGCTCCGCATGCCGCCGACCAGGACCGTCATCTCGGGGGCGGTGAGGTTGAGCATGTACGCGCGGTCGAGCAGCAGCGTCTCGGGCGAGAGCCGCACGTCGGACTGCACGAAGTTCCGGAAGCCGTCGGCCTGCGGCTCGAGCACCGCGAAGGACTCGACGTCGGTCTGCTCCTGCGCGGCGTCCGTGCGCCCGGCCCGGAACGGGACCTGGACCGGGTGACCGGCGTTCCGGGCCGCGCGCTCGACGGCCGCGCAGCCGCCGAGCACGATCAGGTCGGCCAGCGAGATCCTCGTGCCGTCGGACCGACCGCCGTTGAAGTCCTCCCGGACCTGCTCGAGGACGCGCACCACCTCGGCCAGCCGCTCCGGCTCGTTCACCTCCCAGTCGCGCTGCGGCTCGAGCCGGATGCGGGCGCCGTTGGCCCCGCCCCGGTTGTCGGTGCCCCGGAAGCTCGCCGCGGAGGCCCACGCGGTGGAGGCCAGCTGCGCCACGGTCAGCCCCGAGCCGAGGAGGGTCTCCTTCAGGGCGGCGACGTCCTCGTCCCCGACCAGTTCGTGGTCGACCGCCGGGACCGGGTCCTGCCACAGCTGCGGCTCCGGGACCCACGGCCCCAGGAAGCGCGTGACCGGGCCCATGTCGCGGTGCAGCAGCTTGTACCAGGCCTTGGCGAACGCCTCGGCGAACTCGTCCGGGTGCTCGTGGAACCGCCGCGAGATCTTCTCGTACACCGGATCCGCCCGGAGCGCGAGGTCGGTCGTCAGCATCGTCGGCCGGTGCTTCCGCCCCGGGTCGAAGGCGTCCGGGACGGTCTCGGTCGCGTCCTCGGCGACCCACTGGTGGGCCCCCGCGGGGCTCTCGGTCAGCTCCCACTCGTGGTCGAACAGGTTGCCGAAGAAGCCGTTGCCCCACTGGGTCGGGGTGCTGGTCCAGGTCACCTCCAGACCGCTGGTGATCGTGTCCGGCCCCCTGCCCGTCCCGTAGCTGCTCCTCCAGCCCAGGCCCTGCCCCGTGACCGGGCACGCCTCGGGCTCGGGGCCCACGTGATCGGCGGGCCCGGCCCCGTGGGTCTTCCCGAAGGAGTGCCCGCCGGCGATGAGCGCGACCGTCTCCTCGTCGTTCATCGCCATGCGGCCGAACGTGTCGCGGATGTCCCGGGCGGACGCGAGCGGGTCGGGGTTGCCGCCGGGGCCCTCGGGGTTGACGTAGATCAGCCCCATCTGGACCGCGGCCAGCGGGCCCGAGAGCTCGCGGTCGCCGGCGTAGCGCTCGTCGCCGAGCCAGGTGTCCTCCGGGCCCCAGAACATCTCCTCGGGCTCCCACACGTCCTCGCGCCCGAAACCGAAGCCGAACGTCCGGAAGCCCATCGACTCGAGCGCCACGTTCCCGGCGAGCACCAGCAGGTCGGCCCACGAGATCTTCCGGCCGTACTTCTGCTTGACCGGCCACAGCAGACGCCGGGCCTTGTCCAGGTTGGCGTTGTCCGGCCAGCTGTTGAGCGGGGCGAACCGCTGGGCGCCCTCCCCGGCTCCCCCGCGGCCGTCCGCGATCCGGTAGGTGCCGGCCGAGTGCCAGCTCATCCGGATGAACAGCCCTCCGTAGTGCCCGAAGTCGGCGGGCCACCAGTCCTGCGAGGTGGTCATGAGCTCGACGAGGTCGCGCTTGAGCTCCTCGACGTCGAGCGTGGCGAACTCCTTCGCGTAGTCGAAGCCGGGGCCCAGCGGGTCGGTCGTGGTCGAGTGCTTCCGCAGGACGTTCAGGTCCAGCTGGTTGGGCCACCAGTCCTGGACCGTCCGCGGCTGACCGGTCTTGGGGGTGGGCGCGTCGATCGCCGGGTTCTCGCTCTCGCTGCCGTGCACGGGAGCATCAGGCGTCTGGGACATGGGTCTTCCTTCCAGGATGGCGGTACCGGTCCGGGGCCGGCGGTGGCCGGGTGGGGTGCTGGGCCGAGGGGCGCCGCTCAGGGAACCGAGCCGGTCCCGCCCCGGCTACCAGCACATGATGGCGGTGTCCCCGGACTGTCCTGCCCAGGCGAGCCTGACGCGGACGACGTACCGCCTCCCCCGGAAGAGCTTCGCCGACAGGGTGGAGTTGCGGTCCTCCCCGCTGTCCTCGTCGCCGGCGAGGAAGCGCAGCTCTCCGTCGACCTCCTCGAAGAGCACCAGGGTGGTGTCCGCCGTCCCGAAGGTGGCGATCTGGTGCTTCCGCGACAGGGCAGGGGTGATCTCGAAGTCCGCCTGCTGCCCCGGGACCAGGGTCAGGGGCGTGGACCGGAACGGCTCGAGCGTCGGGAGCACGTGCGGCAGGACCGGGTAGAACTTCCGCACCCAGTCCTGGTCCTTGGCCGACAGGCCGCCCGGAGGGCTGATGCCCGGCTGGTAGCGGGCGGGCTCCTTGATGAGGCCTCCGGGGAAGGAGTACTGCATCACCGAGTCGGGGTCCCAGGTCGAGCCCTCCACCTCGTCCTGGCCCAGTTTGCGCAGGACGTTGTGGTGCGTGGTCTCCGGGGACCAGTGGTTCGGTGCCCCGGCGAAGAACGCGTAGACCTTCGCCTCGTCCCAGACGATCCCGGCGAACGGGTTCTGGTGCTCGTGGGGCAGGCCCATCGTGTGGCCGATCTCGTGCAGCGCCGTGGTGCGCCCGTACTCGTCGGTCAGGTCCCAGCCGAAGTTCATGGTCGCGTCCTGGGTGCCGATCGTCAGGACGTCCCTGCCCAGATAGGACCACGACCCGTCGGCCTGGTCGAAGGAGATCCGGACCTCGGCCTCCCCCGGCTCGTCCACCTCCTGGAATCCGAGGCCGATCTCCAGGTCCTTCCACTCCCGGAACGCGCTGCGCACCGCCTGGCGCTGCGGCTCGGGGCCCTCTCGGAACGCGTAGCGGAGCACGGTACCGTTGACCCACTTCTGGGCCATCACCCGGACGAGGCGCTGTCTGATGCCCACCAGCCCCTCCGGGAGGGGACGCACGATGCGTGGCTTGGCAGCACAGTAGGGACGAACTGAGGAATTCATCGTTCTCGGCTCCTGGACAAGCGCCTGTCGTGTGATCGCGACTCCCGCACGTCCCGTTCGGGGTGGCAGGAGGACCCCCGGCAATCGTTCTCCAACGCTTTTTTGCGGCGTACGGAGAATACCGGCGGAGTGATGTGCATCGACATAATCACGGGTGGGTCGCACGTCAAAGCAGACGGACGTTCCCGTGCTGCGGCTGTGACCATGTGACGCCGAGATGAAGATTTCCGGTGCACGGGTTCGTGCCCTGGTCAGAGCGTGTTTCGGTGTGCGGACGGGAAAACCAGGGAATTTCCGCGACCGCTGATTGTTGTCCGGCGAATTCTTTCTCGTCACACGGGGCCCGATATCGGGTAGCCGTTCCGTGCCCGCACGGCATTTGCTGTACTGACCTCGGGGATCGAACCTGCCGAAGGGGCGTGGACAGCATGGAACGGTATGCCGACCTGGTGCTGGAGGGCGGGGGCGTCAAGGGCATCGCCCTGGTGGGAGCCATCGAGGTCCTCGAGGAGCACGGCTACCGCTTCAAACGGGTCGCCGGCACCTCCGCCGGAGCGATCGTCGGGGCCCTGGTCGCCGCCGGCGCCCCGGCGAGCAAGCTGGTGGACATCATCGGCTCCGTCCAGTACCCGGACTTCCGCGACGGCTCCCGCCTCACGCGCTACACCGCGGGCAAGGCCGCAGGGATCCTCGCCCGCAACGGCATCTACCTCGGCGAGCACCTCCGATCCTGGTTGCAGTCCCAGCTCGACGAGTACGGGGTGCGGACCTTCGCCGACCTGCCCTACACCGACGAGGAACGGCCCCCCGCCCCGGAGCGGTCCTACCGGCTGGTGGTCACCGCCTCGGACATCAGCAGGGGCCGGCTGCGCTACCTGCCCTGGGACTACGACGACTTCGGCCGTGACCGGGGCGCCCAGCACGTGGTCGAGGCGGTCCGGGCCTCGATGTCCATCCCGTTCTTCTACCGGCCCGTCCGCTGGGACACCGCCGACGGGAAGAAGGCGTGGCTGGTCGACGGCGGCATGCTCTCCAACTTCCCGATCGCCGCCTTCGACGCCCCGCCGGGCACCGTTCCGCGGTGGCCCACGCTGGGCATCAAGCTCTCGGCCCATCCGGACGCGGTCCAGGGCACGGGGTACCCGATCAAGGGGCCGGTGAGCATGAGCCGGGCGATGCTCAAGACCATGACCGGCTTCTACGACCAGATGCACATCGAGTCCCCCGACGCCCAGGCCCGCACGATCTTCGTCGACACCGGCACCATCCGCGCCACCGACTTCAACCTCACCGACGAGGACCGGGACTTCCTCTACCGCAGCGGCCGGGCGGCCGCCGAGAAGTTCCTCGACGGCTCGCCCACCCGACCGCCGTGGGATTTCGACGCCTACATCGCCGCCCATCGCTGAGGCGTGCCCGGGCCTGCCGATCCGGTCGAGCCGGAGTGCCGGCCCCGTCCCGCCCGCCGGCCGGAAGCCCGGGCTCACCGGGCCGGCGGTGGGACTCGTTCATGCGGAGGACCGGGAGGCGGTGACGCCGTCCGCGGCGTCCTCCGCCGCGACCTGGGCGTACGACGCCGAGACCCGGCGGTAGACCGGGGTCAGGAAGGCCAGCAGCGCGGCGGCGATCATGACGATGCCGGCCACCAGGAACACCAGGGCGATGCCGCGCGAGGTGCCCTCGCCGAGCAGCGGGGCCAGCTGGGCGCCGCCCTCCGCGGACCGCGCGTACGGGATGATCCAGAACTGGGCGATCGGTGCGATGAGGAACGCGGTGACCGGCGCCGCCGCGGACTCGAACGCCATGGCGAAGCCGAAGACACGGCCCTGCCGCTCCAGCGGCACGACCCGCTGGATGACCGTCTGTTCCGCCGCCTCCACGAAGGGGAAGAGCGCCATGTAGAGCCAGATGCCCAGGACGTACAGCCAGGCCCACTCCCGTACGGTGAACACCGCGCCGAGCACGCCCATCGCCATCACCGCGAACAACATGGTGCGAAGCGGATTGGACCCCAGCCCGAACTTGCCGATCAGCGCCCCGCCCACGATGAAGCCGGTGGCGCCGAGCGCGAAGACCGCGCCCCAGATCTCCACGGGAAACATCTCCAGACCGTACGGGTCCATCAAGGCCATGTAGACGCCGCCGATGAAGTTGTTGAACGTCGAGAACAGGATCAGCGCGAACAGCCCGGACACGGCCAGCACGGCGGCGAACGCCCCCCGCAGGTCGAAGCTGCCGTGGGCGTCCGTGGCCGCGGCGCGCACCTCCTCGGGCATGCGCAGCGTCAACAGGTGCCCGAAGGCCACGGCCGTGAGCGCCACGGCGACCACGACCGTCCAGCCCATGCCCAGCAGTCCGACCGACAGCCCGGAGAGCACCGAGGTCACGATGAACATCAGGCCCTGCACCATGCCCACCAGGCCGTTGGCGTTGGCGCGCCGGTCCGGCTCGATGAGGATCGTGACCGTGGTGGACAGGGCGATGTTGCGCATGTTCTCCACCACCGCCCCGATCAGGACGACCAGGGCGAAGACCCAGATCCACGGGCGGGTCAGGTCCGCCATCGAGGCCGCCGGGGCGAGGAGGAACAGGACGCCCGCCAGCACGAACATCACCAGGGTGAAGGCTGCGGCGAAGCGCATCACGGCGAGCTTGCGGTAGCGGTCCACGAAGGTGCCGAAGCTGATGCTGGAGAGCGCGATGAGCAGCATGTAGGCGCCGCCGACCACCCCGGTGGCGATGACGTTGCGCGTCTCCAGATACACCCAGAACGTCAGGGCGAACCAGAGGTAGCTGGTCGTGATGTTGGCGAGGGCGGTGTTCACCAGGATCCCGGCGAAGGTGCGGGACCGCTGCGCCGGGCTGCGCACCGAGGTGTCCACGGCCTCGGGATCGATCAGCCCCGACCCCTCGGCGGCATCGATGGGAGCGGACGTGGCGGTCGCGTCCGCGGGAAGCGCCGCACGGCCTGCGGGTGCCGAGGCGGCCCGGGACCGGCCCGGTTCCTGCTCGTTCATGCGGCTCAGTCTAGTGACGGGCGCGGACAGGCTAACGGCTCGGAGCCGACGACGGAACACCGCCGTGACCGCCCGGCAGCCCTCCACTCCCGGGTCCGGCCGAGCACGCCGCACCGGACGATCCCCGCCGGACGAACCCGCCGTTCTGAGGCCGACGAGCCCGCGCTTCGTGCTGAGGACGCACGAGGATCCTCGCTCGCGCGTGGGCGCGCCGTCATCCGGGGGCAACGGGTTGACCCCCGGATCCCGTGGCGAAAAACTGGGCACCACGGATGTTGTCGGAGCACACCGAAGGACCACGTCATGGGCATCATCCAGGTCGACCTCTTCCTCACCCTCGACGGCGTCTACCAGGCGCCGGGCGGGCCCGACGAGGACCGTGCGGGCGGCTTCGAGCTCGGTGGCTGGCAGGGGACGTACTTCGACGACGAATCGGGCGCGACGATCGGCGCCGGGATCGAGCGCATCGACGCACTGCTGCTCGGTCGCCGGACCTACGACATCTTCGCCGGCTACTGGCCGGACCACGGCGACGCCGACCCGATCGCCGCGAAGTTCAACACGGTGCCGAAGTTCGTCGTGTCCCGCACGCTGACCGACCCGTCGTGGGAGGGAACCACGGTGCTGACGGAGGTCGCCGCCGAGGTGCGAGCCCTCAAGGACCGGTTCGACGAGATCCACGTCATCGGCAGCGGCGACCTCGTGCGGACGCTGCTGAGGGACGACCTCGTCGACCGGCTGAACCTGCTCCTCTATCCGCTGGTGCTGGGCTCGGGCAAGCGCGTCTTCGGCGACGGCACCGTCCCGGCCGCCTTCACCCTGGCGCAGCCGCCGCGGGCGTTCCCGAAGGGAGCGGTCTCGCTCGTCTACGAGCGGGCCGGCAACCCGGTCACCGGCGTGGACGTCTCCCAGCCGACGCGGTGAACGACCCCGTGACGCCCTGATCTCCGCATCCCTCTCACCGGCAACCGGGTCTCCGGGTGACCGGTGCCGCCGCCGCGTCGATCACGTGGAGGAAGACATCCAGAGGGATCCGCTATAATGCGGCCGTCCGAACCCGCGAAGAAGGGCCTGGGATGGACGAGCTGGAGGCACCGCGGTACCGGGTGCCGTTGCGGCTGCAGGGTGTGGAAGGCAGGATCGCGACCTTCGTGGTGCCGTCGGAGTTCGCAGAGCACATTGCCTCGGCCACGCCGGCGAAGAACGCCTGGACCCGCGATTTCAACACCGGTCTCGTCGGCGGGGTCTGCATCGATCGGTCGACCACGCCGCCGACGGTGGTCAGCTATCTCACCCGGCCCTTGAAGCAGATCGACGTTGCCGGCGAAGGATGGGTGGCGCTGCTCCGGCGTGACACGCGGCCCCGGGCCAAGAGGCCCTACCAGTTGGTCTCCGTGACCCGCAGCATCGGTCCGGGCAAGTCCAAGAGCTCGGACGGCGGTCCGGCGCCGGTTCCGGTCCACATTGCCCCGCCCATGGCCCTGGACGACCGGATCTGATGTCCTGGCCTCACGGGCGCACCACCCAGGAGACCCGGTGGAGGGGGGACGGCGATGCCGAACGAGAAGGTCTTCGTACCCTACGGCCCCACTCACTGGGCTGCTCTGGGCATCTGCGTCCTCGGGGCTGTGCTCGTGGTGATGCTGGGCCGCCGCCTTTGGAATTCCCCGGCCGAGGTGGTTTTTTCTCGGGCCTTCGCCGTGGTGCTGACCACGTACACGGTGACGATGCTCGTCTACCGATCGGTGCCGGACAATTTCGACGTCCACGTCTCTCTGCCGGTCCACCTCTCGGACCTCGCGTGGATGGTCGCTGTCATCGCCCTGTGGACACGGGCCCGCTGGGCGACGGCGCTCACCTACTACTGGGGACTGACCCTCAACCCGCAGGCCATCCTCACCCCGGCACTCGACTCGCCGGACTTCCCCCACATCGACTTCATCGACCTCTGGGTCCAGCACATCCTGGTCCTCTGGGCCACCCTGTACCTGATCTGGGGACGCCGCGGCCGCGTCGACTGGGGCAGCTACCGCCTGGCCATGGTCGTCACCGTCATGTGGGCCATGGCTGCCTTCGCACTCAACAGCTGGCTGGGGACCAACTACGGCTTCCTCAACGGCAAGCCGGACAACCCCTCGATCCTCGATCTGTTCGGGCCCTGGCCGTGGTACCTGCTGGTGGAGTTCCTCATCATCGCCGTGGCCTGGGCGCTCATCACCTGGCCGTGGACGAGCCGGCGACAGAGCGCGGCCGAGCCCCGGGTCGGTGCGGAAGGCTGAGGCAGCACGGCACCACGGCACCGCGTCATGCCTGTCGACGACGGCGGTCCGGCCCACCTAGGGAAGGTGGACCGGACCGCCGTCGTCGTCCTCATGGTTCAGGCCGGGATCAGAAGTCCCAGTCCTCGTCCTCCGTGTTCACGGCCTTGCCGATCACGTAGGAGGAGCCCGAGCCGGAGAAGAAGTCGTGGTTCTCGTCGGCGTTCGGGGACAGCGCGGACAGGATGGCCGCCGAGACGTCCGTCATCTCCTTGGGGAACAGCGCCTCGAAGCCCAGGTTGTTCAGGGCCTTGTTGGCGTTGTAGTGCAGGAACTTCTTGACGTCCTCGGTCCACCCGACACCGTCGTAGAGGGACTCGGTGTAGCGCACCTCGTTCTCGTAGAGCTCCTCGAGCAGCTCGTAGGTGTAGAGCTTCAGCTCGTCCTGGCGCTCCTGGGACTCCAGGGCCATGGCCCGCTGGAACTTGTAGCCGATGTAGTAGCCGTGCACGGCCTCGTCACGGATGATGAGGCGCACCAGGTCGGCCGTGTTCGTCAGCTTGGCCCGGGAGGACCAGTACATGGGCAGGTAGAACCCGGAGTAGAAGAGGAAGGACTCGAGCAGGGTCGAGGCCACCTTCTTCTTCAGCGGGTCGTCGCCCTTGTAGTACTTGATGATGATGTCGGCCTTCTTCTGCAGGTACGGGTTCTCCCGTGACCAGCGGAAGACGTCGTCGATCTCCTTCATGGAGGACAGCGTCGAGAAGATGGAGGAGTAGGACTTCGCGTGCACCGACTCCATGAACGCGATGTTGGTGTACACCGCCTCCTCGTGCAGGGTGACGGCGTCCGGGATCAGGGAGACGGCGCCCACGGTGCCCTGGATGGTGTCCAGCAGCGTCAGACCGGTGAACACCCGCATGGTGAGCTGCTGCTCCTCCGCGGTGAGGGTCTTCCACGAGGGGACGTCGTTGGAGATCGGCACCTTCTCGGGCAGCCAGAAGTTCGCGGTCAGCCGGTCCCAGACCTCGTCGTCCTTCGGGTCCTCGATCCGGTTCCAGTTGATGGCCTGGGCCTGGTGGTGGAGCAGCTGCACCTTGTCGATGCTCTCGCTCTTCTCCAGAGTCATGATCTGTCTCTTCCTCGAACGGGGTGGACCCCCGCGCGCGTCCTGCGGACGCGCGCGGGGAGTTGTGGGGTGGTCGCCGGGGCTCCGGCGGTCAGAGCATGCAGGAGACGCAGCCCTCGACCTCGGTGCCCTCCAGCGCCAGCTGGCGGATGCGGGAGTAGTACATCGTCTTGATGCCCTTGCGCCACGCGTAGATCTGCGCCCGGTTGATGTCCCGGGTGGTGGCCGTGTCCTTGAAGAACAGGGTCAGCGACAGGCCCTGGTCCACGTGCTGGGTGGCCGCGGCGTAGGTGTCGATGATCTTCTCGTAGCCGATCTCGTACGCGTCCTGGAAGTACTCCAGGTTCTCATTGTTCATGAAGGGCGCCGGGTAGTACACGCGGCCCAGCTTGCCCTCCTTCCGGATCTCGATCTTCGAGGCGATCGGGTGGATCGAGGACGTCGAGTTGTTGATGTAGGAGATCGACCCGGTCGGCGGCACGGCCTGCAGATTCTGGTTGTACATGCCGTGCTCCATGACCGAGGCCTTGAGCTGCTCCCAGTCCGCCCGGGTGGGGATGTGCACGCCCGCCTCGGCGAACAGCTCCCGCACCCGCCCGGTGGCCGGGACCCAGTCACGGTCGGTGTACTTGGTGAAGTACTCCCCCGACGCGTACTGGGACCGCTCGAAGCCGGCGAACACCGCCTTGCGCTCCTTCGCGATCTCGTTCGACGCGCGGACCGCGTGGTACGTGACCGTGTAGAAGTAGATGTTCGTGAAGTCGAGGCCCTCCTCGGAGCCGTAGTGGATGTGCTCCTTGGCGAGGTAGCCGTGCAGGTTCATCTGCCCGAGGCCCACGGCGTGGGACATCTGGTTGCCGCGCTCGATCGAGGGCACCGAGGTGATGTCGGACATGTCCGACACCGCGGTGAGCCCGCGGATCGCGGTCTCCACGGACTGCCCGAAGTCCGGGGACTCCATGGTCAGCGCGATGTTGAGGGAGCCGAGGTTGCAGGAGATGTCCTTGCCGACCTCGTCGTAGTTCAGGTCCTCGTGGTACGTGGACGGCTCGGAGACCTGGAGGATCTCGGAGCAGAGGTTGGACATGATGATCTTGCCGTCGATCGGGTTGGCCCGGTTCACCGTGTCCTCGAACATGACGTACGGGTAGCCGGACTCGAACTGGACCTCGGCGAGGGTCTGGAAGAACTCGCGGGCGTTGATCTTCTTCTTGGTGATCCGGCCGTCCGCGACCATCTCGTGGTACTTCTCGGACACGTTGACGTCGGAGAACGGCATGCCGTAGACCCGCTCCACGTCGTACGGGGAGAACAGGTACATGTCCTGGTTCTTCTTGGCCAGCTCGAACGTGATGTCGGGGATGACCACCCCCAGGGAGAGGGTCTTGATCCGGATCTTCTCGTCCGCGTTCTCCCGCTTGGTGTCCAGGAAGCTGTAGATGTCCGGGTGGTGGGCGTGCAGGTATACCGCGCCCGCGCCCTGGCGGGCGCCCAGCTGGTTGGCGTAGGAGAACGAGTCCTCCAGCAGCTTCATGATGGGGATGATGCCCGAGGACTGGTTCTCGATCTTCTTGATCGGGGCCCCGGCCTCGCGGACGTTGGTCAGCGCGAACGCCACGCCGCCGCCGCGCTTGGACAGCTGCAGGGCGGAGTTGATCGACCGCCCGATGGACTCCATGTTGTCCTCGATGCGGAGCAGGAAGCAGGAGACGAGCTCGCCGCGCTGCTGCTTGCCCGCGTTGAGGAACGTGGGGGTCGCCGGCTGGAAGCGCCCCGAGATGATCTCGTCGACCAGCTGCGTGGCGAGCAGCTCGTTGCCGTCGGCGAGGTAGAGGGAGACCATGACCACGCGGTCCTCGAAGCGCTCGAGGTAGCGCTGGCCGTCGAAGGTCTTCAGCGTGTAGGACGTGTAGAACTTGAACGCGCCCAGGAAGGTCTCGAAGCGGAACTTCCGGGAGTACGCCCGCTTGGAGAGCTCCTTGATGAACTCCATGCTGTACTTCGCCAGGACCTCGGGCTCGTAGTACTGGTGCGAGACCAGGTAGTCGAGCTTCTCCTCGAGGTCGTGGAAGAAGACGGTGTTGTTGTTCACGTGCTGCAGGAAGTACTGCCGGGCGGCCTGCCGGTCGGCGTCGAACTGGATGTGGCCGTCGGCGTCGTAGAGGTTCAGCAGGGCGTTGAGCTCGTGGTAGCCCAGGCCCCGGTACTTCTCGGGAACGCGCGTGTCCTCGTGGCCGGGCTCGACGCTCACGCCCGGAGCTGCGGAAATTGTCGCCAAAACTGTTCCAATCCTTGATTTACCTGGTGGACATCCTCGGGGGTGCCCATGAGTTCGAACTTGTAGAGGACGGGGACGCCGCACTTGGCCGCGATCTTGTCCGCGGCCAGGCAGAACGCCGACCCGAAGTTGGTGTTCCCCGCGCCGATGACGCCGCGCAGGAACCGCCGGTTGGTCTCCTTGTTGAGGAACTTCACGACCTGCGGCGGGACGGCCCCGCTGCCGTTGGGCCGCCCGTACGTCGGGGCGGCCAGCACGAAGGGCTCGGTGATCTCGGGGGGCTCCTCCCCGGTCAGAAGAGGAAGGCGCAGCACGCGGGCGTCGAGCTTCTCGACGAAGCGGTGCGTGTTGTTGGAGACCGAGGAGAAGTAGACCACCAGTGGGGCGTGGCTGTCCGGTGCCGCGGCGGTGTCGCCGTGGTCCTGCTGAGCGGTCCCGGGACGGGTGCCGGGGTGGTGCGTGCTCATTGCTTCCGCGCTCCGAAATGGGGTCGGTGGTGGATGGACCGGGGCGCCGCGGGGAAGCGGGCGGCGCTCCGGCCTCAGGCCGAGAGGAGGACGGCCAGGGAGGTGATCTTGTCCGGGCGGTAGCCGGACCAGTGCTCGGTCGCCGTCTCGACGACCGGGACCTGCTGGTAGCCGAGGGCCAGGACGTGGGCCAGGGCGGCCTCGTCCTCGGTGACGTCGACGACGTTGTACTCGATGCCCTTCTTGGTCAGGGCCCGGTAGGTGGCATTGCACTGGACGCAGGCCGGCTTGCTGTACACGGTCACGGACATCGCTGTTTCCCCTTGGTCGATCGGGTGGTTTGTGGGGGAGATCCGGGACTTCCGCAGGGTCTGCGGCGGTGAAGGGGTCTCTCCGGGTGGCTGATTTCAATACTACATCTAGTGCCAGGAAGGGGAAGCGACCCCTAGATGCAGTGGTGGAGGTTGTCCACAGCTCCTCTCTCGCTATCCCCAGAACCACCGCCGGCCATCCACAGGGGGTCTCCGCGGGGGGTCGCGGAATCCCGCCGCCGGGGTGCCGTTGTGCACAGGCTGTGCGCACCGCGGGACCCCCGGCCGGTGGACAGGATTAATTTTCGGACACGGCGTGTCGGGTCCGGCGGCGGGACCGGCGCAGCCCGACCGCCGCGGCCGCCAAGCGGGCGCGCAGGCCGCGGTAGGGCGGGTAGACGACCCGCAGCGTGTCGGGGGCGAGCGGCTTGTCCAGGACCGCGCGCGCGTGGGAGAACGTGGTGAACGAGAACTTCCCGTGGTACGCGCCGGTGCCGCTCTCCCCCACGCCGCCGAACGGCAGCTCGGGGCTGGTCAGGTGCAGCAGCGGGGCGTTGAAGGACAGCCCGCCGGAGGACGTGCGCCGGCGGAACAGCTCCTTGACCGAGCGCTCCTCGGAGAACACGTAGAGGGCCAGCGGCTTGTCCCCGGCGGTGATCAGCTCGACGGCGTGCTCCGCGGAGGCGACCGGGACCAGGGGCAGGACGGGACCGAAGAGCTCCTCGGCCATGAGCGGGCCGTCCGGGGCGGAGCGCACCACCGTGGGCGCGAGGTAGCGCTCCCCCGGCTCGGCGGTCCCGCCGCAGACGACGTCGTGGGCGGGGACCTGCTCCAGGAGCCCCACCAGCCGGTCGAGGTGGCGCCCGGTGACGATCCGCCCGTAGGAGTCGCTGCGGGACGGGTCCTCGCCGTAGTGCTCCTCCACGGCCCGCAGGAGCTCCGGCTCGAGGGCGGCGAGCGTCTCCGGGGTGCCGAGCACGTGGTCCGGGGCCACGCAGGTCTGGCCGGCATTGAGGAACTTCCCCCACACGATCCGCCGGGCGGCGGTGCGCAGGTCGGTCGAGCCGTCCACCCAGACCGGGGACTTCCCGCCCAGCTCGAGGGTCACCGGGGTCAGGTGCCGGGCCGCGGCGGCCATCACGATCCGGGCCACCGTCCCGTTGCCGGTGTAGAAGACGTGGTCGAAGCGGTGCTCGAGCAGCCTCGTGGTCTCCGGCACGCCGCCCTCGACCACGCGCACGCAGTCCCCCAGGTAGCGTTCGAGCAGCTCGGCCAGCACTCCGGAGACGGTCGCGGAGACCTCGGAGGGCTTGACGACGACGGTGTTGCCGGCGGCGAGCGCTCCCGCCAGCGGGCTCAGGACGAGCTGGACGGGATAGTTCCACGGCGCCATCACGAGCACGGTCCCGAGCGGCTGGTGCTCCACGCGGGAGCGGGCCGGGGCGAGGCTCAGCGGGACGGGGACGCGGGCCGGGGTCATCCAGCGGCCGAGCTCCTTGCGGATGCCGGCGATCTCGTCGAGGGTGAAGCCGAGCTCGGTCAGCCACGCCTCCGCCGGGGGCTTGCCGAGGTCGGTGGCCAGCGCCTCCTCGAGCGCCGTCCGGTTCTCCCGCACGAGGTCCTCGAGCCGGTGCAGCCGGTCCAGCCGGGTCGCGAGGTCGACGTCGGGCACGAAGGCCGCCCGGGCACCGGCGACGGCGGCGTCCACGGCCGGGAAGTCCGCCGAGGGGTCTGCCGGGACGTCTGCCGGGTCGTCTGCCGGGTCGTCTGCCGGTGCGGGGGCGGGGAGGGTGCTGCGGGTGCTGGTCATGGGTCCAGGGTAGGGCCCGGCTCGGACGCCGCAGCCCGCCGGTCAGAGCAGGCCGTGCTCCGCGAGCTGCCGCGAGATCGAGGCGCCGTCGTTGCCCTCGATCCACAGCGTGCCCTCGGGGATGGTGACCCGCCGCTCCTCGTTGACCAGCGGGGTGCCGGCCAGCACGGCCTCCGCCGGGGACAGGTTGCGGATCACGATGGCGGCCACGTGCTCGGGATAGCGGTGCACGAAGCCGCTGTAGATCTCGGGGTCGTGCTGGCCGTCGTCGCCGATGAGGATCCAGCGCACGTGCGGGAAATTGCGGGCCAGCCGCTCGAGGTTCTGCACCTTGTGCGCGGCCCCGGCCCGGAACCACCGGTCCGTGGTGGGTCCCCAGTCGGTGAGCAGCAGGGCCCCGGCCGGGTAGGCGTTGCGCGTGAGGAAGCGGCGCAGGGTCGGCGCCACGTTCCACGCCCCCGTGGAGAGGTAGAGGAACGGCGCCTCGTGGTGGCGGTGCAGCAGCCGGTCCATCATGACCGCCATCCCGGGGGTGGGCGTGCGGGCGTGCTCGTTGAGCACGAACGAGTTCCAGGCGGCCAGCATGGGCCGGGGCAGGGCGGTGACCATGACGGTGTCGTCGATGTCGGAGACCACCCCGATGCGCTGCTCGTCGGCCACGACGAACACGCGGGACTCGACCGTCTCGGAGCCCTCCGTCTGCATCCACACGGTGTGCTCGCCGGGGGCCAGGGACACCTGCAGGTCGACGTCGACCACCCCGCCCTTGTCGGCCACCAGGTGGAACTCGAACTCGTCGATCCAGATGTTGACGTGGGCGAAGGCGATGGGCACGGAGGTGAACGAGCGCCAGCCGCGGATGGACTCGGCGCTCTCGTCGGTGGACTCGATCAGCCCCCGGGTCTTCAGCAGGGCCCGGCCCAGGACCCGCACGTGGTGCTCGGAGCCGTAGCCCTCGAAGGCCACCATGACCGGGATGTCCCCGCGGGCCTCGGCGCGCCGCTGCCGGAACCGGTGGAGCCGCTGCTCGAGGCGGTAGCCCACGTTGATGGCTTCCTCGGCGACCTGGTCGACGGTCTGCTTGAGCTCCGAGCTGCTGGATTTCTTGGCCATGCGCCCAGTCTTCCACAGGGCACACCGCGGACACGGCGGCGCCCGCGGGGCGGGCCGCGCCGGAGGTCCGGTGCGGCCCGCCCCGCGGGCGGTCGGGGTCCGCGGACTAGTTCTTGATGTAGCCGTTGGGGTTGAGCACGTACTTGGTGGCCGCCCCGGCGTCGAACTCGGCGTAGCCCTGCGGCGCCTCCTCCAGCGGGATGGCCTTGGCGTTGACGGCCTTGGCGATCTGGATCTTGTCGTGCAGGATCGCCATCATCAGCTGCCGGTTGTACTTCATCACCGGGCACTGCCCCGTGGTGAAGGACAGCGACTTCGCCCATCCCGTGCCGAGGCTGATCGACAGGGACCCCTTCTTCGCGGCCTCGTCCACGGCTCCGGGATCCCCGGTGACGTACAGGCCCGGAATGCCCAGCGCCCCGCCGGCGGCGGTGATGTCCATCAGGGAGTTGAGCACGGTGGCCGGGGCCTCGTGGGAGGCGTCCTTGCCGTGCCCACGGGCCTCGAAGCCGACGGCGTCCACGCCGCAGTCGACCTCCGGGACACCCAGGATCTGCTCGATCTGCTCGGCGGGCGAGCCCTTCGAGACGTCGACGGTCTCGCAGCCGAAGCTGCGGGCCTGGGCCAGCCGCTGCTCGTTCATGTCGCCCACGATCACCACCGCGGCTCCCAGCAGGTGCGCCGAGGCCGCCGCGGCCAGGCCCACCGGTCCGGCACCGGCGATGTAGACGGTCGAGCCCACGCCCACCCCGGCCGTCACCACGCCGTGGTAGCCGGTGGGCAGGATGTCGGAGAGCATGGTCAGGTCCATGATCTTCTCCAGGGCCTGGTCCCGGTCCGGGAACTTCAGCAGGTTCCAGTCCGCGTAGGGCACCAGCACGTACTCGGCCTGACCGCCGACCCAGCCGCCCATGTCCACGTAGCCGTAGGCGGAGCCCGGCCGGTCCGGGTTGACGTTGAGGCAGATGCCGGTCTTGCGCTCCTTGCAGTTGCGGCACCGGCCGCAGGAGATGTTGAACGGGACGGAGACGATGTCCCCGACCTTGATGAACTCGACGTCCGGCCCGCACTCGATGACCTCGCCCGTGATCTCGTGACCGAGGACCAGGTCCGTGGGGGCCGTGGTGCGCCCGCGCACCATGTGCTGGTCCGAGCCGCAGATGTTGGTGGCCACGGTCCGGAGGATGACCCCGTGCGGGACCTTCCGGCCGATGTTGGCCGGGTTGATCCCCGGCGCGTCCTTGAGATCGAACTCCGGGTACTCGGTGTCGATGACCTCGACCTTGCCGGGACCCTTGTAGGCGACCGCTCTGTTCCCTGCCATCATGACCTCTTCCGTGGTGGATGTCCGTCACGGGCGTCCACGGTGGGTCTCCACCGTCGACGCCCTTGTCCCCGACGGAACTCCCCACGCTGTGGCCTCGAGCTCGCTGTGACCCGGGTCACGGAGGACGGCCGCCGGTGGTGCTGACGGTAACAGGACGCGTCAACGAACGGAAGGGAAGGAAGCTGAGAAAACGCGAAAGAGCCCGCCCCGCGTGATGCGGAACGGGCTCTTTCGTCCTGGTGGAGCTGAGGGGACTCGAACCCCTGACCCTTTGCATGCCATGCAAATGCGCTACCAGCTGCGCCACAGCCCCAGGTCGTTACCTCGGAGACATTATCACAACCTTCACGGGCTCCTTTTCAGTCACCCTTTTCCGGTTGTTCCAGCGCCTCGCTGGGCAACGCATTCATAGTAGACAGCCGATCAGGCTCCAGGCAAATCGTCGGTGGCGGGGGCCGCGGCGGTCCGGCCGGAGAGCGGTCCGAGGTCCACCACGGGGCTGTCCCGCCACAGCCGCTCGAGGGCGTAGAACGCCCGGTCCTCGTCGTGCTGCACGTGGATCACGACGTCGCCGTAGTCCAGGAGCACCCAGCGCCCCTCGGAGCGGCCCTCGCGGCGGATCGGGCGCAGCTCGAGGCGCTCGACGAGCTTCTCCTCGATCTCGTCGACCACGGCGTTGACGAGCCGCTCGTTGGAGGCGGAGGCGACGAGGAAGGCGTCGGTGATGCCCAGGGCCTCGCTGACGTCGAGGGCCACGATGTCGTGGGCCTGCTTGGCGTCCGCCGCGGCGGCCGCGACCTGGAGGATGGAGAGGGAGAGATCGTTGACAGTCAAGGAGGATCCTTTCCCGGCGAACCGGAGGTCCCGTCCCGTGGGGACGGTTGGAGTGGACGAGTCGTGCAGGTACGGGTGGTGCGGGAACGGTCGGTGCGGTGGAGCCGGCGGGGTGCTCAGAGCACGAACAGCACGAGCACGACGGCGAGGGCCGCGAGCACCGCCAGCAGCAGGAACCACCAGGCGCCGTTCGTGCGGCGGCGGTACTCCCGGGGCTCCAGCAGCTCGAGCCCCTCGGCGGTGCTGGCCGGCACGGGGGCGGCCGGCGGATCGTCCTCGGCCGCGGGCCACGACGCCGCGGGCCCGGACGGAACGGCCCCCGGCGGAGCCGGTGGGTCCTCCGCGTGCCCGTGCTCCTCGTGGTCACCGGCCGCGGCGGGCGCGACCGGTGTGGAGCCGTGGTGCTCGGGATCCGTGGGCGCGACGATCTCGATGTGCGTGAGCGCCGCCAGGTCCTCCGGGGCGAGCCGGTTGCTGAACAGGGCCGGGTCGACGTGCACCGGGTCGTGGGACACGTGCTCGTCCGGCCCGTCCGGGCCGCCGCCGGGGAACACGACGGTGATCTGCTCGAGCGGCTCCTGCGGGTCCTCCGGCACCGCCGGAGGACGCGGGGCCGCAGCGGGCTGCCCCGGGCCGGGCGGTGCGGAGCCGGGCGCCGGGGCCTCCGGAGCCGCCACCGGCTCCCGGACCGCGGTGTCAGCGCCCGGGTCGGCCTGCGCGGCGCCGGCCTGGGCGGCGAGCTCCGCGAACCGGCGCTGCTTCTCGAGCAGCTCGGGGTCCGCCGGGCCGGCGCCGGCCTCCTCGAGCTCGCGGGCGCGCTCGGCCAGCTCGCGCTGCAGACGGGCCAGCCGCCGCGGCCCGAGGGGCTTGACGGGGCGGACCGGCACGCCGTCCCCCCCGAGGTCGATGATGGGCGCCGGTCCGGAGGGCGGCGGCGCCGGGGCCCAGTCGGGGTCCGGTGCGGCGCCGTCCCGCACGTCGTCCTCGCCGGCCATCAGGGTGCCTTCGCCGAGACGCCGCGGGCGCCGACGTGGTCCGTCGTCGTCCCGTCCTCGGGTCCGAGGTAGAGGCCGTACTTGTTGATGTACTGCACCACGCCGTCGGGCACGAGGTACCAAACGGGCTTGTGCTCGGCCACGCGGGCGCGGCAGTCCGTGGAGGAGATCGCCATCGCGGGCACCTCGAGCAGGTTCACGCCGCTGGAGCCCACGGGCGCGGCCAGGTCGTGGCCCGGCCGGGTGACGCCGACGAAGTGGGCGAGCTGCCAGAGCTCCTCGGCGCCCTTCCACGTCAGGATCTCCGCCATGACGTCCGCGCCCGTGATGAAGAACAGGTCCGCCTCCGGGCGCTGCCGCTTCAGGTCCCGCAGGGTGTCGACCGTGAACGTGGGACCGTCCCGCTCGATGTCCACCCGGCTGACCGTGAACCGCGGGTTGGAGGCCGTGGCGATCACCGTCATGAGGTAGCGGTGCTCCGCGGGGCTCACCGCCCCGGCGGCCTTCTGCCAGGGGTGCCCGGTCGGGACGAACACGACCTCGTCGAGGTCGAACTCCCCCGCCACCTCGGACGCGGCCACGAGGTGGCCGTGGTGGATGGGGTCGAACGTCCCGCCCATGACGCCGAGCCGGGTGCGGCCCGGCCTCCGGGGCGGGACGGCCGTGCCCGTCAGGGGCAGGCCCCGGGTCCGGGCGGCGGTGTCCTGCGGAGCGGTCGTCACGACGATGGGGTTCCCCGGCTCAGCCGTGGCGCTTGGCCGCGTACTCGTCGAGCATGGCTCGCTCGTCCGCGGGCAGGTCGGCGGGGTCCTGGTGC
Organism: Kocuria sp. WN036; assembly: GCF_002287015.1. NCBI lineage: Bacteria > Bacillati > Actinomycetota > Actinomycetes > Micrococcales > Micrococcaceae > Kocuria > Kocuria sp. WN036. The sequence continues at coordinate 55,756 of NZ_NSKF01000006.1, forward strand.
TGGCCGACCTCCGGGCTGAGGCCCCGGTTCGCGAAGGAGAGCGTCACCACCATGAGGCCGATCAGCACGACGAACACGGAGGCGCCCCAGACCCACGGGGGAACTCCGGCCTCGGCGGCGGCGTGCCCGCCCTCGGCGGCTGCGAGGACGGTGGTGACGGTCTGCTGAAACATGGGGATCCCTTCTGTCGCCGGCGTGGCGGCGGGTGGTCGGTGGACGGCCCTGCCGCCTCGGCCGGCTGGCCCGGACGGCTCTCATCGTACTGAATCCGCGGCGGGCCCGCCGCGTCCGGGGCTCAGGCGCGGACGTGCCCGTCGCCCTGGACGATCCACTTCGTGGTGGTCAGCTCCTCCAGGCCCATGGGTCCGCGCGCGTGCATCTTCTGGGTGGAGATGCCGATCTCGGCGCCGAGACCCAGCTGGCCCCCGTCGGTGAAGCGGGTGGAGGCGTTGACCATGACCGCGGCGGCGTCGATCTCGGCGACGAACCGCTCGGCGGAGGCGAGGTCGTTGGTCACGATCGCCTCGGTGTGCCGGGTGGACCACCGGTCGATGTGCTGGAGCGCCTCGTCCAGGGAGTCCACCACCTTCACGGCCAGGTCCATGGACAGGTATTCGGTGCCCCAGTCCTCGTCGGTGGCGCGCAGGTGGTGGCTGCCGGCCGGCAGCAGGGCCTCGGCCCGCTCGTCCACGTGCAGCGTGACGCCGGCCCGGTCGAGGGCCGCGAGCACGGCGGCCCCGTGCTCGAAGCCGCGGTGCAGCAGGAGGGTCTCCGTGGTGTTGCACGTGCTCGTGCGGTGGGTCTTGGAGTTGACGACCACGTCCACGGCCATCTTCTTCGACGCCGAGTGGTCGACGAAGAGGTGGACGTTGCCCTCGCCGGTCTCGATGACGGGGACCTTGGCGTTCTGGACGACGGACTGGATCAGACCGTGCCCGCCGCGCGGGATGAGGACGTCGACCTTCCCGCGGGCCGCCATGAGCGCGTTCGCGCCCTCGCGGCCGTACTCGTCGACGCTCTGGACGCAGTCCACGGGCAGCTTCACGTCGGCCAGGGAGTCCCGGATGACGCCCACGAGGGCCCGGTTGGACTCCTCCGCGGCCGAGCCGCCGCGCAGCAGCACCGCGTTGCCGGACTTCAGGGCGATCCCGGCGATGTCCACGGTGACGTTGGGGCGGGCCTCGTAGATGGCGCCGACCACGCCCATCGGCACGCGCACCTGGCGCATCCGCAGGCCGTTGGGCAGGGTGCTGCCGCGGACGAACCCGCCCACGGGGTCGGGCAGCGCGGCGAGCTCGCGCAGGCTCTCGGCCAGGCCGGTGATCCGCTCGGCGTCCAGCTTGAGCCGGTCCAGGAGGGCGGTGGAGGTCCCGTTCACGCGGCCGCGCTCGAGGTCCTTGGCGTTCGCGGCGAGCACCACGTCCTGCTTGCGCTCGATGCGGTCGGCGATGGCGAGCAGCGCCCGGTCCTTCCAGGCCCGGGTGGCGCGGCCCAGGACGCGGGCGGAGTCCCGGGCGTCGTCGGCCATCGCGGCGACGCCGGCGACGGGGTCCTCCCCGAAGGTGGCGATGACGCCGGTGTCGGTCACGACCGCCTTGCCGGTCGTGCGGGTGGCTTCGTCGGTGGTCACGGAATCGTGTGCGGCGGAAGTCATTTCTTCAGTTTAGTCCGTGCGCCGCGGGCGCGCAGGACCACGAGGTTGTCCACGTGCACGAGCTCCCGGCTGTAGTCGTCCCCGAGCTCCTCCGCCAGCACGGAGGTGGACTTGCCGAGCATCGGCGGGATCTCGTCCGAGGAGTAGTTGCTGAGCCCGTGGGCGATCTCCTTGCCCTCCTCGTCCCGCAGCGAGACGGGCTCCCCCGCCTCGAAGGTCCCGGACACGCCGGTGACCCCGGCGGCCAGCAGCGAGTTGCGGTCGCGGATCGCCTCGACGGCGCCAGGGTCGAGGGTCAGGGAGCCCTTGATGTCCGCGAGGTGGGCCAGCCACAGCAGCCGGACGTTGCGCCGCCCGCCGGAGGTCGCGAACCAGGTGCCGACGTCCTCGCCGTCCAGGGCGTGGGTGATGTTCTGGGCCGAGGTGACGAGCGCGGGGATGCCCGAGGCCGCGGCGATCCGGGCCGCCTGGACCTTGGTGACCATGCCGCCGGAGCCGACGCCGGCGCGGCCGACCGACCCGATCTGCACGCCCTCGAGGTCCTTGATGGGGTCGTTCACCACCGGGATCCGCTCCCCGCCCTTGCGGGGGTCCATGGTGTAGAGGGCGTCGACGTCGGAGAGCAGCAGCAGGACGTCGGCCTTGATCAGGTGGGCGATCAGGGCGGCGATCCGGTCGTTGTCGCCGAACTTGATCTCCTGGCTGGACACGGCGTCGTTCTCGTTGACGATGGGCAGCACGCCGAAGTCCAGGAGCCGTTCGATCTGGCGGTGGGTGTTCTTGTAGTGGCTGCGCCGCATCAGGTCCTCGGCGGTGACCAGCACCTGGCCCACCGTGACGCCGTAGCGGGCGAAGGACTCGATGTAGCGGCCCATGAGCAGGCCCTGGCCCACGGCCGCGGCCGCCTGCTTGCCGGCCAGGTTCTTCGGCCGCCGGGACAGCCCCAGGGGCGCCAGGCCGGCCGTGATGGCGCCCGAGGACACGAACACGAGCTCGATGCCGCGGGCCTTCGTCTCGCCGAGGGCGTCGACGATCATCCGCACGGCCTGCTCGTCGATCGAGCTCTCGATGGACGTCAGCGAGGACGAGCCGACCTTGACCACCACGCGGTGGGCGCGCGGGATGTCCTCGCGGCGCTCGATGGGGCTGCGCCGGTTCTTGCCGCGGTTCTCGCTGCTGAGCTGGACCGCGGACTTCTCCGCGACCTCCTCGAGCTGCTCGACGTCGATCTCGTTCGTCTGCTCGTTCATCCTGGGCGTCTCCCTCGTCCGGTGGGCGTCGTCGGTGTGTCGGGTCAGTCGGTGTGTCGGGTCGGTCGTCGGGTGGTGGCCTGGGGGCTCCCGGCACGTGCGGCCGCCGTCCGCCCCGCAGGCGGGCTCAGTCGTCGGTGCCGGCCGGGGCCTCGCCGCGCCGGGCGTCGACCGACTCGGTCCACACCCCGGCGGAGCGCTCGGCCTCGAGCTCGGCGCGGGCGGCGGCCTTGGCGCCCTTGCGGTCCTGGTACTGCTGGCGCTTCTGCTCGCGGGTGGGACGGTCGATGTCCGCGAAGCGCAGGTCGGTGCCGCGGGGCCCGGCCAGCAGCTCGGCGCCGCCGACCATCGTGGGCTCCCAGTCGAAGACCACGCCGTCGTCCTCGGGGCCGATGAGCACGGCGTCGCCGGGCCGGGCGCCCTGCTTGAACAGCTCCGTCTCGACACCGAGCTTCGCGAGCCGGTCGGCGAGGTAGCCGACGGCCTCCTCGTTGTTGAAGTCGGTCTGCAGGATCCACCGGTCGGGCTTGTCGCCGCGCACGTGCCACAGCGGCTCGAGGTTGCGCTCCTCCCGGGTGATGGTGAACTCGGGTCCGCGCACCCCCTTGGGTCGCAGCACGACCCGCGGGGCCTCCGCCGGGGCGGGGCGGGTCGCCCGGGCCTCCTGCACGACCTCGCCCATGGCGAAGGTCAGCTGCCGCAGCCCCTCGTGGGAGGCGGTGGAGATCTCGAACACGCGGTAGCCGCGGGACTCGAGCTCGGGCCGCACGAACTCGGCGAGCTCCCGGGCCTCGAGGACGTCGATCTTGTTCAGCACCACGAGCCGGGGCCGGTCGTTGAGCGGCACCGCCTGGCCGCCGTCGAGGTCGCCGTCGACGGCGTAGCCGGCGAGCTCCGCCTCGATCGTCTCGAGGTCGGAGACCGGGTCCCGCCCGGGCTCGAGGGTCGCACAGTCGAGGACGTGCACGAGCGCGGCGCAGCGCTCAACGTGGCGGAGGAACTCCAGCCCCAGGCCCTTGCCCTCGGAGGCGCCGGGGATCAGGCCCGGGACGTCCGCCACGGTGTAGCGCACGTCCCCGGCCTCCACCACGCCGAGGTTCGGGACGAGCGTGGTGAACGGGTAGTCGGCGATCTTGGGGCGGGCGGCGCTGATCGCGGCGATCAGGCTGGACTTGCCGGCGGAGGGGTAGCCGACCAGGGCGATGTCGGCGATGGACTTCAGCTCCAGGACCACGTCCCGGGCCGAGCCCGGCGTGCCGAGGAGCGCGAAGCCGGGGGCCTTCCGCTTGACCGAGGCCAGCGCGGCGTTGCCCAGCCCGCCCTGCCCGCCGGGGGCGGCCACGAACTCGGAGCCCTGGCCCACGAGGTCGGCCAGGACGTTGCCGTCCTGGTCCTTGACCACGGTGCCGTCGGGGACGGACAGCACGAGGTCCTCGCCCTTGTGCCCGTGGCGGAGGTCGCCCTTTCCGGGTCCGCCGTTGGGGGCGGACTGGTGCGGGGCGTGGTGGTAGTTCAGCAGCGTGGTGGTCTGGCCGTCCACGCGCAGCACCACGCTGCCGCCGTCCCCCCCGTTGCCGCCGTCCGGCCCGCCGAGCGGCTTGAACTTCTCGCGGCGGATGGACACGCAGCCGTGCCCGCCGGAGCCGCCGGAGACGTGCAGGACGACGCGGTCGACGAAACTGGCCACGGGGAACTCCTCTGGTTCAAGAACGGACGGGCCACGTTAAGACTGTAGAGGGCGGGCGCTGGACGCACCCACCCTCTACAGACCAAACATGGGTGGTGCGGGTCGTGACCCGCACCGGGGCCGGCAGCGCCGGCCCTGTGGACTACTCTGCGGCAGCCTGGATGTTGACGACCTTGCGGCCCCGGCGGGTGCCGAACTCGACCTGACCGGCGGCCAGGGCGAACAGGGTGTCGTCGCCACCGCGGCCGACGTTGAGGCCGGGGTGGAAGTGCGTGCCGCGCTGCCGGACGAGGATCTCGCCGGCGTTGACGGTCTGGCCGCCGAAGCGCTTCACGCCGAGGTACTGCGCGTTGGAGTCGCGACCGTTGCGAGTGGAGCTCGCGCCCTTCTTGTGTGCCATGAGGTGTGCCTACCTTCGGGTCTTTACTGGCTGGTGGAGTTTGGACGGGGACCGGGCCGGTCAGGCGTCGATGCCGGTCACCTTCACGGTGGTCAGCTCGGCACGGAAGCCCTGGCGCTTCTTGTAGCCGGTCTTGTTCTTGAACTTCTGGATGGAGATCTTGGGACCGCGGAGGTTCTCGACGATCTCGGCCGTGACCTTGACGCTCGCCAGGGTCTGGGCATCCGAGGTGATCTTGTCCCCGTCGACCAGCAGCAGGGCAGGGAGCTCGATGGTGCTGCCTGCTCCGCCGGCGACGCGGTCAAGGGTAACGAGGTCTCCGACGGAAACCTTTTCCTGGCGGCCGCCAGCGCGGACAATCGCGTACACCACTTGGGAACTCACTTCTCTCGACGTCATGTGTAAACAGTGTGGGTCGAGCGCATACCTGTCAGGACCAACGACGTTGAGACGAGCTGACGGTGACCGGCCCGTGGGACTAGGCCGAGGTCAGCGCAGGTTCGCCGCAATTCAGGAACTGCACCCGCATGTGCCGCCAGGTGGGGTGTCGAGTTTTTACACGCGCGCACCGGCAGGGCACCGAAGATCAAGACTACTCGATCCGGTCAGCGCCCGCCAACCGGCGCTCCGCCACCGGCGCGGCGAAGAAGTCCCGCTCGAGCGCGCAGGCCTCCAGGAACACCTCCCGCATCCTCGCCCGGACGTCCGCAGGGGCCGCGCGGGCGGCGTCGTCGAGCAGCCGGCGGGCCGTGCGGGTGGCCTCCTGGAATCCCTCGTCCGCGTACGTGGCCAGCCAGTCCGCGTAGGGGTGCCCGTCGGTCCCGTCGGCCGCGGCGAGCTCGTTCAGGTGGCGGCCCACGTCCGCGTAGACCCAGTAGCACGGCAGCACGGCGGCCAGGCCCACCGGGTAGGGCTCGGCGGCGGTGGCCGCGAGCAGGAACGTGGTGTAGCGCCGCGTCACCTCGCCGAGGCCGTCCCGGGCACTGCCGGCCCGGGCTCCGCCGTCCCCGGCGTGCCGCAGCCGGGCCCGGTGCAGCTGCGCCTCGGTCTCGGTGCAGGACACGGCGCCGGCGGCGAAGAACAGCCGCTGCTCCTCGTCGGGCGCCCTGGCGGCCAGCAGGGCCAGCGCCCGGCTGTAGCCGTCGAGGTACTGCAGGTCCTGGTCGAGGTAGGCGAGGAAGCGGTCCGGCTCGAGCCGGCCGTCGCCGAGGAGGCGGACGAACTCCAGCTCCTCGATCTCCCGCCGCACGGCCGCGGAGGCCTCCCACAGCTCGTCGGTGAACCGCTCCGGCGCCGTGCCCCAGCTCTCGAGGGCGTCCTGGACGTGGTGGAAGTGGTGGACGGGCCCGCTGCCGTGGCCGACCTCGAGGTCCCCGGCGGCCTCGAGGGCCCCGCGCAGCCAGTTCCGGGCGATCCGCAGGCTCCGGGGCCAGTCCCCGTGCCGGGCCTGGAGGGTGGCCAGGGCCGAGGAGAGGGAGCAGCCGGTGCCGTGGGAGTTCTCGGTGGGCACGCGGGCGCCGTCGAAGGCCACGAGGGGCTCGGGGGCGTCCGGGCCCACGAGCGCGTCGGGCGTCCGGTCCCCCGTGAGGTGCCCGCCCTTGACGAGCACCAGGGTGCCGTGGGCGCGGGCCACGCGGTGGCCCTGCGCGAGGGCCTCGTCCCACGACGACGCCGTGTCCTCCCCGGCGAGCACGGCGAGCTCCTGCAGGTTCGGGGTGATCAGGTCGGCGAGGCCGAGCATCGCGCGCAGGGCGTCCTCGGCCTCGCGCTCCAGCAGGCGGCCCCCGGAGGTCGCGACCATGACGGGGTCCAGGACCACGACCGGCGGCCGGTGGGTCCCGAGCCACCGGGTGACGGCCTCGATGACCGGCACGGACCCGAGCATCCCGATCTTGACGGCGTCGATCTCGACGTCCTCGGCGACCGCGTCCAGCTGTGCCGAGAGGAACTCGACCGGCGGGACGTGGATGTCGCGCACGCCCACGGTGTTCTGGACGACGACGGCGGTGACGGCGCTCATCCCGTAGCCGCCCATCGCGGCGATCGACTTGAGGTCCGCGTGCTGGCCGGCGCCGCCCGTGGGGTCGGTGCCGGCGATGGCCAGGACGCGGGGCACGCGGGCGGTCACGGGGCCACCTCCCCGGCGGGCACGGCGGTGAAGGCCCGCAGGTAGCGAGCGGCCGCGGCGGCGGGGTCCGGGTCGGCGCAGATCCCGGAGACCACGGCCAGCCCCGCGGCGCCGGCGGCGCGCAGGCCGGGGGCGTCCTCGACCCGCACCCCGCCGATGGCCAGGCAGGGCAGGGCCGTGCGGGCCGCGGCGCGGGCGAAGCCCTCGACGCCCAGCGGCTCGGGGTGGTCGGGCTTGGTGCGGGTCGCCCGCACCGCCCCGACGCCCAGGTAGTCGACCGTCCCGGCCGGCAGCGCGGCGGCAGCATCGAGCTCCTCCGCCGTGGCGGCGCTGAGGCCGAGCACGGCGTGCGGGCCGCAGATCTCCCGGGCGAGCGCCACGGGCAGGTCCGACTGGCCCACGTGCACGCCGGCCACGGGGGCGCCGGCCGCGCGGGCGGCGAGGTACACGTCGGCGCGGTCGTCCACGAGCACGGGCACCTCCCGGCCCACGCGCTCGGCGACGGCCGTCAGCAGGGCGACGAGCTCGCGGACCGGGGCGTCCTTCTCCCGCACCTGGACCATGGTGGCTCCGCCGCGCACGGCGGCGGCCACGACGTCCGGGACCGCCCGGGGAGCGCTCAGGGCGGTGTCCGTCACCAGGTGCAGGGACAGGGCCGCGGGGTCGAGGCTCGGGCTCACCGGGCGACCTCCTCGCGCACGAGCTCCGCCCGGGCGGCGATCCCCTCCGGGGTGACGGCGTGCAGCCGGTCCAGCAGCGCCACGGCGAAGGAGCCGGGCCCGGCGGAGTCGGCGGCCGCGTCCTCGGCCGCGAGGGTGTACACCGTGGTGGCGGCCACCGCCGCGGCGGCCGGGTCCGTGCGCACGGCGGTGAACGCCGCCATGAGGGCACCCAGGGCGCACCCGCCGCCGGTGATGCGGGTCAGCAGGGGCGTGCCGTGCGGCACCCGGACCACCGTGCCGTCCGGGGAGCGCACGAGGTCCACGGGCCCGGACACGGCCACCGCCGAGCCGGCCCGCTCGGCGAGCGCAGCGGCGGCGTCCCGGGCCGCGTCGACGCCGTGGGTCGCGTCCGTGCCGCGGCCGCCGGCGCCGCCGGCGAGGGCGATGACCTCGGAGGCGTTGCCGCGCACGATCGCCGGCTCGAACCCGAGCAGGTCGCGGGCCAGCGCCGTGCGCACGGGCAGGGCACCCACCGCCACCGGGTCCAGGACCCAGGCCCGGCCCGCGCGGCGCCGGGCCCCGACGGCCTCATAGGCGGCGCCGCGCTGCTCGGCGGTGGGCGTGCCGGTGTTGACGAGGAGGCCGTCGGCGAGCTCCGCGAAGACCCCGCCCTCGCCCTGGATGTCGGTCATCGCCGGGGACGCGCCCACGGCGAGCAGCACGTTGGCGGTGAAGTTGGTGACCACGGCGTTGGTGATGCACTGCACCAGCGGCGCCGCGGCGCGCAGGTCCGCCAGGGCCGCGGCGGCGTCCTCGGCGAGCGCGGGGTCCGGCGGCAGCGGCCTCCCGGGTCCTGGTGTGCGGTCGGACGGGGGTACGGCATCGCGCATCTGCGACATCCCTTCGCTAGTACTGGCTAGATCAGGTTCGACGGGTGTGTTCTCAGCCGCTCGTGCGGCACCCCGTGTCTGGTGTCCTGCCAGTCTAGTCGTCGTGCGGGAGCCGGCACGGACCCCGCACGGGATCAGAACATGCCGTTGGCGTGCGCCATCCGCTCGGGCACCGGCTGCGAGACGCCCCAGTGCTCCACGATCCGGCCGTCGTCGAGGCGCCAGAGGTCGTAGCAGGCGACCGTTCCGGTGGATCCCCCGTCGCTGTTCCCTCCGGGAACGGCCTCCGCGACGGTCAGCACGAAGTTCCCCTCGCCGACCACGCGGCGCAGCCGCTGGTACGCGGGCTGCGGGCCGTCCGGCGTGCCGCCGGTGTGCTCGATGCAGCCCCGGGGGCTCAGGTGGTCCTGGACGGCGTGGCGGTCGCCCCCGACGAGGGCGGCCTCGACCCACTCGGCGGCGATGCGCTTGTTGCCCTGCGTCCGCTCGTGGTCCGTGACCGCGACGGGACCGTCGAGCTGGGGGCGGGCGCCGTCGGGGCCCGTGCGCAGGGCCTCGAAGACGTCCCAGTGCTCGGCGATCCGTCCGTCCTCCACCCGGAAGACGTCGAAGCCGACCAGCGGCTCCGGACCGAGCCCTTCGTACACCGAGTGGACGGCCACCGTCCCGTGGTCGTCGAGCATCCGGACCATGTCCACGCGGAAGTCCTCGGGCATGCTCTGCACGAACTGCCTGAGACCCTCGCGCCCGTCCGGCGCGAGCGGCGAGTGCTGGACGAAGTCCTCCGTGTAGTGACGGTCCACGGCCGACGGATCCCGGTGGACGAACAGTTCCGTGCCGGTGGTGCGGATGGTGTCTGCACTGGTCATGGCGATGCTCCCTGGAGCGGGCGGCCGCTCTCCCGGCGGACGGGACGGCGGCCCCGGGTGTGCTGTGGTGCGCACCACGGTACGCCGCCGCACGGAGGGCGGGCAGGCCGGGACGGTCCGTGACGGTCCGCGACGACGGAGGACCCCGACCGTGCCGGTCGGGGTCCTCCGTGGTGCTGCTCGGCGGGGCGGGTCAGCCCCGGTCGGCGGGCCGGCCGCTGGTGAGGTCCTCGGCCTTGACGCCGACGCCGACGACGGTCGGCGCCCGGCGGGAGGACTCCTCCGGGGCGCGCTGGGCGACGGTCTTCGCCTCGTGCCGGGCGCCCTCCGCGGCGGCCGCCCGGCCGGCGGTCACCTCGGCCTCGCCGGGCCGCGCCGCCGGGGCCGAGGCCCGCCGGGAGCGCCGCCGGGGCCGCACGGGCTCGACGTCCGCCTGCTCCGCGGCGACCGCCGCGGCGGGAGCGGGCGCCTGCCGCTCCGTGCGCTCCTGTGCCGTGCTCTCCTGGGCCGTGCTCTCCTGGGCCGTGCTCTCCTGGGCCGGGGCCTCCGCCGCGGCGGTGGCCCCCTCCGCGGCGTCATCCGCACCGGTGACCGCCTCGGCGGCGGCCTCCGGGGCGGCGGAGCCGGCGTCCGGTCCCCGCTGCCCGAAGACCTCCGCGAGGGAGTCCAGGCTCAGCGGCCGGGCCTCGGCGGGCTCGACGACCACGGCGTGGCCCTGCGGCAGCTCGATGACCTCGCCGTTGATGGTCAGGCGCGAGCCCTGCTCGCCCGGCGCCCCCTCGGCGGGGAGCTGCTCCGGGGCGGCGGGGGCGGTGTCCTCCCCCTCCTCCGGCTGCTGCTCGGCGGCGGTGTCCCCGCCCTGGCCACGTCCGCGGCTGCGCTTGCCGCGGCGCTTCTTCCGGGAGCGCCCCGAGCCCTCGGGCCGGGACTCCGCCGGCTGGGCGGCCTCCTCGGCGCGCTCCGGCTCGTCCGCGGCCGCCTCCTCGTGGTGGGTGGCGGCGGCGATCGTCGCGAACGCCGTCCGCGCGGCCTCGGCCTTGGCCTTCTCCGCGGGATCGGCCTCGGCGGAGCGCTGCTCCGTCCGGGCGGGCTGCTGCTCGCTGCGGCCCCCGCGGCCGCGCTTGCGCTCCGTGCGGTTCGGCCGCTGGTCGCGGGACTCGCTCGTGACGCCGCCGGAGCGGCCCTCGAGCGGCTGGTCGTGGACCACCACGCCGCGGCCGGCGCAGTGCTCGCACGGCTCGGAGAACACCTCCAGCAGGCCGGTGCCCATGCGCTTGCGGGTCATCTGCACGAGGCCCAGCGAGGTCACCTCCGCCACCTGGTGCTTGGTGCGGTCCCGGCCCAGGCACTCCACCAGCCGGCGCAGCACGAGGTCCCGGTTGGACTCCAGGACCATGTCGATGAAGTCGATCACGATGATCCCGCCGATGTCCCGCAGCCGCAGCTGCCGGACGATCTCCTCGGCCGCCTCCAGGTTGTTCTTGGTGACGGTCTCCTCGAGGTTGCCCCCGGAGCCGGTGAACTTGCCGGTGTTCACGTCGACCACCGTCATCGCCTCGGTGCGGTCGATGACGAGCGAGCCGCCCGAGGGCAGGAAGACCTTGCGCTCGAGTGCCTTCTGGATCTGTTCCTCCACGCGGTAGTTCACGAACAGGTCCTCGTCCTCGTCCCACTTCTTGAGCCGGTCGAGCAGGTCCGGTGCGACGTAGGTCACGTACGCCTCGATGTTGTCCCACGCCTCGTCGCCCTGGACGACCATGGTGGTGAAGTCCTCGTTGAAGACGTCGCGCACCGTCTTGATCGTGAGGTCCGGCTCCGCGTAGAGCATCTCGGGCGCGAGCGTCCTGGTCGACCCGGCCCGCTCCTGGATCTGCTCCCACTGGGCTCGCAGCCGGTTGATGTCGTGGGTGAGCTCCTGCTCGGAGGCCCCCTCGGCGGCGGTGCGCACGATGACGCCCGCCCCGTCCGGCAGACGGTCCTTGAGGATCTTCTTCAGCCGGGCGCGCTCCACGTCGGGCAGCTTCCGGGAGATCCCGGTCATCGACCCGCCCGGGACGTAGACCAGGTACCGGCCGGGCAGGGAGATCTGGCTCGTGAGCCGGGCGCCCTTGTGCCCCACCGGGTCCTTGGTGACCTGCACCAGGACCGAGTCCCCGGACTTCAGCGCGACCTCGATCCGGCGCGGCCCGCCCTCGAGCCGCGACGCGTCCCAGTTGACCTCGCCGGCGTAGAGCACGGCGTTGCGGCCCCGGCCGATGTCGATGAACGCGGCCTCCATGGACGGCAGCACGTTCTGCACCTTGCCCACGTAGACGTTGCCGATCAGGGAGTCCTGCTGGGTGTGCGAGACGAAGTGCTCGGCCAGGACGCCGTCCTCGAGGACGCCGATCTGGATCCGGTTGTCCTTCTGCCGGACCAGCATCTGCCGCTCGACCGACTCGCGGCGGGCCAGGAACTCGGCCTCGGTGATCACCTGGCGGCGGCGGCCCGTCTGGCGGGACTCGCGCCGGCGCTGCTTCTTGGCCTCGAGCCGCGTGGAGCCCTTCACGGCCACGACCTCGTCGACCGTGGCGGTCTCCGCGGCGCGGGGCGCCCGGACCCGGGTCACCGTGTTGGGCGGGTCGTCGTCGCTGCCGCCCACGAGCTCCATGTCGACCTCGCCGCGGCGGCGGCGCCGACGGCGGCGGCTGGTGGCGCTCCCGCCGGTCCCCTGGCCGGCCTCCTCACCCTCGTCGGCGAGCTCCGCCGTGTCCGGCTCCTCGGGACCGTCGCCCGGGTCCTCGGCGGAGGCGTTCTCCTCCTGCTGGCGGCGCCGCGCCTCCCGGCGCCGGGCGGCGCGCTGCTGAGCGGCCTCGCGCAGCTCGTCGAGGTCCGGGGCGTGGAACATGAGCGAGGTCGCCGTCACCGCGGCGGCCGGCGCCGTGCGCGGCTCCCCGTCGTCGTCGGTGTCCTCGTCGTCGGTGTCCGCGCCGTCATCGGAGTCCGCGCGATCGTCCCCGGCGGACGGGGCGGAGTCCTGCCCGGCTCCGTCCGGCGCGTCGGCGGCCGGGGCCCCGGGGCCCAGGTCCTCGGTCTCGCCGGCGGGCTCGACGCCCTCGGCGGCCTCCTCGGCACCGGGCGTGCCGGGCGCGGGGTTCGCGGGCGCGGCGGCCTCCTCGGCCACCGCACCGGGGCGCTCGTCGCCGGGGACCGCGGTCCCGGGCGCGACGTCGAGGGTGTCGGTCCCCGCGGCGTCGCCGGTGGCCGGCGCGGACAGCGCGGCCTCCACCGGCTCGCCGGTGGCCGGCGCAACCTCCGCCGGCTCGTCCGGGACCTCGCCCGGCGTGTCGGGTCCGGCCTCCGGGACGGTGTCCGGCGCGGGACGCGCGTCCTCCGACGGCTCCTCGAGCACGTGGCCCGAGACCTCGGGGGCAGTGTCCGGCACGGCCGGCGCGTCCTCCGACGGCTCCTCGGGCACGTGGCCCGGCACCTCGGGGGCGGTGTCCTGCACCGTTGCCTCCGCCACCGGGAGGTCCCGGCGGGCGTCGTGCGATGTGTTCTGCTGACCAGCGTCCAGGGCGTCCTGCGCCCCGGCCTGGTTCACCTGTTCGGCATCCATATACAGCTGTGCTCCTGCCGCGGTACGCCGTCCGTACCCGGTCCCCGCAGCTGCTTGGTCGGCGTATCGCCGGTGGGGGTCCACGCGGCGGCCAGAAGTCCTGTGCGTACCCGTCGCGTCCCGCACACCTCGCGAACGGGCGGGGACGGCAACGAGCCAGTCCGGGGCTTCGAGCCGCTGCTCACGAGGGCAACGGTCTTGGGCCGGCGGCGGACGCGCTCAATCCGATGAGAGCCGCGGGTCCTGCCGACCTGGGGTCGAAGTCCGACTGGGCCGAGATCCCGCGTACGGGCGGGCTCGACCGTGGCCAGTATCTCACAGACGCCCCGGTGCGGGCCGGATTGGGTCCGTCACGGCCCGCAACCCGCGGGCACGGGGCCGGGAGAGCCCCCGGGGAGCATCAGGGGGCATCGCCTAGGATCGGCGTGTGACTTCCACTCCGCCCCGCCTCGACGACTCCCCCGCCGTGTCCCGCGGCCCGGACGCCCGCGCCGACCGGCGCTGGGGCCTCGTGGCCCTCGTGACCGGGCTCCTGGGCTTCTACGGCGCCGCCACGCTGGTGTACGAGCGGCTCCAGCTCTTCCTCGACGCCGGCCACCGCACCAGCTGCGACATCAACTCGTGGCTGTCCTGCGGCACCGTCATGCGCACGCCCCAGGCGGAGGCCTTCGGCTTCCCCAACCCCTTTATCGGCATCGTCGCCTACGCGGTCGTCGTGGCCGTGGCGCTCGCGGTGCTGGCGGGTGCGCGGTTCGCCGCCTGGTACTGGTGGGGGCTGCAGATCGGGGTGACCCTCGGCTGGGTCTTCGTGCTGTGGCTGTGGTGGCAGACCACCTTCGAGATCAACGCCCTGTGCCTGTACTGCATGCTCGTGTGGGTGATGCAGACCGTCCTGCTGGTGCACACCACGACCCGCAACCTGCGCGGCGGGGTGCTGCCGGCGCCGGCCGGCGTGGCGCGCGGCGCCGAGCAGTGGGCGTGGTTCGTCTCCGCCGCCCTGCTCGTGCTGCTCTTCGGGACCGTCCTGGTCCGGTTCGCCGGGGTCATCTTCCCGGCCTGAGCCCGCCCGGTGCCGTGCGGCTCCGCCGGACGCGGCACGGCACCGACGACGAACGGCCTCCGCCCGTGCTGGGCGGAGGCCGTCGTCGTCGGTGCGCACCGGGGTCCGGCGGGCGCAGGGCTCAGGCGAACCAGATGCCGATCTCACGCTCGGCGGACTCCGGGGAGTCGGAGCCGTGCACGATGTTCTGCTGGACCTTCTCGCCCCAGTCCCGGCCGAGGTCGCCGCGGATCGTGCCCGGCGCGGCGGTGGTCGGCTCGGTGGTCCCGGCCAGGGACCGGAAGCCCTCGATCACCCGGTGGCCCTCGACGACGGCGGCCACGACCGGACCGCTCAGCATGAACTCGACGAGCGGCTCGTAGAACGGCTTCCCCTGGTGTTCGGCGTAGTGCTGCTCCAGCACGGAGCGCTCCGCGTGCAGCAGGCGCAGGTCGACGAGGCGGTAGCCCTTCGCCTCGATCCGGGCGAGCACCTCGCCGGTGAGGCCGCGGGCCACGCCGTCGGGCTTGACGAGGACGAGGGTGCGTTCCGTGGTCATGGGGGTCCTTCCGAGGTGCGGGTCCAGGATGTCGGTGCCCAGCCTAGCCGTCCGGGTGCTCCCGCTCCCACTGCGCCTGGGCGGCGTCGCGAGCGGCGTTCTCCCGGTCCAGCCGCGCCCCGGTGCGCACGGCGTACCACCAGGCGAGCACGGACAGTCCGCCCACGAAGAACATCGTGGGCAGCACGAAGCCGGTGGCCAGGAACACGGCCTGCAGGACCCAGCCGACCGTGTACCCCCAGGGCCGGCCCAGCACGGCGGGGGCCAGCCCCAGGAGCAGCGCGAGCGCGGTCCCGCCGGCCAGGATCGCCGTCCGGGCCCCGTCCCCGAGCTCCCGGCCGAGGACACCGTAGGCGGTGAGGGCCGCGAAGAACGCGATGAACGCCTCCATGACCAGCACCGAGGAGGCGAACATCGTGCGGATCGAGCGCCGCGGCCGGGGCTGCCCGGGGCTCCGGTCGCGCTGGGCTCTGGTCATGCGTGCCACGTGGGACGGGTCCTCTCCTGCGGGGGGTGCGGTCGGTGCGGGGCGCGGGGCACGGTCACAGCCCCAGCAGCGTGCGGGCCTCGCCGACCACGGTGATCGAGCCCGTGACCAGCACGGCGCCGTCGAACTCCGGGCGGGCGGCGGCGTCCTGGACGGCCTCGGTCATCGCGTCGTCGAGCTGCGGGACGGCGTGGACCACGTCCTCCGGGAAGCCGAGGTCCACGGCGAGCTCCACGAGCTCCTGCGGGTCGACCGCCCGGGGCGAGGAGGACCGGGTGAACCAGAACTCGGTGTGGAACTCCTCGTACTCGTCGAGCAGGACCCGCAGCATCGCCTCGGCGTCCTTCTCCCGGAGCATCCCCACCACGAGGTTGAGCTTCCCGAACGTGAAGGCCTCCTTGAGGGCGGCCGCCGCGGCCGTGAGCCCGTGCGGGTTGTGCGCGGCGTCGAGGACCACCGGGGGCGCCTTGCGGGCCAGCTCCAGGCGTCCCGGGGACTCGACGGCGCCCAGCCCGGTGCGGACCAGCTCGGGGTTGAGCTCCTTCTCCCCGCCGCCCAGGAAGGCCTCCACGGCGGCGAGGGCCAGGGCCGCGTTCTCCGCCTGGTGGGCGCCGAACAGCGGCAGCAGGACCTCGGGGTACCGCCCGGCCAGGCCCTGGAGCGTGAGCACCTGACCGCCCACGGCCGTGGCGCGGGCCTCCACGCCGAACTCCACGCCGCCGAAGCGGAACGGGACGCCGAGCTCCCGGGCCCGGGCGAGGAGCACCTCGGCGGCCTCCGGGTCCTGCGCGGCGGAGACGAGGAACCCGCCCGGCTTGAGGATCCCGGCCTTCTCGGTGGCTATCTCCCCGAGCGTGTCGCCGAGCAGGTCCGTGTGGTCGAGGTCGATCGGGGTGACCACGGACACCGCGGCGTCCGCCACGTTCGTGGCGTCCCAGGAGCCGCCGATGCCCACCTCGAGGACGACGACGTCGACCGGCGCGTCCGCGAAGACGGCGAACGCGAGCGCCGTGACGGTCTCGAAGTAGCTGAGCCGGGGCTCCCCCCGCTCGGCCAGCTCGGCGTCCACGAAGCCCAGGTACGGGGCGATCTCGCCGAAGACGCGCACGAAGGTCTCGTCGTCGACGGGCGCGCCGTCCACGCTGATCCGCTCGGTGACCCGGGAGAGGTGGGGGCTGGTGTAGCGGCCCACCCGCAGGTCGTGGGCGAGCAGCAGGGCCTCCACCATCCGGGCGGTCGAGGTCTTGCCGTTCGTGCCGGTCAGGTGGATCACCGGGGCGGCGCGCTGCGGCTCCCCCAGGACCTCCATGGTCCGGCGCATCGCGTCCAGGCGCGGGGCCATCCGGTTCTCGGGGGCGCGCTCGAGCAGCCGGGCGTAGACCTCCTCGACGGTCCCCGCCCCACCGGTCCCGGCGAAGGGGGCGCTCACGCCCGCACCGCCCCGTTGCCGGCGGAGGTGCCGGCGGAGGTGCCGGCGGAGGCCCCGGTCGGGGCGCCCACGACGGACACGGCCACGGCCGGTTCGCCCACGCGCAGCTCGAGCTCGGCGGAGAGCGTCTCGCCGGCCACGAGCCCGCGGTTGGCCTCGAGGGCGGCGACCGTCCGCTCGTCGGCGGTGACGACGGTGCGGATCCGGTCGGAGACCTGGAGGGCGGCGTCCTTGCGGGCCTGCTGGATCGCCCGGACCATGTCCCGGGCGGTGCCCTCGGCCTCGAGCTCGGGGGTGAGCTCGGTGTCGAGGACAAGGAAGCCGCCGCCGGGCAGGACCGCCACGGCGCGGGACCCGGCCGCGGCGTCCTGCGCCACGACGGTCTCGAGCTCGTACTCGCCCTCCTGCAGCGCCGTTCCGCCGGCGGTGACGGTGCCGTCCTCGGCCGTGCTCCAGTCCCCGGACTTCGCGGCCTTGATCACGGCCTGCACGCCCTTGCCCAGGCGGGGTCCCGCGGCGCGGGCGTTGACCTTGAGCTGCTGGGAGATGCCGAACTGCTCCGCGGAGGCCTGGCCGGCGTCGAGCAGGGTCACCGACTTGAGGTTCAGCTCGTCCGCGACGATGCGCTCGAAGGTGCCCGCGAGCTCGTCTCCCCCGGGCACCACCACGGTCATCCCGGCCAGCGGCTGGCGCACGCGCAGCTGGTGGGCCTTGCGCAGGGCGGAGCCGTTGGAGCAGATCGTGCGGGTCGTCTCCATGCGCGCCACAAGGTCGGCCTCGGCGGGGAACAGCGAGGCGTCCGGCCAGTCGGTCAGGTGCACGGAGCGCCCGGCGGTCAGCCCGCGCCAGATCTCCTCCGCGACCAGGGGCAGCAGCGGGGCGGCCACCCGGCAGACGGTCTCCAGGCAGGTGTACAGCACGTCGAAGGCGACGGTGTCCTCGTCGAAGAACCGGTCCCGGGAGCGGCGCACGTACCAGTTGGTCAGGGTGTCCATGTAGGAGCGCAGGCGCTCCGCGGCCCCGGAGACGTCGTAGCGGTCGAAGGCGTCCTGGACGTCCGTCACGAGCCGGCCGGTGGCGGCCAGCACGAAGCGGTCCATCACGTGCTCCGAGTCGTGGCGGGTCCGGGCCTCGTAGCCGGCGCCGCCGTTCGCGGCGTTCGTGTAGAGGCCGAAGAAGTGGTAGACGTTCCACAGCGGCAGCATCATCTGGCGCACGCCGTCGCGGATGCTCTGCTCCGTGACCACCAGGTTCCCGCCGCGCAGGATGGGGCTGGACATCAGGAACCAGCGCATCGCGTCCGCGCCGTCCCGGTCCAGGACCTCGTTGACGTCCGGGTAGTTGCGCAGGGACTTCGACATCTTCTGCCCGTCCGAGCCCAGCACGATGCCGTGGCTGATGACGTTGCGGAACGCGGGCCGGTCGAACAGCGCGGTCGCCAGGATGTGCAGCGTGTAGAACCAGCCGCGGGTCTGGCCGATGTACTCCACGATGAAGTCGCCCGGGTTGTGGGTCTCGAACCACTCCCGGTTCTCCATGGGGTAGTGCACCTGGGCGTACGGCATCGACCCGGAGTCGAACCACACGTCCAGCACCTCGGGCACGCGGCGCATCGTGGCGGCGCCCGTCGGGTCGTCGGGGTTCGGGCGGGTCAGCTCGTCGATCCAGGGCCGGTGCAGGTCGACCTCGCCCCGGTCGTTGACGGGCAGCCGGCCGAAGTCGGCCTCCAGCTCGGCGAGGGACCCGTAGACGTCGCGGCGCGGGTGCTCGGGGTCGTCGGACTCCCACACCGGGATGGGCGTGCCCCAGTACCGGTTGCGGGAGATCGACCAGTCGCGGGCGTTCTCCAGCCACTTGCCGAACTGGCCGTCCTTGACGTTCTCCGGGATCCAGGTGATCTGCTGGTTGAGCTCGACCATCCGCTCCTTGATCCGGGTGACCTCCACGAACCAGGAGGACACCGCGCGGTAGATGAGCGGGTTCCGGCAGCGCCAGCAGTGCGGGTACGGGTGCTCGTAGCTGGCCTCCCGGACCAGCCGGCCCTGGGCCCTGAGGTCCCGGACCACCGTGCGGGCCACGTCCTTGTCGAAGACGTTGCGCCCGGCGATCCCGGCCAGGGGCGCGCCGGGGGCGAGCCGCTCGTCCTCGAAGAGCCGGTAGAACACCCCGGACTCGTCGAGGGAGAGCACCACGGGGATGTCGTAGCGGGCGCAGACGTTCTGGTCGTCCTCGCCGTAGGCGGGCGCCTGGTGCACGAGCCCGGTGCCGTCGGTGGTGGTGACGTAGTCGGCCACGACGAACTGCCAGGACGTGCCCGTGCCGAAGCGCTCGGCGTCCGCGAAGTAGTCCCACAGCCGCTGGTAGCGCAGCCCCTCGAGGTCGGCCCCGCGGTGCCGGGCGGTCACCGCCGCGGCCGCGGCCGCCGCCGGGTCCTCGGCCTCGCCCCAGCCGAGGTCCTTCGCGTAGGCGCCCAGCAGCTCTTCGGCGACCAGGAAGCGCCGGCCCTCGAGCTCGCCGGCGCCGGGGACCACGGCGTAGACGATCTCGGGGCCCACGGCGATCGCCTGGTTGGTCGGCAGCGTCCAGGGCGTGGTGGTCCAGGCGAGGGCCTCCACCCCGGCGAGCTCGGCGGCCAGTTCGGGCCGGACCGCCCAGGAGGCGTCGTCGAGCACGGGGAAGGTGACGGTCACCGTCTGGTCCTGGCGGTCCTGGTAGACGTCGTCGTCCATCCGCAGCTCGTGGTTGGACAGCGGGGTCTCGTCCTTCCAGCAGTAAGGGAGGACGCGGTAGCCGGAGTAGACGAGGCCCTTGTCGTCGAGCGCCTTGAACGCGGCGATCACGGACTCCATGTAGTCCGGGTTGAGGGTCTTGTAGTCGTTGTCGAAGTCGACCCACCGGGCCTGGCGGGTGACGTAGTCCTGCCACTCGGAGGCGTACTTCATCACGGAGGACCGGCAGGCGTCGTTGAACGCCGCGACGCCCATCCGCTCGATCTCCTGCTTGTCGGCCATCCCGAGCTGCTTCATCGCCTCGAGCTCGGCGGGCAGGCCGTGGGTGTCCCAGCCGAAGCGGCGCTCCACCCGGCGGCCCCGCTGGGTCTGGTAGCGGGCCACGAGGTCCTTGACGTAGCCCGTGAGGAGGTGCCCGTAGTGCGGCAGTCCGTTGGCGAAGGGCGGGCCGTCGTAGAAGACGAACTCGTTGGAGCCGTCCCGGCCGGGGTCGCGCTGGTCCACGCTGGCCTGGAACGTGCGGTCCTGCGCCCAATAGGCGAGGACGCGCTCCTCCACGGCCGGGAACGCGGGCGCCGCGGGCACGCCCCGGGCCGCGGGGTCGGTGGTCGCCTTGGGGTAGACGGGCTGGTCTGACACGGGGTCCATCCTCGTTCTGACGTCGGTGCTGCTCGTGCGGGTCAGGGTGCAAGGACGCTGCCGGCCGGTCGCCCGGGGCGGAACGCGGTACCACCTCGCTTGCGCCCCGGTCCCCTGGGGGACGCGGGCCGCCGCTCGTCGACTGCTGTGACGGGCTTACCCGTTCGGTTCTACTGGGGCGCGCCCCGGGGCGGGGCGGGCCTGTTCTTCCGAAGACTCCCCGGTGATGGCCGGATCGACGCCGTGATGACTGCCCCCATCTTAACCCACCGGCGACTTCGCCGAGGTCGCGGGGAGGGCTACCGGCCGCGGATCAGCTTGTGCGGGGCCGCCTGGGCGACCGGCTTGATGGTCACGGTGTCGAGGTCCACGTGGTGGGGCAGGTTCACCGCGAAGGCGCACACCTGGGCGACGTCCTCTGAGGTGAGGGGCTTGTCCACGCCCGCGTAGACCTTCTCCGCGGCCTCCTGGTCCCCGCCGAGACGGTTGAGGGAGAACTCCGGGGTGTGCACGAGGCCCGGGGCGATCTCGACGACGCGCACGTTGTGCTCGGCCTCCTCGAGCCGCAGCGCCTCCGTCATGGCCCGCTCGGCGAACTTCGCGGCGTTGTAGCCGCCGCCGCCCTCGTAGGCCCGGTGCGCGGCGAGGGACGTGAGGTTCAGGACGGTGCCCTCGCCGTTCGCGCGCAGCGCCGGGAGGAAGGCGCGGGTCAGGCGCATCGTGCCGAGCACGTTGACCTGGTACATCCACTCCCAGTCCTCGGTGCTGGCCTCGGCCACGCGGTCCGTGCCGCGGGCGCCGCCGGAGATGTTGAGCAGCGCGTCCACGCGGCCCTGCTCCTCCAGCACCTGGTCCCGGAGGGCCTCGACGTCGGCGTCCGAGGTGATGTCGCACGGCGCGGGCACGGCCCCCGTCTCGCGGGCCAGGGCCTCGAGCCGTTCGGCGCGGCGGGCCACCGCGTAGACGGTCCAGCCGGACCGGCGCAGCTCGCGCGCGGTGGCCTGCCCGATGCCGGTCGACGCGCCGGTGACGACGGCGACCCTGCCGGTGTGCGTGGTGGGGCTCTGCTGATCGGTCATGAGCCCCACGCTAGCCGGGCGCCCGGCGCCGCCCAAGCACCGGGGCGTCGGGGCGCGCGCCGGGGCTCGTGAGAGACTGGTCGGCATGGCTGACAACACGCAGGGCACAGACACGCCCGGGACCGCACCGGAGACCACGCCCGAGACCACGCCCGTGACCGTTCCCGACAAGCCCGCGCTGGAGGGCCTGGAGCAGAAGTACGCGCGCAGGTGGCGTGAGGAGGGCACCTTCGCCTTCGACGAGGACACCACGCGCGAGCAGGTCTACTCGATCGACACTCCCCCGCCGACCGCCTCGGGCTCCCTGCACGTCGGCCACATGTTCTCCTACACGCAGACGGACGTGATCGCCCGCTTCCAGCGGATGAGCGGCAAGAACGTCTTCTACCCGCTGGGCTGGGACGACAACGGCCTGCCCACCGAGCGCCGCGTGCAGAACTACTACGGCGTGCGCTGCGACCCCACGAGGCCCTACGTCGAGGGCTACCGCCCGCCGGAGAAGCCCGCGAAGAACCAGCGCGACTGGGACGTGGTCTCCCGCAAGAACTTCATCGAGCTCTGCGAGGAGCTGGCGGTCGAGGACGAGAAGGTCTTCGAGCAGCTGTTCTCCACCCTGGGCCTGTCCGTGGACTGGACCCGCACCTACCGCACCATCGACGCCCGCTCCCGGGCCGTCTCCCAGCGCGCCTTCCTCCAGGACCTCGCGGCCGGCAACGCCTACATGGCCGAGGCCCCCACCCTGTGGGACGTCACCTTCCGCACCGCCGTGGCCCAGGCCGAGCTTGAGGACCGGGAGCGGGAGGGCACCTACCACCGGGTCGCCTTCCACCGTCCCGACGGCGAGCCGGTGCACATCGAGACCACCCGCCCCGAGCTGCTGCCCGCGTGCGTGGCCCTCGTGGCCCACCCGGACGACGAGCGCTACCAGCCGCTGTTCGGCACCACGGTGCGCTCCCCCCTGTTCGACGTCGAGGTCGAGGTGCGGGCGCACCCGCTGGCCAAGCCGGACAAGGGCTCCGGGATCGCCATGATCTGCACCTTCGGCGACCTCACCGACGTGACGTGGTGGCGGGAGCTGGACCTCCCGACCCGGGCGCTGATCGGCCGTGACGGCCGCTTCGCGAGCGAGACGCCCGAGTGGATCGCCGCCGGCGCCCCGGCCGAGCGCTACGCCGAGGTCGCGGGGAAGACCGTGTTCTCGGCGCAGCAGGCCGTCGTGGAGATGCTCCGGGAGTCCGGGGACCTGGTGGGCGAGCCCCGGAAGGTCATGCACCCGGTGAACTTCTACGAGAAGGGCGACAAGCCGCTCGAGGTCGTCACCTCCCGCCAGTGGTACATCCGCAACGGCGGCCGCGACGCCGACCGGCGCGAGGCGCTCATCGGGCGCGGGCGTGAGATGGCCTGGCACCCCGCGTTCATGCGGTCCCGGTACGAGAACTGGATCGAGGGCCTGCACGGCGACTGGCTGATCTCCCGCCAGCGCTTCTTCGGGGTGCCCTTCCCGGTCTGGTACCGGCTCGACGGCGACGGCAACCCGGACTACGACGACCCCGTCCTGCCCGCCCTCGACCAGCTGCCCGTGGACCCGGCCGCCGACCCGGCCCCCGGCTTCGACGAGACCCAGCGGGATCAGCCGCACGGCTTCACCGGCGACCCGGACGTGCTCGACACCTGGGCGACGTCCTCGCTGTCCCCCCAGATCGCCACCGGCTGGGCGTTCGACGAGCGGCTGCACGCCAACACCTTCCCGATGGACCTCCGGCCCCAGGGCCACGACATCATCCGCACCTGGCTGTTCTCCACGGTGGTGCGCTCCGAGTCGCTGGCCGGCACGGTGCCCTGGACCAACACCGCGCTCTCCGGGTGGATCCTCGACCCGGACCGCAAGAAGATGTCCAAGTCCAAGGGCAACGTGGTGGTCCCCACCGAGGTGCTCGAGAACTACGGGGCCGACGCGGTGCGCTACTGGGCCGCCTCCGCCCGCCTGGGCGCGGACACCGCCTACGACGAGGGGCAGATGAAGATCGGCCGCCGGCTGGCCATCAAGCTGCTCAACGCCTCGAAGTTCGTCCTCGCCCAGGGCGTCACCGAGGCCTCCGTGCTCGGCGCCGGGGCGTCCGCGGACGTCGTGACCGACGCGGTGGACCGTGCGCTGCTCGCCCAGCTGGCCACGGTCGTGGAGCGCGCCGGCCAGGCGTTCCGGGACTACGAGTACGCCCGGGCCCTGCAGCTCACCGAGCAGTTCTTCTGGACCTTCACCGACGACTACGTCGAGCTCGTGAAGGACCGGGCCTACGGGGCCCGCGGGGCGGCCGCGCAGGCGTCCGTGCACGCCGCGCTCGCCACGACCCTCGACGCGCTGCTGCGCCTGTTCGCCCCCGTCCTGCCGTTCGCCACGGACGAGGTCTGGTCCTGGTGGCGCACCGGCTCCGTGCACCGGGCCTCGTGGCCGGGCGTCGAGGGCTTCGCGGACGCCGTGACCGACGCCGACCCGGAGGTGCTCACGACCGTGGGCGAGGCCCTCTCGGGGCTGCGCAAGGCCAAGTCCGAGGCCAAGGTCAAGCAGCGCACCGAGGTGCGCTCGGCGACCATCACGGCCGCCTCCGAGGACGTCGCCCGCCTCGAGGCGGGCCTGGGCGACCTCAAGGCCGCGGGCAACGCCGCCGAGCTCGTGCTCGTCGCCGGGCCCGAGGGCCTCGCCGTGCGCGACGTCGAGCTGGTCCCCGCGGAGGAGCCGGCCCGGTAGCGCCGTCCCCGGTGCGCAGCACGAGGGCCCGGCCGCCGCGGCGGCCGGGCCCTCGTGCTGTCCGGGACCCGGGTCGGTCCGGGTCGCTGCTCAGTCGAAGATCGGGCCCTCGTTACGACCGCGCTTGAGCTCGTAGAACCCGTGGTGGGAGACCAGGGCCAGGCAGCCGTCCCAGACCCGGGCGGCGTCCTCGCCCCGGGGCGCCGGCGTGAAGACCGGGCCGAAGAAGCCCACGCCGTTGACGGAGATGCAGGGCGTGCCGATGTCCTCGCCGGCGACCGCCTGGGCGGCCTCCGTGGAGGCCCGCAGCGCGTCGTCGAACTCGGTGGCGTGCCGGGCCGCGGCGAGCTCCGCGGGCAGGCCGACCTCCTCGAGGGACTCGGTGATGATCCGCTCCAGGTCCTCGATCCCCCCGGGGTGGCGCCGCGTGCCCATGGCGTCGTAGAGCCTCTTGTTGTACTCGTCACCGTGGGCACGGGCCGCGGCCTCGACCACGCGCACGAGCCACATCGACTCCTCGTGGCCGTGGTGGTGGTTGCCGGGGTTCTCCTCGTTGAGGATGCCCAGCGAGATGATCCGCCAGTGCACCTCGACGTCGCGCAACCGCTCGACCTCCTCCATCCACCGCGAGGTCATCCAGGCCCAGGGGCACAGGGGGTCGAACCAGAACTCCACCTTGTCCGTCATCAGCTTCCTCTCGTGCGGGCGTCCGCCGGGAGTGGCGGACGCTTCACCGGGTAGAAGCCACGGCTCAGGCTGTTTTGTTCCGGTTCTGCTCCTCGCGGATCATCTCGTGGGTGATGATCTCCGGCTCGGCCTGCTTGGCCACGGCCTCGGCGGTGACCAGCACGGCGGCGATGTCCTCCCGGCTGGGGAGCTCGAACATGACGGGCTGGAGCACGTCCTCGAGGATGGCGCGCAGCCCGCGGGCGCCCGTGCCCCGCTGGATCGCGAGCTCGGCGACGGCGGTCAGCGCCTCGGGGTCGAACGTCAGCTCGACGCCGTCCAGCTGGAACATCTTCTTGTACTGCTTCACGAGCGCGTTGCGCGGCTCGGTGAGGATGCGGGTGAGGTCGGCCACCGACAGCTCGCGCAGCGTGGTCACCACGGCCAGACGGCCGATCAGCTCGGGGATCAGGCCGAACTTCAGCAGGTCCTCCGGCATGACGTCGGCCATCACCTCGTGGCGCGGCCCGCTCTGCTTCAGCTCCGCGCCGAAGCCGATGCTCGTCCGGCCCGCCCGGGAGTCCACGATGTCCTCGAGCCCGGCGAAGGCGCCGGCCACGACGAACAGCACGTTGGTGGTGTCGATCTGGATGAACTCCTGCTGCGGGTGCTTGCGCCCGCCCTGCGGGGGCACCGAGGCCACGGTGCCCTCGAGGATCTTCAGCAGCGCCTGCTGCACGCCCTCGCCGGAGACGTCGCGGGTGATCGAGGGGTTCTCGGACTTGCGGGAGATCTTGTCGATCTCGTCGATGTAGATGATCCCCGTCTCGGCCCGCTTGACGTCGTAGTCCGCCGCCTGGATGAGCTTGAGCAGGATGTTCTCGACGTCCTCGCCGACGTAGCCGGCCTCCGTGAGGGACGTGGCGTCCGCCACCGCGAAGGGCACGTCGAGCTTGCGGGCCAGGGACTGGGCCAGGTACGTCTTGCCGGAGCCGGTGGGGCCGACCAGCAGGATGTTGGACTTGGCGATCTCGACGTCCTCGTCACCGGCCGCCGTGGCCAGGGACAGGGGCTTGCCGTTCTCGCCGGCCCGGACCCGCTTGTAGTGGTTGTACACGGCCACGGCCAGCGCCCGCTTGGCGGTCTCCTGGCCGATCACGTACTGGTGGAGGTGCTGGTAGATCTCGTGGGGCGTGGGGAGCTCCTGCTGCTCGAGGTCCTTGACCTCGCTCAGCTCCTCCTCGATGATCTCGTTGCACAGCTCGATGCACTCGTCGCAGATGTAGACGCGCGGGCCCGCGATGAGCTTGCGGACCTGCTTCTGGCTCTTGCCGCAGAAGGAGCACTTGAGCAGATCCGCGGTCTCGCCGATGCGCGCCATGAAACAGTCCTCTGGTCGGGGTACGGGAATCCTCGTCCAGGATAGGCGAGGACCGGGTCCCGCCCCAACACCAGGGCGCCCCGGTGCGCCGCGACCGGTCGGGTCGCGGCGCACCGGGGCGCTGCGGGTGGGCTGCGGCGGGTCGCCCGGGTCAGGAGGTGACGGTCGCGGGCTTGTGGATCTTCCGGGACTCCAGGACGTGGTCCACGATCCCGTACTCCTTGGCGGCGGACGCGGTGAGGATCTTGTCGCGCTCGATGTCCCGGTTGACCTCCTCGGCGGTCTTGCCGGAGTGCAGGGCCAGGGTCTCCTCCAGCCACTCGCGCATGCGCATGATCTCGTTGGCCTGGATCTCGATGTCCGAGGCCTGGCCCCCGCCCTGACCGGACATGGCCGGCTGGTGGATGAGCACGCGGGCGTTCGGCAGGGCCAGGCGCTTGCCGGGGGTGCCGCCGGCGAGCAGGACGGCCGCCGCGGACGCGGCCTGTCCGAGGCACACCGTCTGGACCTCGGGGCGGATGAACTGCATGGTGTCGTAGATCGCGGTCATCGCGGTGAACGACCCGCCCGGGGAGTTGATGTACATCGTGATGTCCCGGTCGGCGTCCTGCGCCTCGAGCACGAGCAGCTGCGCCATGACGTCGTCGGCCGAGGCGTCGTCGACCTGGACGCCCAGGAAGATGATCCGGTCCTCGAACAGCTTGGTATAGGGGTTCTGCCGGCGGTACCCGTAGGGGGTGCGCTCCTCGAAGTCCGGGAGCACGTAGCGGCTGGTGGGCAGGGCGGCCGCGGAACCGGCCGTGGACGAAGGTCCGTGGGTGAAGGTCATGGTTGAGTTCCTCGGAGGTCTGGAAGAGCGTGCCTGATGACGTGGTGGGACCGCCGAGGTCCTACTCCTGGTCCTTCATGGTCCCGCCGCCGCCGGTCATGGAGCCGGCCGAGCTGGCGATGTGGTCGAAGAAGCCGTACTCGAGGCCGCGCTGGGCGTCGAACCAGTTGTCGCGGTCGTTGTCCCGGAGGATCGTCTCCAGGGACTGGCCGGTCTGCTCGGCGGTGAGCTCCGCGAGGCGCTGCTTCATCGACAGGATCAGCTCGGCCTGCACCCGGATGTCCGAGGCGGTGCCGCCCATGCCGCCGGAGGGCTGGTGCATGAGGATCCGGGCGTTCGGGGTGGAGTAGCGCTTGCCCTTGGTGCCCGAGGACAGCAGAAACTGGCCCATCGACGCGGCCAGGCCGGTGGCCACGGTCACCACGTCGTTCGGGATGAGCTGCATGGTGTCGTAGATCGCCATGCCCGCGGTGACGGAGCCGCCCGGGGAGTTGATGTACAGGAAGATGTCCGCCTGGGGGTCCTCGGCCGAGAGCAGCAGCATCTGCGAGCAGATGAGGTTCGCGTTGTCGTCGCGCACCTCGGAGCCCAGCCAGATGATGCGCTCCTTGAGCAGCCGGTTGTAGACGTAGTCGTCCTGGCCGCCCATGGGGCCGCCGCCCTGCAGGCGCGGGCCGGTGGAGGTTGCGTGGGTCGAGCCGAACGGCGACTCGTGAGCGGAGGTCATGTAACAGTGCCTCTTTCGTCCGTGTGGTCCGGTGATCTCTGAACAGAACACTAGTGCCCGCCCCGGGTCCCGGCCGGTCCCCGTCCGGGTTGTTCGCTGATGGCGCATGGTCGGAGGGCGTGCCCCCCGCAGACGATGACGCCGCCGTCCCGGGCGGGACGGCGGCGTCGTCGGGAGCGGCGTCAGGACGTCACTTGGCGGAGTCCGGGGAGTCCGCCGAGTCGGCCGACTCCGGGGAGTCGGCGGACTCCGCGGACTCGGGCGAGTCGGCGGACTCCTCCTCGGTGCCGGGGGCCGGGGCCGCGGTGGTCTCCTCGGGCTCGACCTCCTCGGCGGGCTCCCCCGCCTGCTCCTCGCCCTGCGGGCGCACGAACTCGGAGAGGTCCACCGTGTTGCCCTCGGTGTCGGTGACCGTCGCGTACTCCAGCACCTTGGCCAGGGCCTTGCGGCGGCGCACCTCCCCCACCATCAGACCGGCCTGGCCCGAGGAGTCGAGCAGCTGGGCGAACTGGTTCGGGTCCATGCCGTACTGCTGGGACATGTTGATGATGTAGTCGATCAGCTCGGACTGCTCGACGCCGATCTCCTCGGCCTCGGCGACCGCGTCCAGCACGATCTCGTTGCGGAACGCGTCCTCGGCGTTCTTCTGCACCTCGGCCCGGTGGTCCGCGGTGTCGTGGTCCGCCTCGGCCTGCGGGTTGTCGAAGTGCTGGGCGATCTGCTCGTCGATCACGGCCTGCGGCACGGGGATCTCCACGAGGGCCAGCAGCTTCTCCAGGACCTTGTCGCGGGCCTCGACGCCCTGCTCCACCACGGTGCCCTCGGCGGCCTGCTTCTTCAGGTCCTCCTTGAGCTCCTCGATGGTGTCGAACTCGGAGGCCAGCTGGGCGAACTCGTCGTCGGCCTCGGGCAGCTCGCGCTCCTTGACGGCGGTGACCTTGACCTTGACCACGGCGTCCTCGCCGCTGTGCTCGCCGCCGGCGAGCTTGGTCTCGAAGGTGGCGTCCTCGTCGGCGGACAGACCGGTGATGGCCTCGTCCATGCCCTCGAGCATCGTGCCGGCGCCCACCTGGTAGGACAGGTCGTTGGCGGCGTCGACCTCCTCGCCGTCGACCAGGGCCTGCAGGTCGAGGGTGACGAAGTCGCCCTCGACGGCGGGACGGTCCACGGTCTTGAGGGTGCCGAAGCGCCCGCGCAGCTCGTCGAGGGCCTTCTGCTCGTCCTCGGCGGAGGCCTCGCGGGCCTCCACCTCGACCTCGAGGCCCTTGTAGTCGGGCAGCTCGATCTCGGGGCGCACGGCCACGTCGATCTCGACCTTGACGTCGGCCTCGCGGTCCGTCTCGTCCGGCTTGGCGAGGACCTCGACCTGGGGCTGGGTCAGCGGGGTGATCTCGTTCTCCGCCAGCGCCTGCTGGAAGAAGGTGTTCAGGCCCTCGTTGAGCGCGTTCTCGACGACGAAGTCGAAGCCCACGCGCTGCTCGATCAGCCGCGCCGGAACCTTGCCGCGGCGGAAGCCGGGGACCTGGATCTGGTTGGCGAGCGAGGTGTAGGTCTGGTCGATGAACGGCTTCAGTTCCGCGAACGGGACGTCCACCACGATCTTGACCTGGGTGGGGTTGAGTTTCTCGACGGCGCTCTTCACTTCCGCTGCACTCCTGAGTGGTAGGTCGGTTGGGTCTTCCGGTGCCGCTCTCCGGCCCGGGACAGTCGGGAAGGCGGCTGCCCGGCAGGACCGGGCAGCCGCTCCAACGTCGGGGCGACAGGACTCGAACCTGCGATCTCCTGCTCCCAAAGCAGGCGCGCTAGCCACTACGCTACGCCCCGGTACCTGCAGCCTCGGCTGCAACGACTGCGGTCCGGTGCACGAGCACGGACCACCGGCGAGTCTACCGGCTGGGCGGACGGGGCCGCACCTCGGCCCGCCGGACCCCGCTCCGCACGGCCCGCCGGCGTCCTGCCGACCGCGCTCCGCGGGTGCGCCCGCGCCCCGGGATTTGACACCGCGCGCGCCGGGCCGGTTAATGGGAAGGCCTCGACAGAGCGCTCCGCGGGGATGTAGCTCAATGGTAGAGCCTCAGTCTTCCAAACTGATTACGCGGGTTCGATTCCCGTCATCCCCTCTCCGTGCACGAACGCCCCGGTCCCGCTGGACCGGGGCGTTCGTCGTCCCCGGCGGCACCTCGGCCCGGCCCCCGGCGCGTCTCAGCGGCGCAGCCCGACCACCCGCCACACCGCGCCCCGGTCCGCGTGCACGGGACGCAGCCCGTGCTCCTGCAGGACGGCGAGCATGGCCGCCGGGGAGTGCACGTAGGTGCGGAAGGGCGTCTCGGCGGCGCGGAGGCCCAGGTTCTCCAGGGCGGCGAGCGCCCGCAGGAGGCGGTGCCCGGGCGGGTGGCTGAACACGAGCAGACGCGTCGCCCGGTCCGCGGCGGCGCCCAGGAGCCGTTCGTGGTCGGGGTAGCAGCACACGACCCGGTGCAGCACCACGACGTCGTGCGGGGCGACCGCCTCCGGGTCCGTCGCGATGTCGAGCTGCCGGCGCACCGCGCGGCCGGACACCCCGGCGGCGGCGGCCAGCTCCGCGGCCTCGGCCTCGTAGGAGTCCACGAGCTCCAGGTTCGTGGTCCGTGCCGCGCCCCGGCGCAGCAGCTCGAGCTGGATCCCGCCCACGCCGCCGCCGATCTCCAGCACGCTGGCCCCCTCGACGCCCTGGGCGGCGAGGAAGTCCACGACCCGCCGGGAGGCGCGGTCGAGGCCCCGCCGCCGGTACCGGCGGGCGAGGCGCCGCGCGAAGCGGGGACCGAAGACGCGCCGGTAACCGGGCGCGCCGCAACAACTGGACACGGCTCCAGGCTACGCCGTGGAACCCGACCCGGTCAGCGCTGGCAGGAGGGGCACCAGTAGAGCGTGCGCCCCTCCAGCTCCCCCGCCGCCACGGGCGTCCCGCACCGGCGGCACGGCAGGCCCTGGCGCTGGTAGACGAGGTGGGCGTGCCCGGGCCACGCCTGCGCCTCCGGGATCCCCGGGCGGTCCGCGGCGTCGGTCGTCAGGATCCGGCCCAGCCGCACGCCCGTGCGCATGAGGGCCGCGTTCTCCGCCCACAGCTCCAGCAGCACCGGCTCGTCGAGGGCGCGCCCCGGCGTCATCGGGTCCAGTCCGCGGCGGAACAGGGACTCCGCCCGGAAGATGTTGCCCACCCCGGCCAGCACGGCCTGGTCCATGAGCAGCGCGCCCACCGGGCGGCGGCTGCGCCGCACGGCGGCCACGAAGGCCGCGGGGTCCGCGTGCGGGTCGAGCGGGTCCGGGCCCAGCCGCGCCCGGGCCGCCTCGGCCTCGGCGGAGCTCTCCAGCACGCACAGCGCCGGCCCGCGCAGATCGGCCCAGCCCTCGTCCCCGACCAGCCGCACGCGCACCGCCCCCACGGGCGCCGGCGGCAGCAGCGGGCCGGCGGGGGCGGCGTCGTCGTCGTGCGCCTCCCGCTCCCCGATCCGGCGCGGGGCCCCGATGGAGGAGGCGCCGCGGAAGCGGTCGGTGCCGCCGAAGCTCCACGCGCCGTAGAGGCCGAGGTGCGAGCGCAGCACCCGATCCCCGGCGAAGTCGAGGAACAGCTGCTTGCCGTGGGCCCGCGCCCCCTCCAGCACGGCGCCGTCCAGGGCGTGCGCCCCGGCGGCGAAGCGCCCCTGCGGGGAGCTCACGGCCAGGGCCTGGCCCATGAAGCAGTCGGCGAACTGGCGGGCGAGGCGGTGGACCGAGTGGCCCTCCGGCACTCAGGCCTCCCGGGCGGCCGGGAACTCGCGCGGGCGCAGGTCCTCGAGTTTTCCCGCGACGGTGCCGGTGGACTCGTACTCGCCGATCTGGGCGATCCGGCGCTCGTGGCGCTCGTCCCCGGAGAAGGGTTCCGCGAGGAACGCCCGGACGATCGCCAGCGCCTCCTCCTGCGGGTGCTGGCGCCCACCGACGGCCACGACCTGGGCGTCGTTGTGCTGGCGCGCGAGCCGGGCAGTGTCCAGGTTCCAGGCCAGGGCGGCACGGATGCCCTCGACCTTGTTGGCGGCGATCTGCTCGCCGTTGCCCGACCCGCCCAGGACGATCCCGAGGGAGTCGAGCCCCGCCTCCCGGTCCGCCCGGACGGCGCGCGCGGCGCTGATGCAGAACGCGGGGTAGTCGTCGAGGGCGTCGTACTCCGCGGGGCCGTGGTCGACGAGGTCGTAGCCGGCGGCGACGAGCTCCTCGACCAGGTAGCGGGAGAGGTCCAGGCCGGCGTGGTCGGTGGCGATGTGGACGCGCATGGGCGGCGTGCTCCTGGGGTTCGCGGGAACGGGGCGGGATCGAGGCGCAGGGCCCGCGCGGACGGACCGGCCGCCCTCCAGCGTAGTGCGTGCCGCGCACACCGCAGGGCCTCCCCGGGCGGCTGGGACCCGGCTGACATAATGGGACGATCCCCTGCGGCCCACCGGTCGCGGACGCCCCGATCCCGAGCCATCCCGACCCGACCCCGACCCCGACCCCGACGAGAGGACGGCACTGAAGTGCCCGGAACCAACCTGACCCGCCAGGAGGCGGCCGCGCGGGCCGAGACCGTGGCGGTGGACGCCTACGAGGTGGTCCTCGACCTGACCCGCGGCGAGCGCGTCTTCCGCTCCACGACCACCGTGCGCTTCCGGGCGACCCCGGGCGCCTCGACGTTCATCGACGCGATCACCGACGCGGTGCACTCCGTGGTGCTCAACGGCACCGAGCTCGATCCCGCCGAGGTCTCGGACGGCGTGCGGATCCAGCTGCCCGGGCTCGCCGCGGACAACGTGCTCACGGTCGAGTCGGACTGCCGGTACATGAACACCGGCGAGGGCCTGCACCGGTTCGTGGACCCGGTCGACGACGAGGTCTACCTCTACACCCAGTTCGAGGTGGCGGACACCCGGCGCGTGTTCGCCGTGTTCGAGCAGCCGGACCTCAAGGCGCGCTTCGCGTTCACGGTCACGGCCCCCGCGCACTGGACGGTCGTCTCGACCCAGCCCACCCCGGAGCCCGTCGCCGCCGGCGAGGGCGCCGCCACGTGGTCCTTCACCCCCACCCCGGTGGTCCCCTGCTACGTCACGGCGCTGATCGCCGGCCCGTACGCGTCCGTGTACGACGAGCTCACCAGCGCCGACGGCCGCACGATCCCCCTGGGCCTGTACGCCCGCCGCTCGCTCGTGGAGCACGTCGAGGCGGAGGAGATGTTCGGCATCACCAAGCGCGGCTTCGAGTTCTTCGAGGCGCAGTTCGGGGTGCCCTACCCGTTCGAGAAGTACGACCAGCTGTTCGTCCCGCAGTTCAACGCCGGGGCCATGGAGAACGCCGGCGCGGTGACCTTCGTGGAGCTCTACGTCTTCCGCTCCCGGCCCACGCAGGCCCGGGTGGAGCGGCGGGCCATCACGGTCCTGCACGAGCTGGCCCACATGTGGTTCGGGGACTTCGTGACCATGCGCTGGTGGAACGACCTGTGGCTCAACGAGTCCTTCGCCGAGTTCATGTCCACCCTCGCCGCGGCGGAGAACACCCGGTACACGGAGGCGTGGACCACGTTCGCCGCCGGGGAGAAGTCCTGGGGCTACGAGCAGGACCAGCTGCCCACCACCCACCCCATCAAGGCCGAGATCCGGGACCTCGAGGACGTGCTGGTGAACTTCGACGGCATCACCTACGCCAAGGGCGCCTCGGTGCTCAAGCAGCTGGTGGCCTGGGTGGGCCAGGCGCAGTTCATGGCCGGGCTGAACCGGTACTTCCGGGAGCACGCGTGGGGCAACACCGAGCTGCGCGACCTCATGGTCCGGCTCGAGGAGGCCAGCGGCCGGGACCTCGACGAGTGGGCCGCGAAGTGGCTCGAGACCGCCGGGGTGAACACGCTGACCCCGGAGCTCGAGACCGACCAGGACGGGATCATCCGCTCCTTCCGGATCCGGCAGACCGCCCCCGACGAGCACCCCACGCTGCGCCCGCACCGCCTGGCCGTGGGCTTCTACGACCACGACGGGGAGCAGGGCAAGCTCGTGCGCACGCACCGGGTCGAGCTCGACGTCGACGGCCCGTCCACGGAGGTGCCGCAGCTGGTGGGCCGGGAGCTGCCGGACCTCGTGCTGCTCAACGACGACGACCTCGCCTACGCGAAGATCCGCCTCGACGAGTGCTCCCTGGACACCGCCCTGACCCACCTGAAGAACTTCGAGGACACGCTCCCGCGCGCCCTCGTCCAGGCGTCCGTGTGGGACGGCGTGCACGACGGCGAGACGCCCGCCCGCCGCTACGTGGAGCTCGTGCTCGGCAACATCGCCCACGAGACGTCCTCGACCGGCATCCAGGTGCAGCTGCGCCAGCTGGACACCGTGCTGGACGGCTACGTGGCCGAGCCCGTGCGCGGGGCCACCGTGCGCGCCGCCGCCGACCGGCTCCGCCGGCTCACCGAGGAGGCGGCGCCCGGCTCCGACCAGCAGCTGCAGTTCCTCCGGGCCTTCGCCCGGCACGCCCGCACCGACGAGCAGCTGGACGTCCTCGAGCAGCTCCTCGACGGGCGGCGCACCCTGGAGGGCCTGGCACTGGACACCGACCTGCGCTGGAGCCTGCTCACCGCGCTGTGCGCCGGCGGGCGTGCCGGCGACGCGGAGGTGGACGCGATGCTCGCGCAGGACAACACCGAGAACGGCGCGATCGCGGCCGCCCGCGCCCGGGCCGCCATCCCCACGGCCGAGGCCAAGGCCCGGGCGTGGCAGCAGATCATGGTGGACGGGTCGCTGCCCAACTCCATCCAGGACGCGGCGATCGACGGCTTCCGCACGGCCGCCGACACCTCCCTGCTGGCGCCCTGGGCCGAGGAGTACTTCGCGGCGATCCCCGGCGTGTGGCGCACCCGGACCCATGAGCTGGCCCAGCAGATCGCGATCGGCATGTACCCGAACATCCCCGCCCAGGAGACGGTCGACGCCGCGGACGCCTTCCTCGCGGACCTGCCCGAGGACCTGCACGGGCTCCGCCGGCTGGTCCTCGAGCAGCGCGACGCGACGGCCCGCGCGGTCCGGGCGCAGGCCGTGGACGCCGCCTACGAGGTGGTGCGCGCATGAGCGACGAGCAGCAGCGCCCCGGTCCGGCCGGGCACGGACCCGGGGGGCCCGGCTCGACGCCCCCGGCCGGCCAGGACCCGCGCACCGACCCCGCCGCGGCGGCCCCGCCCGGGGCGCGCTCCTTCGCGGTCGGGGCGCCCCTGTCCCAGCTGCGCCGCCCCGTGCCGCAGGTCGGCGACGAGCGGGAGCAGGCCGAGGCCGGCACGGCGTCGTCGTTCTACGACCAGGTGGGCGGGCACGAGACGTTCGTGAAGCTCGTGCACGAGTTCTACGCCCGGGTGGCCGAGGACGAGCGGTTCCGGGCGCTCTACCCGGAGGACGACCTCGGCCCCGCCGAGGAGCGGCTGCGGATGTTCCTCGAGCAGTACTGGGGCGGGCCGACCACCTACTCGGAGCAGCGCGGGCACCCGCGGCTGCGGATGCGGCACATGCCGTTCCCCGTGGACACGTGGGCGCGCGAGACGTGGCTGACGCACATGCGCGCGGCCCTGGACACCCTGGAGCTCTCCCCGCTGCACGACGGGATCATCTGGGACTACTTCGACCGCGCCGCCCACGCCATGATCAACCGTCCCGGCTGATCCCCCGGGAGTCTCAGCGCTTGGCCAGGACGTGCCCGCCGGGGGTGCTCAGGCGCACCCAGCGGCCGTTCTCCGCGACGGCGACCTCCGCGCCCGGGCGCAGGAAGCCGAGGGAGTACGCGGCGAACGCCGCGCCGTCCGGCAGCGGCGCCCCGGTCAGCCGCCCCGCGAGGGGCTCCGCCCACCCGGACGACCGGCCCCAGACCTGCGAGCGCACGGTGTCCACGACGGCGGCGCCCGCGTCCGTGGGCACCGCCCGGGCGACCTCGGCGATCCCGGCCCGGGCGACCTCGCGCAGCGCGTCCCCGGCGACGGAGCCCACCGGGGTCCACCCGCCCAGGGGCGGGGCGATGCCCGCCCACGAGACGTTCGCGTCCACGGGGGGCAGGCCCACGTCCGTGGCGTCCTGGTCCTGGCGCGGCATCCGGTCGAGGACCCCGCCGAGCGGGACGGTGACGTCCAGGGCCTGCTCCCCGGCCAGCGCGGCGGTGCGCAGGCCCAGGACCGTGGGCGTGGTGTCGAGCAGGCCGTGGGGCTCGAGCACGCACACGTAGGCGCCGAGGGCCCGCCCGCGCGCCTGGAAGCGCACCGCGCCCTGCGGGTCCACCCCGCGGGCCCGGGACAGGTACGTCCGCAGGTCGGCGACGTCCCGCGGGTCCGTCAGGGGAAGGGACCGGCCCACGGGGCTCAGGCCTCCGCCGGCGCGGGCCGGCGGGCGAAGCGGGTCGGGGCGTCCTGCCACTGCTCGAGCAGGCCCCGCTGCGTGTCGTCGAGGCGCACCGGCCGTCCGGAGGAGCGGTCGATCACGACGACGACCGTCTGGGCCACGGCGTAGACGCGCGAACCGTCCTCCTCCTGGACCGCGTAGTCCAGCACGAAGCTCGACCCGCCCACGGAGGAGACCCACACCCGCACGGACACCGGGTCGTCGCGGTACAGCAGCTGCTGCGTGTACTCGACCTCCTGCCGGCCGATCACGGTCATCAGGTCCCCCAGCAGGGTGCGGAACGTCGCGCCCTCCGGCACCCCGGCGGCGGCGTCCTCGGGCAGCGGACGGGCCATGAGCCGGACCCGGGCGTCCTCGAGGTACTGGAGCATGGTGACGTTGTTGACGTGGCCGTAGCTGTCGATGTCGCCGAAGCGCATCTGGATGGGGATCAGCAGCGAAGACATGCCCCCCATCCCATCACACCCGTGCGCGTCGGACGCGCCCCGGCGCGACCGGCGGCTTGGCTAGAGTGAAGGCCATGACCTACAGCCCGATCCCGGACCCCACGCAGGCCCTGCTCGACATGCTCGACCTCGCGGACGGGGGTGGCGCGCGCACGCTCGAGGACATCTACGTGGGCCACTCCATCTCCCCCGCACGCGGCCGGGTCTACGGCGGGCAGGTCCTGGCGCAGGCCGCGACCGCCGCCATGCGCACCGTGGAGCCGGAGCGGATCATCCACTCGATGCACGCGTACTTCCTGCGCGCCGGGGACGTGTCCCAGCCGATCACCTTCGGCGTGGAGCGGATCCGGGACGGGCGGTCCTTCTCCGCCCGCCGCGTGCACGCCTACCAGGACGGGCGCGCCATCCTCTCGGCCATCGCGTCCTTCCAGGTCCCGGCCCGGGGCCTGGACCACCAGGACGAGTCCCCCCGGAACCTGCCCGAGCCGGAGTCCCTGCCCAGCGCCGTGGAGCTGCTGGGCCACGTCGACGCCCCCGAGGCGCAGGCGATCGCGCACGAGCGGCCCTTCGACATGCGGTACATCACGGAGCCGATCTACTTCAAGCCGGACTCCCGGGGAGAGCCGTTCAACGCGGTGTGGATCAAGACCCTCAAGCCGCTGCCGGACGACCCGAACATCCACCGCGCCGCGCTCGCCTACGCGAGCGACTACACGCTGCTCGAGCCCATCCTGCGCCTGCACGGCAGGACGTGGATCGAGCCCGGCATGAACATCGCCTCCCTCGACCACGCGATGTGGTGGCACCGGGAGACCCGCGCGGACGAGTGGCTGCTCTACGTGCAGTCCTCCCCCAACGCCTCCTCGGCCCGCGGCCTCGGGGTGGGCCGGATGTTCTCCCGGGACGGCCGGCTCGTCGCCACGACCGCCCAGGAGGGCATGATGCGCTTCCCGGAGTTCTCCTGACCGCACCGGAGCACGCCGGAGGGGTCCGCCGGGCGGGAAGGAGCTGCTCCTTCCCGCCCGGCGGGCCCCTCCGGCGGCACGGGCTCCGGGCCCGGCCCTGCGTCAGTCGCGGGTGAGGCGGCGGTGGGTGACGCGGTGCGGCCGCGCGGCGTCGGCGCCGAGGCGCTCCACCTTGTTGGCCTCGTACGACTCGAAGTTGCCCTCGAACCAGTACCACTGGTCCGGCTCGTCCTCGGTGCCCTCCCACGCGAGGATGTGGGTGGCGACCCGGTCGAGGAACCACCGGTCGTGGGAGACGACCACGGCGCAGCCCGGGAACTCCAGCAGCGCGTTCTCCAGGGAGCCGAGGGTCTCGACGTCGAGGTCGTTGGTGGGCTCGTCCAGGAGCAGCAGGTTGCCGCCCTGCTTGAGGGTCATGGCCAGGTTCAGCCGGTTGCGCTCCCCGCCCGAGAGCACCCCGGCCTTCTTCTGCTGGTCGGGGCCCTTGAAGCCGAACGCGGAGACGTAGGCGCGCGAGGGCATCTCGACGTTGCCGACGTTGATGTAGTCCAGGCCGTCCGAGACGACCTCCCACAGCGACTTGCTGGCGTCGAGGTTCGCGCGGTTCTGGTCCACGTAGGAGATCTTGACGGAGTCGCCGATCTTCAGCTCCCCGCCGTCCAGCTCCTCCATGCCGACGATGGTCTTGAACAGCGTCGACTTGCCGACGCCGTTGGGGCCGATGACGCCCACGATGCCGTTGCGCGGCAGGGAGAAGGACAGGCCCTTGATGAGGGAGCGGTCCCCGAAGCCCTTCTGCAGGTCCTTCGCCTCGATCACGAGGTTGCCCAGGCGGGGTCCCGGCGGGATCTGGATCTCCTCGAAGTCCAGCTTGCGGGTCTTCTCGGCCTCGGCGGCCATCTCCTCGTAGCGGGCCAGGCGGGCCTTCGACTTCGCCTGGCGGCCCTTGGCGTTGGAGCGCACCCACTCGAGCTCGTCGGCCAGCCGCTTGGCCTGCTTGGCGTCCTTCTTGCCCTGCACCTCCATGCGGGCGCGCTTGGTCTCGAGGTAGGCCGAGTAGTTGCCCTCGTAGCCGTACAGCCGGCCGCGGTCGACCTCGCAGATCCACTCGGCCACGTGGTCGAGGAAGTACCGGTCGTGGGTCACGGCCATGACGGCGCCGTGGTAGTCCTTCAGGTGCTGCTCCAGCCACAGCACGGACTCGGCGTCGAGGTGGTTGGTGGGCTCGTCGAGCAGCAGGAGGTCCGGCTTCTGCAGCAGCAGCTTGCACAGGGCCACGCGGCGGCGCTCACCACCGGAGAGGACCGTGACGTCGGCGTCCGGCGGCGGGCAGCGCAGGGCGTCCATCGCCTGCTCCAGCTGGGAGTCGAGGTCCCAGGCGTTGGCGGCGTCGATGTCCTCCTGGAGCTTGCCCATCTCCTCCATGAGGGAGTCGAAGTCCGCGTCCGGCTGGGCCATCTCCTCGGAGATCGCGTTGAAGCGGTCGACCTTCGCCTTGATCTCGCCCACGCCCTCCTCGACGTTGCCCAGGACGGTCTTCTCCTCGTTCAGCGGCGGCTCCTGGAGCAGGATGCCGACGGTGTAGCCGGGGCTGAGCCGGGCCTCGCCGTTGGACGGCTGGTCGAGGCCGGCCATGATCTTGAGGATGGTGGACTTGCCGGCCCCGTTGGGTCCCACGACGCCGATCTTCGCGCCGGGGTAGAACGACATGGTGACGTCGTCCAGGATGACTTTGTCGCCCACGGTCTTGCGGGCCTTGGACATTGTGTAGATGAATTCCGCCATGCCCTCAAGGCTACCCCGCCCGGCGGAGGCCGAGGGGCGGCCACCGGGCGGGGACGGACCGGGGGCTGGGGCGCCGCAGCCCCCGCTCCGTCCCCGCGCCGGGACGGCTCCGCCCGGGAAGCTCAGGCGGTGGCGGGCTGGCGGCGCGGGCGCCGTCCCGGCCCGGCAGCGGCCCCGAGGAGCTCACCGGTCTCCGGGTCGACGCCCTCCGGGAGCACGGGGGCCCCGCCGTCGAGGTCGCCGCTCGACTCCGACGGGTCCCCGTCCGGGGCCGCCGGGGCGTCCGCGGCCCCGGTCGCCGCCGCGTCCTCGGTCTGTCCGGCGGGCCGCTCCCCCGTCTGCTCGGCGGGCGGCGAGGAGCTCACGGTGCGCTGGAAGCAGGCCGTGCCGAGGGCGAGGTCGTGCCCCAGGGACACCGCGTCCACGTCCACGGCCGTGTTGCGCCCGTGCTCGCCCTCCCAGAACCGGACCTTGAGCTTGCCGACCACCACCACGGGCTGGCCCTTCTTGATGCTGGCCAGCGCGTTGAGCCCCAGCGAACGGAACGCCTGGACGGAGAACCAGTTGGTGTGCCCGTCCCGCCACGCACCGGCCTGCTGGTCGAACCAGCGCGGGGTGGAGGCGAGGCGGAAGGTCACCACCACGGTGCCGTCGGGCAGGCTGCGGGACTCGGGATCCGTGGCCACGTAGCCGCGGACGGTGATCTGCTCGGTCATCGGGAACTCCTCTGGACGGCGGCCGGTGCGGCCGGTGCTGGCCCCGGTGGCGGGGTGCACCCAGCGTCCTGCCGGAGCCGGTGCCGCCGCGGCGGGCGGGCCCCGGTTGTGGACGGCCGCGCTCCTCGGGTTCCGGGACCACGCGCTGTGCAGTGCGACCGCCGGGCGACCAGCGTGAGACCGGCTCACGGTCCGCGAGCGCCCGTCAGTCGATGTCGACGGCGTTCCAGGCGATGACGGCGAGGGGCTCCCGGTGCCGCTCCTGCTCGTGGGAGCATGCCCAGCACCACGGGCCGTAGAGCGGTGGGGCGCCGCACTGGCAGAGTCGGATCCGGGCCATCGGACTCACCTCGATGTTCGTTGCAGTGGCCTGACAGGTGACGGCCTGCCGGACGACATCCTGCGCGGGTGTCCTCACCCCTACTACCGGCCCAGGGGCTCCTGTGGATGCACCGCGGCCCGGTTTTCGGGGCCGGCACGGCGCCCGGACCGCCGGAGCGGGCGCCGCGCCTACCCCGTCCCCGCGCGTCGCCCCGCTGCGCGGAGCCGTCGCCCCGCCCCTCGGAGCCGTCGCTCCGCGCGGCGGGGCGTCGACCGCGGACGTCAGCCACGGGCGTCGGCCGCGATCTCGCCACGGCAGGCCGGTGCCGGTGCAGTGCGGGCGCCCGGACGGGAGGCGGCGGTCGGCCTCGCGTGCGACGACCCCCGCAGTCTCCCGGGCACGGCGCAACGGCGCCGTGCCCGGTTCGCCGCCGGCCCCCGTGCGTTCCGTTCGACTAGGCGGCGTGCCCCGGCTCGACCACGATGCAGTCCTCCCGGAAGTCGAGGTGCATGCAGTGCAGCGCGACGACGCCCCGGGTGATCGCCTCCAGCTGCTGCGGATCGATGTCCGGGCCGACGTTGCGGACGATGAAGTCACGGGTGTCCTCCGTGGCCTCCTCCACCGTGTCGTAGTGGTAGTAACGGGCCCCCCGGCCGGTCCACTGCCTGATGATGGTGACGCTCATGGTTCCTCCCCCTGAATCGGATCCGGACGCGTGGTCCGCGGCCGCCCCGGGCACCCCGTCCGGGAACTGCGGCCGTCCCGGCGGGCTGCCGCCGGGGTCGTCGCGGAGGTGCTGCTCCGGCTCCTCGTCCGTCCTGGCGCGGAGCTCAGGTGGCCGGATCACTGCACCCCTCGATGTGCTACTTAACGTATGCGAATTCACAGGGTGGTGCTTGTCCACACTTTCGCGACCGCAAACAATCCAGAGCGGGTTGTAGCTCGGGGAGAGGCACCGGCAGGACTGCCTGGGAGGGGGACGGCCGGGCCGTGCCCGCCGAGGGCCGCAGGTGGGCCGGTCGTCCGGGGTGTGGCGGGAAAGTGCTCCGGCTCCGGGCGCCTGCCGGGACGCCGCTCAGCACCTGCCGGCTCCGCCACCGACGAAAGATGGCCCGCCCGGTCCAGTAAGACCGAGCGAGCCGCGGACACACAGACGGCGAGATCTGCGTGCCCACCGCACAGCCTACCCCGCCTCCGCTCCGCTCGGAGGTACCGGTCCACCGAACGGGCGCCGGCACGCTCATCCGGTCCGCCGGCCCTGCCCGCAAGGGCCGTGCGTCTCGCCACCGGAGAGGTCCCGCCGGGCACCGCAGCACGACGTGCCGTCGGATCTGCCGTCGGATCTGGCGTCGGAGACGACGAGATCCCCGCCACCCTGAGCCGTGAGGGCCGGAATGGCGGGGATCGCGAGTGTGCCCCAGGAGGGAGTCGAACCCCCGACCAAGAGATTAGAAGGCTCCTGCTCTATCCACTGAGCTACTGGGGCGTGCCGCCCGGGACCGCGTCCCGGGCACCGCGGTCGAGTTTATCAACTCGCGGGGGCCACACCGGCTCCTCAGATCACGGCGCTCTGCACCGGGGGCTGGTAGCGGCCGCGGAAGAGCCGCCGGGTCGCCGGGTCGATGAACCACAGGTACACGCCGTAGGAGAGGGCGACGACCGCCGCGATCAGCCGGCCGGAGCTGAGGTCGAGGTCCAGGTACGGGAAGACGTCCAGCTGGTCGGAGACCGCGTAGATCATGAAGAAGACGGTGAGGAAGAACAGGATGTCGACCTGCCAGTCGCTGCGGATGCCCGTGACCGCGAACAGCGGGATGAGCCACACCACGTACCAGGCCTGGATCATCGGGGAGAACAGCACGATCGCGGCGAACGCCCAGGTCAGCCGGCGGATGATCCGCTCGTCCCGGCCCACGAACATCAGCCAGAGGATGACGGGCACCGCGAGGGCCTGGCCCGCCGTGTGGACCACCTCCCGCCACTGGCCCGCGTCGGCGCCCACGGCCGCGGCCAGGGTGGTGGCGAGCACGCCGGCGAGACCCACCGGGGCGTACCAGATGGACACGGAGCCGGGGGTGGACATGGCGGAGACCCAGCCGAAGCCGAAGCCGTTGAGCAGACCCATCAGCCCGAGCAGGGCGACCGCGTAGACGAGGACCAGGAACCAGATGACGAAGCGGCGGGTCCACGACGCGTTCCGGCCCGCCCACAGCAGGCCGATGAAGGGCAGGAAGACGAGGGTGATGGGCTTGATCGCCACGGACAGCGTGACGAGCGTGGTCCCGAGCAGACCGCCCTTCCAGTTGCGGTGCACCGCGGCGGCGTAGGTGCCGCCGAGGGCGAGGGCGATCATGATGGCGTCGTTGTGCACGGAGACGATGAAGTTCGTGAGGAACAGGGGGTTCGCCACGCTGAGCCACAGGGCCCGGGCCGGGTTGATGCCGTGCAGCCGCGCGAGCCGCGGGACCAGCCACATGCAGGCGATCACGGCGAGCACGCACATCCCCCGGAACCAGAGCACCCCGGCGTCCGGGTCCGCGCCGGTGACGGCCACCACGAACTGCTCGAGCCACAGGAAGAGCGGCCCGTAGGGCGGCGGGGACTCCGACCACATCTGGTCGGCCCCGAGCTGGAAGAAGTTGTCGATCGTGGAGACGCCGTGCTCGTAGGGGTTCAGCCCGCTGGCCATCACCCGGCCCTGGCCGATGTAGGAGTACACGTCCCGGCTGAACAGGGGGATCGTCACGAGCATGGGGGCGGCCCACGCCGCGATGGCGATGAGCACCCACCGGCCGCTGCCGGGTCCCCACGTGTTGAGCTTCTGCCCCAGGCGCAGCCACTCACGGATCAGGAGCATCCCGCCCACGGCGAGCAGGAGGATGGAGACGATCACCCCGGTAGTCGTGAAGCGCATGCCGATGATGACCGGCGCCTGCCGCAGCGGGGAGACGGAGGCGAGCCAGCCGACGCCCAGGGAGCCGACCAGGAGCATGAGCGACCCGAGCGTGCCCATGAGCACCGTCCGCAGGAGGGAGTCGGAGTCGTACCACGAGCTCCCGGGATCCGCCGGCGGCCGGACGCCGTCGGGTCCCTCGCCCGGCGCCGGCGTCGTCGAAGTGGTCTGCACTGCTCTCCCGATGCGCCCGTCCGGTGGCTGCGGGCGCCCCGGCTGGGCGCAGCACGGACCCGTGGTCGCCCCGATCCTATCCCCGGCTCCTCGGGGAGTCCCCGACCGGTCCCGGCGGCGACCGGCGGCGTCGGGGCGGCACGGTAGATTGTCCGGGTGGCTAATTCGAACGGACGCATTGTGTGGATCGACTGCGAGATGACGGGGCTGTCCATCGAGGACGACGCCCTGATCGAGGTCGCGGCGCTCGTCACCGACGACGAGCTCAACGTCCTCGGGGAGGGCGTCGACGTCGTGATCCGCCCGGACGAGGCGGCGCTGGCGCAGATGGGGGACTTCGTGCGGAACATGCACACCTCCTCCAAGCTGCTCGACGAGCTCCCCTCCGGTCTGACGATGGAGCAGGCGCAGGAGCAGGTCCTCGCCTACATCAAGGAGTGGGTGCCCGAGCCCGGCAAGGCCCCGCTGGGCGGGAACTCGGTGGGCACGGACCGCACGTTCCTGGTGCGCGACATGCCGGAGCTCGTGGCGCACCTGCACTACCGCGTGATCGACGTCTCCACCATCAAGGAGCTCTCCCGCCGGTGGTTCCCGCGCGCCTACTTCCAGGCCCCGCCGAAGACCGGCAACCACCGGGCCCTGGGCGACATCCGGGACTCGATCGACGAGCTGCGGTACTACCGCCGCGCCGTGTTCGCCGCCGAGCCGGGGCCGGACTCGGTGACCGCGAAGGGCATCGCCGCGGAGATCGCCGCGTCCCGCACGGGCGCCTGAGTCCCCCGTCCGGCGCCGGGACCCCGGCCCGGACGGGCGGGGGTCCCGGCGTGGTCCGGAGCCCTCCGGGAATGCGGTACACTCGTATGCGTTGCCCAGCGGAAGCAGGTCTTCCGGCGGGCGTTCATGGTGGGCGTAGCTCAGTTCGGCAGAGCGCCTGGTTGTGGTCCAGGAGGTCGCGGGTTCAACCCCCGTCGCTCACCCACTGTGAAAGGCCGTCCCGTTGACTCGGGGCGGCCTTTCGTCGTTCCCGAACCGGTTCGAAGGGGCGCAGGCCCCGGCAAGTCGAAGGAAGTGCGTCATGGCCGTCCGTCCCGTGGTGATCACCGGCGATCCCGTCCTCCACCGCCCCGCCGCCAAGGTGGCGCAGTTCGACGAGGACCTGCACGCCCTCGTGGCGGACATGTA
This sequence comes from Kocuria sp. WN036, assembly GCF_002287015.1. Taxonomy (NCBI): domain Bacteria; kingdom Bacillati; phylum Actinomycetota; class Actinomycetes; order Micrococcales; family Micrococcaceae; genus Kocuria; species Kocuria sp. WN036. The sequence continues at coordinate 100,152 of NZ_NSKF01000006.1, forward strand.
CGAGACCATGGACGCCGCCCACGGCGTGGGGCTCGCCGCCCCGCAGATCGGCGTGGGGCTGCGGATCTTCACCTACACGTTCCAGAACGACGACGACGTGGCGCCGCGCGGCGTCCTCGTCAACCCCGTGCTGACGCCGGGGAAGATATCCCAGGAGGCGCCGGACCCGGACGAGGAGTCCGAGGGCTGCCTGTCCGTGCCCGGCTACAGCTGGCCGCTGAAGCGGGCGGACTGGGTCCGGGTCGCCGGCTTCGACGTGGAGGGCCGTCCGGTCGACTTCGAGGCCACCGGGTGGTTCGCCCGCGTCATGCAGCACGAGTACGACCACCTGGACGGCAAGCTCTACGTGGACCGGCTCAACGACAAGTGGTCCCGCAAGGCCCGGAAGGCGGTCAAGGCCGAGGGCTGGGGCCGCGGCGGCCACACCTGGACCCCTGGCGTCGACGAGGACCCGTTCGGCCACTGATCCGTCCGCGCACCGGCCCCGGCGCGCCCGCTCAGTCCTCCGTCAGCACGACGACGAGCTCGCCCGCCGACCGGGCCGTGGGCTCCGTCAGCTCGGCCCGCCAGCGCTCCTGCGCCGCCGAGAGCAGGTCCAGCGGCGTCTCCAGGCGTTCGCCGGCGGCGGCGCGCTCGACGAGGTGCCGGGCCAGCAGGCCGCGGGTGTGCTTGGCCATGTGCGAGACGACCTGGCGCCTCCCGTTCCGCTCCCGCACCGCTTTCACCCCCACCGTCCGGGCCCGGGGACCGCGCCACGCCGCCGCGTAGGCGGCCGACCGGCAGTCCACGACGAGCCCGTCCCCGGCCGCCGGCTCCAGCACCGCGGGCAGGTGGTGCTTCCAGTGCGCCGCGAGCCTGCCGAGCCCCGGCAGCTCGGCACCCATGGACAGGCGGTAGGCCGGGATCCGGTCGTCGGGGCGCACCGCGCCCCACAGCGCCGAGACGACGACGAGGGAGGCCGCCGCGGCGGTCCGCTGCGCCCCGGTCATCCCGGCCGGGTCGAGGGCGTCGTAGAGCACCCCGGTGTAGACGCTCAGGGCCGGTGCGGCCGGCTCGGCGCCCAGCCGGGTGTTGCGCTCGACCTCGCCGCGCAGCCGCTCCCCCACGCCCAGCACCTCGAGCGCGTCCTCGCGGGCGCTCGTCGCGGCAAGCTCGGCGAGCACCTGCTCCCGGGCGGCCGTGAGCTCGGGGAAGGACAGGACGGCGGGGTCCACGGGGGCGCCGGCGCCGGGGGCGGTCTTGGTCTCGGAGGGCGGGAGGAGGATCAGCACTCGCAGCAGTCTAGTGACCCCGCGGGCCGGTCCGGGCGCCCCGGACCGGCGGGTAGGATGGGCCTCGGACAGGTCGGCCGGGTGACCGCGGGCCGCGCAGCTCCGGCTGTCGCGGCGCGAGGAAAGTCCGGGCTCCGCAGAGCAGGATGGTGGGCAACGCCCACTCGGGGAGACCCGCAGGAAAGTGCCACAGAGAACAGACCGCCCGTCCCCGGTCCGTCCGGGCGGCGGGTCAGGGTGAAAAGGTGGTGTAAGAGACCACCAGCGCGCCGGGTGACCGGCGCGGCTCGGTAAACCCCATCCGGAGCAAGGCCAGACAGGGTGCGCCCGAGGGCTGCTCGCCCGAGCACCCGGGTAGGCCGCTCGAGCCCACCGGCAACGGTGGGCCTAGATGGATGGTCACCGGCACGGCACGGGCGACCGGCCGTGCGCACAGAACCCGGCTTACAGGCCGGCCTGTCCCCCGCCCCCGCACCGCGCGCTCCGGGCTCGAGCGGCACCGTGAAACCTCAGGAGCGGACGAGCAGAACCCCGCACTCGGGGCACGTGAGCACCTCGTCCGGGGCCGCAGCCCGGAACGTCGCGGCGTCCGTGGGGCTGAGCGCCGTGCCGCAGGACCCGCACGCGGTGCCCCGCAGCTCCGCGGCCGCCGGACGGTCGGTGCCGCGCCCGGTCCGGATCTTCTCGTACCGTGCGAGCAGCCCGGGGTGCCCCACGCCCTCCGCGGCGGCGGGGCGCGTGCGGGCCAGCTCGTCCCGCTCGGCCGTCAGGGCGCGGCCCTCCGCGTCCCGGGCCTCGACCCGGCGCCGGGCCTCCGTGTCGGCCTCCTTGAGCCGCGGCGTGATCCGGGCCCGGTGCGCCACGGCGTCCTCGAGCTCCTGCATGACCTCCAGCTCCGCCTCCTCCGCCTCTGCCAGCTGCCGGGTGCGGGTGTCGATCTCGTGCTGCAGGCCCATGAGGTCCTTGGCGGAGCCGCCCTGCTCGAGGCGCCGGCGGTCCTTCTCGATCGAGGCCTGGACACGGGCGACCTTCTGCTCGGCGGCGGCCAGCCGGTCCCGGACGTCCTGCTCGGCGGCCCCGAGCTCCTTGGCGGTGGCGATCGCCCGGGCCCGGAGCTGCAGCGCGGCGGCGACCTCGGGGTCGGTCTGCAGCTCCGCGATCCGGGCGGCGATCCGGCGCAGCCGGGCGTCCACCCGCTCGAGCTCCAGCAGGGCTCGTTGCTGCTCGGGCGTGGCGGTGCTCATGCGGGTCCTCCTGCGGTCGGTGCGGCGGGGTCGGGGGCGGAACGGTCGTGGCCGGACCGGACGGGGTCGGACCCGTCGTGGCCGGGGTGGTCGAGGCGGAAGTCCCACGGGTCGGAGCACCGCTCGGAGACGTCGACCTGGACGTCGTGGCCGCGCGCCGCGAGCGCCTCCCGCAGCGCGGCGGCGCCCACGGGCAGCCACAGCCACTCGCTCGCGAAGTGGGAGAGGTCCACGAGGTACGGGGTGCCGCCGGCGCCGGGGCCCAGTGCGGCCTCGCGCGCCTCGGACGCCGGGTGGTGGCGCAGGTCCGCGGTCACGTAGACGTCGGCCCCGGAGGACCGCACCGCGTCGAAGAGCGAGTCCCCGGCTCCCCCGCACACGGCGACACGCCGGACGAGGGCGTCGGGGTCCCCGGCCACCCGGACCCCGTGGGCGGTGGGCGGCACGGCGTCGGCGAGGCGCCGGGCCAGCTCCCGCAGGCGCACGGGCCGCGCCAGGTCCCCCACGCGCCCGATGCCCACGGCCGGGTCGGCGGGGTGCGGCGCGAGGGGCGTCGTCGTCGTGAGTCCGGCGGCCCGTGCCACGGCGTCCGAGACGCCGTCCGGGGCGGAGTCCGCGTTGGTGTGGCAGGCGAGCAGGGCGCACCGGTGCTCGATGAGCTCGTGCACCACGGCGCCCTTGAAGCCGTCGGCGGCCACGGACGTCACGCCACGCAGGAGCAGGGGGTGGTGGGTGACCAGCAGGTCGGCGCCGGTGGACACGGCCTCGGCGACGACCCCGGCCACGGGGTCCACGGCGAACAGGATCCGGCGCACGGGCTGGTCGGGGCGGCCGGTGACGAGCCCGCTGGCGTCCCAGGGCTCCTGCAGGTGCATCGGCCACAGCTGCTCGACGGTCTCGAGCACCTCCGACAGGGTGGGGGCGGGCCGGGGCGGGGACGTGCTCTGCTCGCTCATGCGCCCCAGTCTAGGAGCCCGTTCCGCGCCGGCCGCCGAGGCGGGCGCGGAGGCGCCCGGGGCGGGTGCGGGAATGATGCGGGCCGTGCGGTGTTGTACGGGTCATGGCCTACTCCGCGCACGACGACGACGCACGCCCCGCCCCCGATCCCCGCCCCGACGCGGCGGAGCCCGCCGCGACCGAGACGTTCGTGCTCGCGGGCGGGTGCTTCTGGTGCCTCGACGCGGTCTACCGGATCACCCGGGGCGTCACCTCCGTGGTCTCCGGCTACACCGGCGGCGACCCCGGGCGCGCCGACTACTACGCGGTGTGCACGGGCACGACCGGCCACGCGGAGGCGGTCGCCGTGACCTTCGACCCGTCGGTGGTGCCGGCGGACGTGATCCTGGACCTGTTCTTCACCGGTCACGACCCGACCACCCTCAACCGGCAGGGCTACGACGTGGGCACCCAGTACCGGTCCGCCATGTTCTGGGCCGACGAGGCCCAGCGGGACCTGTTCGAGCAGTCGATCCGCCGCACGCAGCCGGCGTGGGACCAGCCGATCGTCACGACGCTGGAGCCGCTGGGCCCGTTCTGGGAGGCGGAGCCCGAGCACCAGGACTTCTACGCCGCGCAGCCCTGGAACGGCTACTGCCAGGTGATCATCAACCCCAAGCTGGCGAAGGTCCGGAAACGTTACTCCGCGTGGCTTACCGCGTAGTAGCGCTTGCGGGGCCTGGCTAGGCTGAGCTAGGACCGCGCCGCCGCGGGCCCCCCAGAGCGCCGGCGGCCGCAGCACGACCCGAGCAGCACCCAGATCCGACAGAGAACCGACCACGCAGAAACCGAGGTACGCACATGCCGAAGATCTACAACGACGTCACCGAGATCGTGGGCCGCACCCCGCTCGTCCACCTCAACCGGCTCGACGAGGGCCTGCCCGGCAACGTCGCCGTGAAGCTGGAGTTCTACAACCCGGCGAACTCCGTCAAGGACCGGATCGGCGTGGCCATCATCGACGCCGCCGAGAAGTCCGGCCAGCTGAAGCCGGGCGGCACGATCGTCGAGGGCACCTCCGGGAACACCGGCATCGCGCTGGCCATGGTCGGCGCCGCCCGCGGCTACAAGGTCATCCTGACCATGCCGGAGACCATGTCCACGGAGCGTCGGGTCATGCTCCGCGCCTACGGCGCCCAGATCGTGCTCACCCCGGGTGCGGAGGGCATGCGCGGCGCCGTCGACAAGGCCCAGGAGATCGTCGACACGACCGACAACGCGGTCCTCGCCAGCCAGTTCGCCAACGAGGCCAACCCGGCCATCCACTACGCGACCACGGGCCCGGAGATCTGGGAGGACACCGACGGCCAGGTCGACGTGTTCATCTCCGGAGTGGGCACCGGCGGCACCATCACGGGCGCGGGCCGCTACCTGCGCGAGCAGAAGCCGGACGTGCGCCTCGTCGTCGTCGAGCCCGCCGACTCCCCCCTGCTCACCGAGGGCAAGGCCGGTCCGCACAAGATCCAGGGCCTCGGCGCGAACTTCATCCCCGACATCCTGGACCGCGAGATCTACGACGACGTCTACGACGTGACGGTCGAGGACTCCGTGCGGGTCGCCCGCGAGCTCGGCACCAAGGAGGGCATCCTCGGCGGGATCTCCTCGGGCGCCATCGTGTGGGCCGCCCTCCAGGAGGCGGCCAAGGAGGAGAACCGGGACAAGCTGATCGTCGCCATCGTGTGCGACTTCGGCGAGCGCTACATCTCCACCCTGCTCTACGAGGACATCCGGGGCTGAGCCGCGCCGCGGACCACGACCCGTCCCCGCCGGGAATAGCGCCGCCTGCCGGTGACGTTACTCCCGGTGGTGGGCGGGTCGTTCCCGTCCGCGCCCCAGCACGTCCCGCCGGTCCCGGCGGGCCAGGACCCCCGCCCCCGGAAGAACAGAGGAAGACCGTGAGTTTTTGGAGCAGACTCGCCGAGGACCTGCAGACGGCCCGGACGCACGACCCGGCCGCGCGGTCCAGGGTGGAGATCGCCCTCAACTACTCGGGTCTGCACGCCATCTGGGTCCACCGCCTGTCCCACCGGCTGTGGCAGCACCCCGACCGGCGGCTGCTGGCCCGCACGGTCTCCCAGCTCGGCCGCTTCCTCACGGGCGTCGAGATCCACCCGGGGGCGACCATCGGGCGCCGCTTCTTCATCGACCACGGCATGGGCGTGGTCATCGGGGAGACCGCGGAGATCGGCGAGGACGTGATGATCTACCACGGGGTGACCCTGGGCGGGCGCTCCCTGGAGAAGGTCAAGCGGCACCCCACCGTGGGCGACCGCGTGGTGATCGGCGCCGGGGCGAAGATCCTGGGCCCCGTGGAGATCGGCGCCGACTCCGCCGTGGGCGCCAACGCCGTGGTGGTCAAGGACGTGCCGGAGGACTCGATCGTGACCGGGATCCCCGGCAAGGTCCGCCCGCGCACCCCCGAGAAGCAGCAGCCCCTCGTGGACCCCTCCAGCTACATCGACCCCGCGATGTGGATCTGACCCTGCCCCGCTGCGACGCCGGCCGGCCGCCCCCGGGACGGGGACGGCCGGCCGGCGTCGTCGTGCGGGGTCCGGGTCAGGAGACGACCTCGGAGCGGTCCCCGCTCCACAGGGTGTGGTAGACACCCTCGGCGTCGTCGGTGCGCCGGTAGGTGTGGGCGCCGAAGAAGTCCCGCAGCCCCTGCGTCAGGGCCGCGTTGAGCCGGGGCCGGCGCAGCGAGTCGTAGTAGTTCAGCGTGGTGGCGAACACCGGCGCGGGGATGCCGCGCTCCACGGCTCGGGCCACGACGCGCCGCCAGGACGGCAGGGCCTCCTCGACGGCGGCGACGAACTCCGGGGCGAACAGCAGGTTCAGCGGCTGCTTGTCCCCCTTGTACGCCTCCATGATGACCTCGAGCAGCTCCGCCCGGATGATGCAGCCCTCCCGCCACAGGCCGGCGATGGTCGCGAGGTCCAGGTCCCAGCCGTACTCCCGGCCGGCCATGGTGAGCATGTCGAGTCCCTGGGCGTAGCTGACCAGCTTCGAGGCGTAGAGGGCCTTGCGCACGTCCTCCACGAACTCGGGGTCGTGCACGACGTCCTCGGTGGTGCCGCCGATGCCGGCGGGCAGCACGCGCTGCGCCTCGAGGCGCATCTCCGGCTCGGCGGAGGACAGCGCCCGGGCGAAGACGGACTCGGCGATCGCGGTGACCGGGGAGCCGAGCTCGAGGGCCTCCTGGACGGTCCAGCGGCCGGTGCCCTTCTGCCCCGCGGCGTCCACGATCACGTCGATGAGGGGCCGGTCGGTGCGGGCGTCGACCTGGCGCAGCACGTGCGCGGTGATCTCGATGAGGTAGGAGGCCAGCTCGGTGCGGTTCCACTGCTCGAAGACGTCGGCCTGCTCGGCCGGCTCGAGCCCGGCGACGGAGCGCAGCAGCTCGTGCGCCTCGCCGATGACCTGCATGTCGGCGTACTCGATGCCGTTGTGCACCATCTTCACGAAGTGGCCGGCGCCGTCCGTGTCGATCCAGGCGCAGCACGGCGTGCCGTCCTCCGCCTTGGCGGCGATGTCCTCGAGGAGGGGGCCGAGGGAGTCGTAGGACTTGCGGGGTCCGCCGGGCATGATGGAGGGCCCGAGCAGGGCGCCCTCCTCACCGCCCGAGACGCCGATGCCCACAAAGTCCAGGCCCTTCTCGGCGAGCTCGCGCTCGCGGCGCCGGGTGTCCTGGAAGTAGGAGTTGCCGCCGTCGATGATGATGTCGTCCTTCTCGAGCAGCGGCACGAGCTGCTCGATGACGGCGTCCACGGGGGCGCCGGCCTTGACCATCACGAGGATGCGGCGGGGGGTCTCGAGGGCGTCCACGAGTTCCTGGAGGGTCTCCGTGCGGAGGAACGTCCCCTCGTCGCCGTGGGCGTCGAGCAGGGCGTCGGTCTTCTCGACGGAGCGGTTGTGGAGGGCGACGGTGTAACCGTGCCGGGCGAAGTTGCGGGCGAGGTTCGCGCCCATGACCGCGAGGCCGGTGACCCCGATCTGAGCTTTCTGTTCTGCTGCCATGCCCCCAGCCTACAAACTCCGGGAGGGCGCTCCGTCCGGTGCGCACTTGTTGCCGCGATCCCCAAGGGAAGGAGGGCCTGGGAGGGCCGACGGCGACATCCGGAAAACGAGCCCCGTCACAATCTCCGTTCGCCCCCGGAGGCTCCTACATTTACATTAGTGCTGGAACACGACGAGCCGGGGGGCCGGGATGGACGCGTGGAAGAGCGCACTGACGGTGGCCGTGGCCGGTGCCGCACTGTGGTCGGGCGCCGGGCTCGCACCTGCGGCGGCCGCCGAGGGCAGTGTCGACCTGGTCCTCGGCACCAAAGTGGTGCTCGATGAGGCGACGATCGCCCAGGTCACCGAGGGGGCGTCGCGGCTGTGCGGGGGCACGGCCTCCAGCTACGCGGCGCGGGCCCGGAAGGCCGATCGCACAGGCAGCATCGTGGTCCTGTGCACCCGGCCCGGGAACAAACAGGTTTACTTCCGCTGACCGCGCTCCGCGCCGGCTCCCGCGGGCGGTGCCGACCAGCTCGTGGTGGGTCCTACCGGGATCGAACCGATGACATCCACGGTGTAAACGTGGCGCTCTACCAGCTGAGCTAAAGACCCTGACAACCGGGTGGGCGGTTTTCGCAACCGCCGGCACCCGGTTCCCGAACAGGCTACCCGCCGGGGCGCACCGGTGCCGACCGGGTGCGGGCTGCGCCCGGCGTGACGTTCGACATATTCGATGTCCGCCCTACGGCCGGGCGAGTCGCTGCTCGAGCCCCACCAGGAAGGCGGTCGCGGACGCGTCGACCTTCAGCCGCGCCGCGGCGTCCCCCCGGGTGCGCCCGTGGTTGACGATCACCACCGGCACGTCGGCGCGCACCGCGTGCCGGACGAAGCGGCGCCCCGAGTTCACGGTCAGGGACGAGCCCACGACCAGCAGGGCGTCGGCGGCGTCCACCATGCGCAGCGCGCGCAGCACCCGGTGCCGGGGCGCGTTCTCCCCGAAGAACACGACGTCGGGCTTCAGGACCCCGCCGCAGACCGGGCAGTCCGGCACCCGGAACCCGGCCGTGTGCGGCACCACCGCATCCGCGTCCGGGGCGAAGTCGATGTCGTCCGGGGACGAGATCGAGTCGTAGAAGCCGGGGTTGAGCTCGTCGAACAGGTCGGAGAGCACCGCCCGGGGGATGCGGGTGGCGCAGCGCATGCACCCGACCTGCGTGTAGCGCCCGTGCAGGTCCACGACGTTGAGGGACCCCGCGGCCTGGTGCAGGCGGTCGATGTTCTGGGTGACCACGCCCGTGACGGACCCCGACTCCTCGAGCCGGGCCAGGGCCGCGTGCCCGGCGTTGGGCCGGGCCCGCGCCAGGTGGCGCCACCCGTACTGGTTGCGCGCCCAGTAGTGGCTGCGCATGGCCGCGCTGCCCATGAACTCGTCGAAGGTCATGGGGGTGCGAGGAGTGGAGCCGGGGCCGCGGTAGTCCGGGATCCCGGACTCCGTGCTGATGCCCGCGCCCGTCAGGACGGCGGTCCGCCGACCGCCCAGCAGCGCGGCCGCCCCGGCCAGGCCCGCCTCGAGCCCGGCGGCGTCGGGGTCCGGGAACTGGTCGGGGTGCACGGGGGCGCCGTAGCCGGCGCGGACGGTGGGCATCGCTGCTCGCTGGGGACCGGGCCGGCCGGGCTCAGCCGTGCAGCTTGGTGAGGGCGGTGCGGTAGGCCTCGAGCTCCCGCGGCGTGCCGCGCTCCGACCGGAAGGCGTCGACGACGACGCCCTGCGCGTCCAACACGAAGGTGGCCCGCTCCGCCAGACCGGCCACCGGGTCGAACACCCCGTAGCGCTGGGCCACCTCCCCGTGGGGCCAGAAGTCGGACAGCAGGTCGAAGTCGAAGGACTCCTCCCGCGCGAACGCCCGCAGCGTGTACTTCGAGTCCACGGACACCGCGAGCAGCTTCACCCCGGCGTCGTCGAACACGGAGAGGCTGTCCTGGAGCCGGCACAGCTCGCCGGTGCAGACCCCGGAGAACGCGAACGGGTAGAACACGATCGCCACGGGGCGGCCGCGGAGGGCGCTCAGGGTCACCGGCTCGCCGAACTGGTTCTTGAGGGTGAAGTCCGGGGCGGGCGCGCCGATCTCGAGCATGCGTGGTCTCCTCCGCTGGGGTCCGGGACGCCCGGTCAGACGTTGCGCTTGGGCATGAGCCGGGTCGCGGCCCAGTCCGCGCTGACGCGGGCGGTCGTCGTCACGTGCAGGCCCGCCGTGGGCGCGGCCTCCTGGACCTCCGCGGGCGGCACGTAGCCGTCGCGGCCCGCCTTGGGGGTCAGCACCCACACCACGCCGCCCTCGTCCAGGGTGGTGGTGACGTCCACCAGCGTGTCGACGAGATCACCGTCACCCTCGCGGAACCAGAGGAGCACCGCGTCGACGACCTCCTGGTCGTCCTCGTCCAGCAGGTCCGACCCGATCACTTCCTCGATGCCGTCCCTCAGGTCGAGGTCGACGTCCTCGTCGTATCCGAACTCCTGGATGTAGTCGCCATCCTTGAAACCGAGCTGGACTACCGCGTCACCCGCGGTGGTCTTGGCCTCGCTCACTGTTCTTGCTCCTTCTGGGATCGGGCCGACGAACGACGACCACGCACTGCGTACCGGTGCTGGGCTCCGCCTGCCCGTCGGCGGACCGCGGGGGCACGGTGGCGGGCCGGATACCGGCTTCACCGTCCAGACAACACCGGATCAGGGACTCTTTCAAGCTCCCGCACGGTGAGCGCCTCCGAATCATGGGGGTGACGCGTGGGCTGGCACGCCGTGTGACGGCCCGCCCCGGGTGTGGAAGCATGGTCCCCACAGACACCCCGTACGCCCGAGGCGGCCCCGGCGGCGCGATCCGCACGACGGGCCCGGTTCCCGGACGTCCGCCCGTTCCGGGTGGCGTTCGGACAGCGGCACGGGCAACGGGTATTTTTGAGACTGTCGGACCTCCCGGCCGCGCCCTCGCGCGCGCACCCGCCCGGGATCCGTCGGGCAACTCGACGAAGAGAGGTTGAACGTGCCTTCATCCAGCAACCACCACATCCTCAGTGGCTTGACCAACAACCTGAAGGACTCCGACACCGAGGAGACCCGGGAGTGGATCGAGTCCTTCGAGGGCCTGATCGAGACGCAGGGCACGGAACGGGCGCAGTACATCATGCGCGCCCTCCTCCAGCACGCCGGTGCGAAGAGCGTGGGCGTGCCGATGGTCACCACCACGGACTACGTGAACTCGATCCCGGTGGACCAGGAGCCGGAGTTCCCGGGCGACGAGGAGATCGAGCGGCGCTACCGTGCGTTCCTGCGCTGGAACGCCGCCGTGATGGTGCACCGGGCCCAGCGCCCGGAGATCGGCGTGGGCGGTCACATCTCCTCCTACGCCGGTGTGGCGACCCTCTACGAGGTGGGCCTCAACCACTTCTTCCGCGGCCCGGAGCACCCCGGCGGCGGCGACCAGGTGTTCTGGCAGGGCCACTCGGCCCCCGGCAACTACGCGCGCGCCTATCTCGAGGGCCGGCTCACCGAGGAGCAGCTGGACGGGTTCCGGCAGGAGAAGACGAAGGCCCCGAACGGGCTGCCCTCCTACCCGCACCCCCGCTCCATGCCCGACTTCTGGCAGTTCCCGACCGTGTCCATGGGCATCGGCCCGATGAACGCGATCTACCAGGCGCAGTTCAACCGCTACCTGCACCACCGCGGGATCAAGGACACCTCCGAGCAGCACGTGTGGGCGTTCCTCGGCGACGGCGAGATGGACGAGCCGGAGTCGCGCGGCCTGCTGCAGCTGGCCGCCAACGACAAGCTCGACAACCTCACGTTCGTCGTCAACTGCAACCTGCAGCGCCTGGACGGGCCGGTGCGCGGCAACGGCAAGATCGTCCAGGAGCTCGAGGCCTTCTTCCGCGGCGCCGGCTGGAACGTGGTCAAGGTGCTGTGGGGCCGCGAGTGGGACGAGCTGCTCGCCAAGGACGAGGACGGCGAGCTCGTCCGGATCATGAACGAGACCCTCGACGGCGACTTCCAGACCTACAAGGCCGAGTCCGGCGGGTTCATCCGCGACCACTTCTTCGGCAAGTCCCCGGCCACCAAGGAGCTCGTCGCGGACATGACCGACGACGAGATCTGGGAGCTCAAGCGCGGCGCCCACGACTACCACAAGGTCTACGCCGCCTACAAGGCCGCGACCGAGCACGAGGGCCAGCCGACCGTGATCCTGGCGCAGGGCGTGAAGGGCTACGGCCTGGGCAGCCACTTCGAGGCGCGCAACGCGACCCACCAGATGAAGAAGCTGACCCTGGAGGACCTCAAGGCCTTCCGCGACCACCTGCGCATCCCCATCTCGGACGAGGAGCTGGAGAGCGACCTCTACGGCGCGCCCTACTACCACCCCGGCAAGGACTCGCCGGAGGTCAAGTACCTGCTGGAGCGCCGCAAGGAGCTCGGCGGCTTCGTCCCCGACCGCCCGCACGAGCAGCAGGAGATCGTGCTGCCCACGGACGCCGCGTACAAGTCCGCGAAGAAGGGCTCCGGCAAGCAGATGGCCGCCACCACCATGGCCTTCGTGCGCATCCTGAAGGACCTCCTGCGGGAGAAGGAGTTCGGCCACCGGATCGTGCCCATCGTCCCCGACGAGGCCCGCACCTTCGGCATGGACTCGTTCTTCCCCACGGCGAAGATCTACAACCCCAACGGGCAGAACTACCTCTCCGTGGACCGCGAGCTGATGCTCGCCTACAAGGAGTCCCCACAGGGCCAGATCCTGCACGCGGGGATCAACGAGGCCGGCTCCGTGGCGGCGTTCACCGCCGCAGGCACCGCCTACGCCACCCACGGCGAGCCCATGGTGCCGGTCTACATCTTCTACTCGATGTTCGGCTTCCAGCGCACCGGCGACTCCTTCTGGGCCGCCGCCGACCAGATGACCCGCGGGTTCATCATCGGGGCCACCGCCGGGCGCACCACGCTCACCGGCGAGGGCCTCCAGCACGCCGACGGCCACTCGCCGCTGCTGGCCGCGACCAACCCGGCGGTCATCCACTACGACCCCGCGTACGGCTACGAGATCGCCCACATCGTCCGGCGCGGCCTCGAGCACATGTACGGCACGGGCGACGAGGACCACAACGTCATGTACTACGTGACGGTCTACAACGAGCCGTACCAGCAGCCGGCCGAGCCGGAGGACGTCGACGTCGAGGGCATCCTCAAGGGCATCTACCTGCTCAAGCCCGCCGAGAACGAGGGGCCCCGGGCGCAGCTGCTCGCCTCCGGCGTGGCCGTGCCGTGGGCGCTCGAGGCGCAGAAGCTGCTCGCCGAGGACTGGGGCGTCTCCGCCGACGTGTGGTCGGTGACCTCGTGGGTCGAGCTGCGCCGCGACGGCCTGGCCGCCGAGAAGGAGGCGTTCCTCAACCCCGGCGACGGGACGCGGACCCCGTTCGTGGCCCAGCAGCTGGCCGGGGCCACGGGCCCGGTCGTGGCCGTCTCGGACTTCAGCGCGGACCTGCCGGACAAGATCCGCCAGTTCGTCCCGAACGAGTTCGCGTCCCTGGGCGCCGACAGCTTCGGCTTCTCGGACACCCGCGCCGGCGCCCGCCGGTTCTTCAAGATCGACTCCCACTCGATGGTGGTCCGCGCCCTGGAGATGCTCGCCAAGCGCGGCGAGGTCGACTGGCGCGCTCCCGGCGAGGCGATCGAGAAGTACTCGCTCAAGGACGTCACCGCCGGCACCTCCGGCAACGCCGGCGGCGACGCCTGAGCCGAGCCCTCCGGTGCACCACGGCGCCCCGCCCACCCGCGTCCGGGTGGGCCCACCCGCGTCCGGGTGGGCGGGGCGCCGTCGTCGTCCCGGGCCCGGGGCGGCGATCCGGTGCTCTAAGCTCGGAGGCATGGCTGGACAGGACGGGAACACCACGACACGCTGGCTGCGCCCCTCGCGCAGACGGTCCACCGACCGGCACCGTCCCGTCGCCCCTCCCCACCCCAGGACGCTCGAGAACCTCAAGGCCAACCTGGGCGCGATCTCCACGGTCGCGACCCGCCGGCTCGAGACGGACCTCGGCTGGTTCGAGGAGCTGCGCGCCGACGAGCGCTCCGAGCTGGGCCTCGTGGCCCAGCGGGGCATCTCCTCGTTCGTGCGCTGGTACGAGGACCCGGAGGAGCCCCTGTGGGTGCTCACCCAGGTCTTCCGGGGCGCCCCCACGGACCTGACCCGCTCCATCTCCCTCCAGCACGCCCTGCAGCTGCTGCGGATCGTCGTGGACGTCGTGGAGGAGAAGGTCCCGGAGCTCGCCAAGCACCACGACGAGGCCGCGCTGCGGGAGGCCGTGCTGCGCTACTCGCGGGAGATCGCCTTCGCCGCCGCGGACGTCTACGCCCGCGCCGCCGAGAACCGCGGGTCGTGGGACGCCCGGCTGGAGTCCCTCGTGGTCGACGGGATCCTCCGGGGGGAGCACTCCGACGCGCTGCGCTCCCGCGTCGCGGCCCTGGGCTGGACCTCGACGGGCCCGGTCACCGTGCTCACGGGCTCCGCGCCCGAGGGCGCCGGCCCGTCCACCGTGGCCCGGCTGCGCAGGCTCGCCGGCCGCCACGCGCAGGACTCCCTCGTCTCCATCCAGGGCGACCGGCTCGTGCTCATCCTCGGAGGGCTGTCCGACCGGGACCTCGCCCTCGAGAAGCTCGCCGCCGCGTTCGGGCCGGGACCGGTGGCCTACGGCCCGGAGTCCCCCACGGTCTTCGCGGCGGGACGCTCCGCCCGACTCGCCCACGCCGCCCTGTCCGTGGCGCCGGCGTGGCCCGCGGCGCCCCGCCCGGTGCACTCCGAGGACCTGTGGCCTGAGCGGGCCATGGCCGGGGACGAGAGCGCGCGCACGGCGATGGTCGAGTCGGTCTACCGCCCGCTGACGCGCTCCGCGACCGGGCTCGTGGAGACCCTGTCCGCCTACGTCTCCGTCGGCCACTCCCTCGAGGCCACCGCCCGGGAGCTGTTCGTGCACGCCAACACGGTGCGCTACCGGCTGCGCCGGATCAGCGACCTCACCGGCTGGGACCCCCTGGTCCCCCGCGACGCGTTCGTGCTGCACTGCGCCCTCGTGGCGGGCCGGCTCGCGGACTCGTGCGCCCCCATCGACACCTCCACCCCCGCCGTGGGACCGGTCTTGTAGCATCCCTACAAACACCGCCGCCGGGCTTGGTGGCCTCCGGGCCACCGCGCGGGGGCCCATCCTTGCGAAGCTGTAGCGGTGATCGCGATCGTCTGCCCCGGACAGGGCTCCCAGAAACCCGGCTTCCTCACCGAATGGCTCGCCCTCGACGGCGTCCGCGCCCACCTCGAGGAGCTGGGCGAGGCCGCAGGACTCGACCTCGTGCACTACGGCACCGAGGCCGACGAGGACACCATCAAGGACACCGCGGTGGCCCAGCCCCTCATCGTGGCCGCCGGCCTCGTCGCGGGCCGGCTTCTCGGCGACCGGATCGGCCCCGGCCGGGACGACCTGGTCTTCGCGGGGCACTCGGTGGGTGAGATCACCGCCTCCGCCCTGGCCGGCGCCCTCACCGAGGCCGACGCCATGGCCTTCGTGCGCACCCGGGCCAACGCCATGGCCCGGGCGGCCGCCGCCGTCCCCACCGGCATGAGCGCCGTGCTCGGCGGCAAGGAGGACGAGGTCCTCGCCGCCATCGAGGCCGCGGGCCTGACGCCCGCCAACGCCAACGGGGGCGGGCAGACCGTGGCCGCCGGCACCCTCGAGCAGCTGGCCGCCCTCGCCGCGGCCCCGCCGGCCCGCGCCCGGGTGATCCCCCTCAAGGTGGCCGGCGCCTTCCACACCGAGCACATGGCCCCGGCCCTGGAGCCCCTGCACGAGCTGGTCCCCCGGCTCTCGCCCGCCGACCCCGTGCACCCGCTGCTCTCCAACGCCGACGGCGAGCCCGTGAGCGGCGGCGCCGCGAACCTCGAGTCGCTCGTGGCCCAGGTCTGCCGGCCCGTGCGCTGGGACCTGTGCACGCGGACCCTCCTGGAGCGCGGCGTCGAGCAGCTCGTCGAGCTCCCGCCGGCGGGCACCCTCGTCGGCCTGGCCAAGCGGGGCATGAAGGGCGTCCCGGCCCTGGCCGTGAACTCCGCGGCGGAGCTGGAGCAGGCCAGGAGTATTCTTGACTGACGTCCGCGCGCGCACCTCGTGCGCCGCCCGTCCCGAGGCCGGAGCAGCCGTTCCGCCCCGCCCAGCCGGCCCGTCCGTCCCGCCCGGCCGCACGAAGGAGCAACGACCCCTGTGGTGACCCTGAAGCAGCAACAGACCAACGCGCACTCCCGGATCCTCGGCCTGGGCGTCTACCGCCCGGACGTGATCGTGACCAACGACGACGTCTGCCAGTGGATCGAGTCCTCGGACGAGTGGATCCAGCAGCGCACCGGCATCAGGACCCGGCACCGCGCCGCCGAGGACGTGAGCGTCCTCGACATGTCCGAGCACGCCGCCCGCGAGGCGCTGGCCGCCGCCGGCATCGAGGCCTCGCAGCTCGGGGCGGTCATCGTCTCCACGATCTCCTTCCCCTACCTCACCCCGTCCGCCGCCGCGGCCCTGGCGGACCGCCTGGGCGCCACCCCGGCACCGGCCTTCGACATCTCGGCGGCCTGCGCCGGCTACTGCTACGGCGTCGCCCAGGCCGACGCGCTCGTCCGCTCGGGCGCGGCCGACTACGTGCTGGTCATCGGCGTGGAGAAGCTCTCCGACGTCATCGACAACAGCGAGCGCTCCATCTCCTTCCTGCTCGGCGACGGCGCGGGCGCCGTGGTCATCGGGCCCTCCGACACCCCCGGCATCGGCCCGTCCGTGTGGGGCTCCGACGGCTCCAAGTGGGACGCCATCCGGATGACCCACCCGCTCACCGACATCCGGGCGGTGGAGCAGGGGCGCGAGCGGGCCCAGTCCCCCGACCTCCTCGACCCGGAGACCGGCGCGGTGCGCGAGGACGCCACCCTCTGGCCGACCCTGCGCCAGGACGGGCAGACGGTCTTCCGCTGGGCCTCGTGGGAGGTCGCCAAGCGCGCACAGGAGGCCATGGACGTGGCCGGCGTGCGGCCCGAGGATCTGAGCGCCTTCATCCCCCACCAGGCGAACATGCGGATCATCGACCAGATGGCCAAGACGCTCAAGCTCCCCGAGTCCGTGGTCATCGCCCGGGACATCGCCGACTCCGGCAACACGTCCGCCGCGTCCGTGCCCCTCGCCACCCACCGCCTGCTCGCCGAGCACCCGGAACTGTCCGGGAAGCTGGCGCTGCAGATCGGCTTCGGCGCCGGCCTCGTCTACGGGGCGCAGGTCGTCGTCCTCCCCTGACCGCCGCCGGCACGCGGACCGGCCCCCGGGGTCCTGCCCACGTGTCGGTGCCGCCGCGGGGCCCTGCGAGTCGTCGTAGGGTTGAACCGCACACCCGATGTCCCCCGGTCCGGGCCCACGGCCCGACCGGGACAGATGCACCCGGCACCTGCCCGGGGCGCACGTCACCACCGGCTGCTCCGGCAGCCGCAGAGAAAGGAAGCCACCATGGCGAGCAAAGAGGAAATCCTGACCGGCCTGGCCGAGATCGTCAACGAGGAGACCGGCCTCGAGACCGAGGCCGTCCAGCTGGACAAGTCCTTCACCGAGGACCTCGACATCGACTCCATCTCGATGATGACCATCGTGGTCAACGCCGAGGAGAAGTTCGACGTGACCATCCCCGACGAAGAGGTCAAGAACCTCAAGACCGTCGAGGACGCCGTCAACTTCATCGACAACGCCCAGGCCTGATCCGGCCGGTCGGTGCGGGGCGCGGCGGACCGTAGGATCCGCCGCGCCGCACCGACCCGCGACCGGGCGGGCCGCCCGCCGCATCACCCCAGGACACGAGGAAGTGCAGTCATGACCCGCAAAGTAGTCGTCACCGGTCTCGGTGCCACCACCCCGATCGGTGGCACCGTCCCCGAGCTGTGGCGCAGCGCCACCACGGGCGTCTCCGGTGTCAGAGCCATCGAGCACGACTGGGTGGACACCTACGATCTGGGCGTGCGGATCGCCGCGCCCGTCTCGACCCCCGCCAGCGAGGTGCTCTCCCGGGTCGAGGCCAAGCGTCTGGACCCCTCCGGGCAGCTGTCCGTCATCGCCGCCCGCGAGGCGTGGGCCGACGCCGGCTTCTCCGGCAACAACGCAGAGACCTCCGAGGAGGTCGACCCGGACCGCTTCGCCGTTGCCTTCGGCACCGGCATCGGCGGGGTCTGGACCCTGCTGGACGCCTACGACACCCTCCAGAAGCGCGGCGCCCGGCGCGTCATGCCCCTCACCGTCCCCATGCTGATGCCCAACGGCAACGCGGCGGCCGTCGGCATGGACCTCAAGGCCCGGGCCGCGTCCATCACGCCCGTCTCCGCGTGCGCCTCCGGCACGGAGGCCTTCTACCAGGGCATGAACCTCATCCGCTCCGGCAAGGCGGACCTCGTGGTGGTGGGCGGCGCCGAGTCCGCGATCCACCCCGTGACCATCGCGGCGTTCGCCTCCATGCAGGCGCTGTCGAAGCGCAACGACGAGCCGGAGCGCGCCTCCCGCCCCTACGACACGGCCCGCGACGGGTTCGTGATGGGCGAGGGCGCCGGTGCCGTGGTCCTCGAGTCGGAGGAGCACGCCCGCGCCCGCGGCGCACGGATCTACGCCGAGCTCGCCGGCGCCGGCCTCACCTCGGACGCCTACCACATCACCGCGCCCGACGAGGAGGGCCGCGGGGCGGCCCGCGCCCTCGCGGAGGCCATGGAGACCGGTGAGTTCGGTCCGGCCGACGTCAAGCACGTCAACGCCCACGCGACCTCCACGCCCAAGGGCGACGCCCCCGAGGCCGGCGCCCTGCGCCGGGCGTTCGGCTCGGCGGTGGACGACATGTGCGTCTCGGCGACCAAGTCGATGACGGGCCACATCCTGGGCGGCTCGGGCGCCGTCGAGGCCGTGCTCACCGTGCTCGCCGTCCACCACCGCACCGCGCCCTGCACCATCAACCTGGAGAACCAGGACCCGGAGATCGACCTCGACGTCGTCACCGACGCCCGCGACCTTCCCTCCGGGGACTTCGTGGCCGTGTCCAACTCCTTCGGCTTCGGCGGCCACAACGCGGTCGCCGCGTTCCGCACCGTCTGAGCGCACGCCCGCCGCGTCCGCGCCGTCGGGCGCAGCTCGTCCGGGCGCAGACCGTTCGGACGCACGGAAGAGGGCCGTCCCGCTGGTCGCGGGACGGCCCTCCGGCGCGCTGCGGGCCCCGTGCCCCCGGAGGCGGGGCGGGGCCGCGGGGGCTCAGCCGACGCGGTGCAGCCAGCGCACCGGGGCGCCCTCCGCGGCGTGCCGGAAGGGCTCGAGCTCCTCGTCCCAGGCCTCCCCCAGGGCGAGGGAGAGCTCGTTGATGACGAGCAGCGGGTTGCCGGCCGCCGTCTCGTAGGCGTAGCGGATCCGGTCCTCGGAGACCACGATGTTGCCGGCGGCGTCCGTGGTCGCGTGGAAGATCCCGAGGTCGGGGGTGAAGGACCAGCGGGCGCCGTCGTGGCCGCGGCACGGGTTCTCGGTGACCTCGAACCGGAGGCGGCCCATCGTGCGCAGCGCCGAGGCGAGGAGGGCGCCGGTCCCCGCGGGTCCGGACCACTCCAGCTCGGCGCGCACGGAACCGGGCTCGGCGTTCTGCTGGGTCCACTCGAGCTCCGTGCGCTGGCGCGCGACCGACTCCAGCGCCCACTGGATGTGCGGGCACAGCGCTCGCGGAGCCGAGTGCACGTAGAGCACTCCGCGCGTGGTGGGTGCAGACATGACCTGTTCCTCCGTCGTGTAGGTACGTCTTCCCCAACGCCCTGCACGGAAGCGGTCCCACCCGTCGGGCCGCGGCGAGCGTGCCGCGACCGGACGATGCTGTTGTCCGGGCTCGCGTCCCGCCGCGGGGATTCGAGGCCCGCGCGGCGTCCGGTCGCCCGGGTGCCGCACCCGTCGTTCCGGCCGGCTCCGAGCGTGTTGCCGTGTCCGGGACGTCGAGTACAATATGCCACTCATTCAACTGCAAACATTCCACGGGCGTCAACCCGGGACGCCGTGTTGCTCCGCGATCCTCCGCCCCTGGCGCACATCAGGCCCGGGGGTGGGCCTGTCGGTAGACGGTTCCCAGGCGGTCCACGGAGACGTGCGTGTAGATCTGGGTGGTCGCCACGGAGGCGTGCCCCAGCAGCTCCTGCACCGTGCGCAGGTCGGCGCCGCCGTCCACGAGGTGCGTGGCCGCCGAGTGGCGCAGGGCGTGCGGACCCCGGGCGGCGGTGTCGGGGACGGTGCCGAGCTCCCGCTCCACGACGCGCCGGACCTGTCGGGCGTCGATCCGGCCGCCCCGGGACCCGAGGAACAGCGCCGGCCCGCTGCCCGCCGCGGCCAGCACGGGCCGGCGGGCCAGCCAGAGCTGCAGCGCGTCGTCGGCGGGGCGGCCGAAGGGCACCGTGCGCTGCTTGTCGCCCTTGCCGATCACCGTGAGGACGCGGCGGGAGCGGTCGACGTCGTCGACGTCGGCACCCGTGAGCTCGCCCACCCGCGCACCGGTGGCGTAGAGCAGCTCGAGGAGGGCGCGGTCCCGGGCGACGAGCGCGCCCTCCACCCCCGCGGTCCCGGGCTCGGTGGAGCGGGCCGCGAGATCGTCCAGCAGCTCGCGCATCCCGTCGGCGGGCACGACGTCCGGGAGGTGGCGCCGGCGGCGCGGGGCGACGAGCCGCAGACTGGGGTCGGCGCCCACCAGGCCGGTGCCGGCGGCCCAGCCGAAGAAACCGCGGACCGACGCCGTCCAGCGGGCCATGGACGAGCGGCCCGCCCCCTCGGCGTGCCGGGCGGCCAGCCAGGCCCGGAGCATCTCCAGGTCCACGGCGGCCGGCGCGGCGACCCCGTACCGGGCGTGCAGCCAGGTGAAGAGGGCGCGGAGGTCGCCCGTGTAGGCGTCCACGGTGCGGGGGCTGCGCGCCAGCTCGTGCACCAGGTGGTCCGTGTACCGCTCCAGGGCCCGGACCACGGCCGTGGGCAGCGGGGCGGCGTCGGAGGTCATGCGGCGATTCTAGCGGCGGCGCCACCCCTCCCCCGCCCCCTCCGCCAGGCCGCGCTCCTCGAGCCGGCGCAGCCCGCCCAGCACCTCGCGGACGGACAGGCCGGCGACGCGGGACAGGTGGTCCGGGCGGCTGCGCACCCTCAGGGGCAGCGCGTCGAGGAGCACGCGGTCCCGGTCCGAGAGCCCGTCGACGACGGAGACCGGGGCGGGGCGGTCGGGCGCCGGCGCCGTCCCGAGGGGCTGGACGAGCTCGAGCACCTCGTCGACGTCCGTGACCAGGACGGCGGTGCCCTCCCGCACCAGCCGGTGGCAGCCGGCGGAGGTGCCGGCGTGGACGCTGCCGGGCACCGCGCCCACCGGGCGGCTGAGCCCGTCCGCGTGGTGGGCCGTGTTCTGCGCCCCGGACCGCCACCGGGCCTCGACCACCACCGTGCCGGCGGAGAGGGCGGCGATGATCCGGTTGCGCTGGAGGAAGCGGTAGCGGCTGGGCGTGCACCCGGGGGCGGCCTCGGCCAGCAGCAGCCCGGCGGCCTCGACCCGGTGGAGCAGCTCGTGGTTGCCCGGAGGATAGAGGCGGTCGATCCCGCACGCCATGACCGACACCGTGGGCGGGTGCGCGGTGCCGGTGGCCAGCGCGGCCGAGTGGGCGGCCTGGTCGATGCCGTGGGCACCGCCGGAGACCACCGTCCAGCCGCGGGCGGCCAGGGCGCCGGCGATGTCCAGGGCGACCTGCCGGCCGTAGGTCGAGCAGTCCCGGGAGCCGACGACGGCGACGGAGCGGGCGGCGGGGAACCCGAGGAGCCGCCGGTCGCCGCGGCCCCACAGGCCCACCGGCTGGAACAGGCCCAGGTCGGCCAGCGCCGCGGGCCAGTCGGGGTCCTCGGGGATCGCGAACCACGCTCCCGCCCGGGCGGCGATCCCCAGGTCGGCGGAGGGGTCGAGGTCCGCCGCCCGGGGCGCCCAGCGGGCCAGGGCGCGCCGGAGGTCGACCTGCCGGGGACCGTACCCGGCCTCGGCGGCCGCCCGCACGAACACCGGGTGCTCCCCGGCGCCGATGGGGCGCGTCCCCGTGGCGATCTCGAGCGCGGCGACCGGTCCGAGCGCCGCCAGCAGCAGCATGGCGGTGGCGTCGGTCGGCTCCACGAGCCGGGACAGCCCGGCGCGGGCCAGCAGCAGCGGGTCGTGGCCGGAGCGTGTGCCGGGCGGGGCGGAGTGCATGGCGGGGCCTTCCTGTCGCGGACGGGTCGGACTGGACGGAATGGGTCGGACCGGACCAACCGGGCCGGACGGGGCGGACCGGGCGGGACGGGGCGGGACGGGCGGGACGGGGCGGATGCGGCGGCGCTCAGGCCGGGACGAGGGAGCGGAAGTACAGCGCGGTGTCGACGTCGTCGAGCACCGGGACGCCCCGGCCCTCCAGGTCGGCCAGCGTCCAGGCGACCCGGAGCACCCGCTGGTGCCCTCGGGCGGTCAGCGAGCCTCGGTCCATGGCCCGCTCCAGCGGGGCGGTGACCGGGCGCGGGGGACGCAGGGCGCCGTGCAGGAGGCTGCCCCCGAGCTCGGCGTTCGTGCGCAGCCCGAGGCCGCGCAGACGCTCCGCCTGGGCCGCCCGCGCCCGGGCAACGCGCACGGCGACCTCCGCCGTGCTCTCCCCCTGTCCCGCCCCGGCGGCGAGCTCGCCGTAGGAGACCTTCGGCACCGCGATCTGCAGGTCCACCCGGTCCAGCAGCGGACCGCTCAGCTTGCCGAAGTAGCTGCGGCGCATCCGTGGGGTGCACGTGCAGTCGGCGCCCCGGCCCCCGGCCTGCCCGCACGGGCAGGGGTTCGCCGCGAGGACCAGCTGGAAGCGGGCCGGATAGACCGCCGAGGCCGTGGACCGGTCGATCACGACCCGGCCGTTCTCGAGGGGCTGGCGAAGCGCGTCGACGACCCCGCGGTCGAACTCGGGGGCCTCGTCGAGGAACAGGACGCCGCGGTGCGCCCGGGAGGCGGCACCGGGACGCGGGATC
Organism: Kocuria sp. WN036; assembly: GCF_002287015.1. NCBI lineage: Bacteria > Bacillati > Actinomycetota > Actinomycetes > Micrococcales > Micrococcaceae > Kocuria > Kocuria sp. WN036. The sequence continues at coordinate 122,767 of NZ_NSKF01000006.1, forward strand.
CCGGACCCGCCCCCGAACAGGGCGGCCGCCGAGGCGGTGTGGTGCGGCGCCTCGAACGGAGGGCGCCGGATCAGGGCGGTGCACCGCCCGGCGGCCCCGTTGAGCGAGTGGACGGCCGTCACCTCCATCGCGGCGTCGTCCTCGAGGTCCGGCAGCAGGCCCGGGAGCCGCTCGGCGAGCATCGTCTTGCCGGATCCGGGCGGGCCCACCATGAGCAGGTGGTGCCCGCCGGCGGCGGCGATCTCCAGGGCGAGGCGCCCGTCGGCCTGCCCGGCGACGTCGGCGAGATCCGGTGCGGCGCGGGCTGCGGGGTGGGTCGCCGCGCCCCCCGTCCCGGGCAGGCCCGGCGCTGCCCCGCCCGGGACGGACCCGGCAGGTGCCGGCCGGCACAGACCGGCGGGATCGGCCCCGGCGCCGGCGAGCACGTCGGCGAGGCAGCGGAAGCCCTCCACCCGTGCGCCGGGGACCAGCCCCGCCTCCGCCGCGTTGGCCGCCGGGACGACGATCCGCTCGTGCCCGGCGCGCACGGCGGCCATGACCGCCGGCAGGATGCCGCGCACCGGCCGCAGCGCCCCGTCCAGGCCCAGTTCGGCCAGGAAGACGGTCCGTCCGGTTGCGGGCACGTCACCGGCGGCCTGCAGGGCGCTCATCACGATGGCGAGGTCGAAGAGGGATCCCCGCTTGGGCAGCGTCGCGGGGGTCAGGTTGACCGTGAGCTTGCGCGGGCTCAGGGGCATCCCGCTGTTGCGCGCCGCCGCCCGCAGCCGTTCCCTCGCCTCGTTGAGCGCGGCGTCCGGCAGCCCCACGATGGAGAAGGCGGGCAGGGTCTGCCCGATGTCCGCCTCGACCTCCACCATCGACCCGTCGAGCCCGACCAGGGCCACCGCCCAGGTGCGTGCGAAGCCCATCAGCGCACCCCGGTGGCGGGCGCGACGGGGTCCCGGGGGCGGCGCCCGGGGACGGGGAACGGAAGGGGACGACGACGGTGCATGGGAACCTCCTCGTTCCCAGACTGCGCCGTGCCGGCGGATCGCGGCGGTGCCGCCCGCCCGACGGTGGAGAAGTCCGCCGGCTCAGGCCAGTTCGGCCCCGCCGGGGAGCGAGGGTGACGGCCCGGGCGTCGCGGCCGGTGATGGAGCGCCCGTGGAGGCCGTGGGTGTGGGCGTCGCCGTGGGGGACGGAGCCGGCGACGGGGTGGTGGTCGAGGCCGACGGCGCGGGCGTCGGCGTGGGTTCCGGGCGCGGGGGCCAGTTCCAGCGCCTGGAGGTGCTCGGCGAGGGCGAGGCCGACGCGCCGGCGGTGGGCCCCGGGGTGGGGACCTCGCCCCTGTCGGGGTTCTCGGCGGGAGGCATCGTCTCCTCCGGCGGTGGGGTGACCGGGGGAACGGGCGGCGGCGTGGGCTCCGGCGTCGGTTCCACGGGAGGGACGACGGGAGGGATCACCGGATCCACCGGCTGCTGGGGGTTCGCCGGTTCCACCGGCGGCTGCGGCGCCGCCGGCTCGGGCTCGGGGGCCGGTGCGGGTTCGGCCGGCACCGGCGCGGCAGGCACGCGAGGCGGCTGCGCGGCGGGACGGGCGGGTTCGGGTGCCGCCGGTGCCGGCGCCGGTTCCGCCTCGATCCGCTCCCGGGGCGCCGGCTTCGGCACCCCGGCCCGGTACTGGCGCTGCTCGGGCCCGTGCCCGACCGGGGCGGGGTCCTGTGACCGGTCGTTGGGGTACGGGGACAGCTCGATGTCGTCGAAGGTCTTCGGCAGCCTCTCGAAGTCGCCGACCATGAGCTCCCGGCCCGTGGCGCCGACCGGGACAGCACCGGTGTACTGGGCGATCAGCTCGTGCGTGCGGGCGTCGAGCCGGGCGCCCTCCTGCGGGTCGAGGGGGGAGCCGTCGGCGCCCCAGAAGCCGCCCTCCCCGGACCGGTTGGGGTCCCAGTCGGAGAGGACCTCGGCGACCGGCTCGAACGGGAACTGCCCGCCCTCGTGGCTGATCACCTTGAGGTCGTCGATCTGGACGGTGCGGGTGCCCTCGGTGTTGTCGATGTGCAGCTCCACGTAGACCACCGGCTCCACGTTCAGGTCCCGCCGCAGCTGCTCGACGTCGTCGTCGGGGGCCGGCACGGTGGGCAGGTCGAAGGTGATGACCGCGCCCTCGTCGGTGGTGAGGGCGTACGGGCCCGGGCTGAGACCGCTGGGCGCGGTGGTCACGGTGCCCGGCTGCGCGATCGCGTCGGGCTCCGGGGCCTTCAGCACGCCGCACCCGGTGGCGGTCAGCGCGACAGCCGCCGCGAGAGCCGCAGCGCGTCGTGGAGCGGCGAGCGGTCCCGCAGCGACCACAGCACACCTCCGTCGTTACTCCCGGTCATCGACGGTTCAACATTGGCACGTCGCACGAGGCATGTCACGCGGGCCCGGGCGCGCCGCGTCTCATTGGATCTGACGCAGGACCTCGATCTCCGGTCCTCCGCCGTGTGCGAAAGTAATTGCAACGGCATCGACCCTGACCACCCGGGGGTCGCGGTCGTGGGCCCGCGCCCAGGCGGCCGCCAGGCGGTGCAGACGGACGATCTTCTGCCGCGTAATGGACTCGAACGGATGCCCGTACCGCAGGCTCGAGCGGGTCTTCACCTCGACGACGACCACCCAGCCCTCGTGCTCCGCGACGAGGTCGGCCTCCCCCCGCAGTCCGTCCCGGGAGGGCCGTGCGCGCCAGTTGCGCTCCAGGACGCGGTACCCCCGCGCCTCGAGGTGGGCGGCCGCCAGCAGCTCGCCGCGCGCGCCCAGTCCCTCGGACACGGGACACCTCCCTGCTCGGCGGCGCCGTCCCGGCGGCGGCCGGTCGGGTGCCCTCATCGTGCGCCCCGCCGGTCCCCCGCCGAGGGGCCCCAGGGGCCGTGTGCAGGGCGGATCAGGGGGCCGCGGGCCCCTCCGGCACGGGCCCGGCGGCGCCCGGCACCGCGAAGGGGTCCGCGTGGGCGAGCTCCTCCACGTTGACGTCCTTGAAGCTCATGACGTGCACGTGCTTCACGAAGCGGGCGGAGCGGTAGACGTCCCACACCCACGCGTCCTTGAGCTCCACGTCGAAGTACAGCCCGTTCTTCGTCTCGACCGGCTCGACCCGGACCGAGTTGGCCAGGTAGAAGCGGCGGTCCGTCTCCACCACGAACTGGAAGAGCCCGGCGACGTCCCGGTACTCGCGGTACAGCTGCAGCTCGAGGTCCGTCTCGAAGTTCTCGAGTTCTTCGGCGCTCATGTCGTCCCGTCTCCGATCGTGCTCGGCGCGGCCGCGGGCGGCGCCTGCGTGAGCCGCCAGCTGAGCCGGTGGTGCGGCGTGGTCCCGTGCTCCTCGAGGGCGCGGCGGTGCCGGACGGCGCCGTAGCCCTTGTTGCTGTCCCAACCGTACTGCGGCCAGCCCGCGGAGAGCTCGCCCATGACCCGGTCCCGCTCGACCTTCGCGAGCACGCTGGCGGCGGCGACGGACGCGCACGTCAGGTCGGCCTTGACGCGGGTCACGACCTGTCCTTCCCACCCGTGCACCGGGAGGCCGTCCGCCGCGGGCGGGGGGTCGCCGAAGAGCGTCCCGGCGCCGGGCTCCGAGAGCCAGTCGTGCGCGCCGTCGAGGAGCACGACGTCGGGCGGCGTCCCCCGCCGCGCCGCGGCCGCGATCGCCCGGTGTCCGGCCAGGCGCAGCGCGGCCGTCAGCCCGAGTCCGTCGATCTCCTGCGGCGAGGCGTGGCCGACGCCGGCGGCCGCGCACCAGGCGAGGATGCGGGGGACGAGCGCTTCGCGCCGTGCAGGGGTGAGCAGCTTGCTGTCCCGCAGCCCGGGGACCCCGCGCCCGGTCCCGGGTCGCAGGACGACCAGCCCGGCGGTGACGGGTCCGGCGAGGGCCCCGCGGCCCACCTCGTCCATCCCGCCGACGAGGCGCCCGTCCGGCTCCTGCAGGGACCGCTCGACGACGAGCCCCGGGGCCCCGCCCCGGGGCGGCGCCGCGCGCCGGCCCGGCCGGGGCTCAGGAGCCACCGGCGGACCGGTCGGCGACGTCCGCGAAGACCTCGTCCGGGTTCTGCAGCAGCTGGAACCGGTCCAGCGGCCAGGCGATGACGAACGCGGTCCCGACGACGTCGTCGTGGCTGATGAACGCGCCGTTGTCCGCGATCTCGGCCAGGTGCACCCGGGCGTCGGCGGACGCGTCCCGGTGGTCGCCCAGCACGAAGTAGTGGTTCTCGGGGACCTCGACCTCGAACTCGAGCTCCGAGGGCGCGGACCCGGGGTGGAGGTACGCGTCCTGCTCCTCGAGGGCCTCCCCGTTGACGGTGACCTGCCCCGAGGCGTCGCAGCACGCCACGGTGTCGCCCCCGACCCCGATGACGCGCTTGATGAGGTGCTGGTCGGTGCGATCGGGCAGCACGCCGACGAAGGCCAGGGCGTCGTAGACGGCGTCGGTCGGCCCGCCCCCGCTGTCGGGCTGGGCCGGCAGCCAGCCCTTGGCGTCCTCGAAGACCACGATGTCCCCGCGCTCGAGCGGGCCGAAGGTGGGCTCGAGCACGTTGACGAAGATGCGGTCGTTGAGCTGGAGGGTGTTCTCCATCGAGCCGGAGGGGATGTAGAACCCCCGCACCAGCAGGGTCTTCACGACGAACGCGATGAGCACGGCCCAGACCAGCACGAGGAGGATCTCCCGCGCCGAGCCCCAGAAGGTGTCGGGGCGCTTCTTGCGGGAGCGCCGGTCGGAGGAGCGCCGGCCCGCGCGGCGCGACGACGCCTGGTCCTGCCCGTCCTCGGCGCCGTCGAGGGGTGCGGTGGCGCGCTCCGCGTCGGCGGTGGGCGCCGCCGGGACGGGAACGGCGGCGTCACCGGGGACGCCGTGGTTCTCCTGGGGCACGCCGTCGCCGGCGGGCTGGGTCCTGTCGGCCACTGCTCTCGTCCTTCCTGGGCGGACGCCTGTGGGCGTCCGGATCCGGATCCGTGCGGATCGCGTCAGAGCTGCCCGGCCCGGTCCCGGGGCCACAGAACAGCAATGGGTTCTCCGATGACCTTATCCGCTCGGACCAGTCCGCCACCGGGCGCGCCGAGCAGGCTGCGCGAGTCCACCGACACCGACCGGTGGTCGCCCATCAGCCAGAGCCTGCCCTCCGGGACCACCGCGGTGAACTCGACCTCGCTGGGCCGGTCCCCGTCGAGGACGTAGTCCTCGACGATCTCCTCGCCGTCGACCTCGAGGCGGCCGGAGGGACCGCAGCAGGCGACGGTGTCCCCGGGGGTGCCGATGACCCGCTTGAGGTACACGCTGTCCGAGCCGGTGAGCCCGCTCCACCGGCCGAGGGTCTGCAGGACCTGCACGGGCCACGGGTCGTCGCTGTGCAGCGGGGCGAAGCTGCCCCGCCCGTCGAAGACCACGAGGTCGCCCCGTTCGAGAGCTTCCTCGTCGACGAGCTTGCCCACGAGCACCCGGTCCCCCGGTTCGACCGTGGGCTGCATCGAGTCCGACCCGATCCAGTAGACGTCCAGCACGAAGGCGCGCAGCAGACCCGTGACCAGCACGGCCGCCAGGAGGGCGAGGACGACGGAACGCCAGCCCCGAGCACGGGGCTGGCGTTCTCGCCGAACGGCGTGGGACCCGGTGGCGCGGGGGTCCCGTGCGCGGGTTCCGGTGGACACCGAAGCGCGCGCTGTCCTACTTGCCGGACTTGCCGGACTTGACGGCCTTGCCGGACTTCGAGGACTTGGCCGTGGTGTTGTCGCGCTTCTCGCGGATGCGGGCGGCCTTGCCGTGGCGGTCGCGCATGTAGTAGAGCTTCGCGCGGCGGACGTCACCGCGGGTGACGACCTCGATCTTCTCGATGACCGGGGAGTGCACCGGGAAGGTGCGCTCCACGCCCACGCCGAAGGAGACCTTGCGGACGGTGAAGGTCTCGTGCACGCCGGCGCCCTGGCGGCCGAGGACGAAGCCCTTGAAGACCTGGACGCGGGAGCGGCTGCCCTCGACGATGTTGACGTGCACGTTGAGGGTGTCGCCCGGCCGGAAGTCGGGGACGTCGCTGCGCAGCGACTTGGCGTCGAGCTGGTCGAGAATGTTCATGGTGACTCTCCTGGTGAACGCCGCAGGTCGCTCACGTGGGTCGGCACGGATCCGTGGTGGCGGGGCGGTGCCCGGTCCGGGTGCGGGATCCGCAAGACGTGGTGACGGGAACCCTGTTCGGGGTCCCGGGTGTCCGGCTGTTGGTCGCTCATCCCCCTGCGGCAGGGGCGTGCCCAGCAGACACACAGCTGAACATTATGCCACAGGTTCCCCGGAGGCGCCGTCCCCGGCGCGCACCACGTGTCCGCCCGAGACGACCCACCCGGCCTCGGCCAGGACGGCGCGGTCCGCGCGGTCCAGGCCGGCGGGGTCGAGGGACGCGACGAGGTCGGGGCGGCGGGCGGCGGTGCGCTGCAGCTGGCGGTCCCGCCGCCAGCGGGCGATCCGGCCGTGGTGGCCGGAGAGCAGGACCTCGGGGACCGGCCGGTCCCGCCACAGCGCGGGCTTGGTGTAGACGGGGTACTCGAGCAGGCCGTCGGCGTGGGACTCCTCCACGAGGGACTCGGGGTTGCCGAGCACGCCGGGCACGAGGCGCCCGATGGCCTCGACCATGGCGAGCACGGCGACCTCCCCGCCGTTGAGGACGTAGTCGCCGAGGCTCATGGGGCGGACCTCGAAGTGCTCGCGGGACCAGTCGACCACGCGCTCGTCGATGCCCTCGTAGCGCCCGCACGCGAAGACGAGGTGCTCCCGCAGGGCCAGCTCGCGGGCGGTGGCCTGAGTGAAGACCTCACCGGCCGGGGAGGGCACGACCAGCACCGGCCGCTCCCCCGCCGGCGCGGGTCCGCCGCCGAGGACGGCGCCGAGCGCCGCGGCCCACGGCTCCGGCTTCATCACCATGCCGGCCCCGCCGCCGTAGGGGGTGTCGTCCACGGTGCGGTGCCGGTCGGTCGTGAACTCGCGCAGGTCCGTCACGGTCAGCTCGAGGAGGCCCTGCTGCCGGGCCTTGCCGATCAGGGAGAGGTCCAGGGCGGAGAGGTACTCGGGGAAGATGCTGACGACGTCGATGCGCATCAGCGCCCGCCCTCCGTCGCCTCGTCCGCGGGGTCCCCGGTGCCGGGGTTCACGGCGTCGCCGTTCCCGTCGTCGTCGTTCCCCTCGTCGGGCTTCCCGTCGTCGAGGCCGAGCTCGAGCAGCCCCGGCGGAGGGGTCACCACGACGAAGCCCCCCTCGGGGTCGACGACCGGGACGATCTCCTCGACGAAGGGGAGCACGGCCTCGCGCCGCCCCTCGTCGAGCTCGATCTCCAGCAGGTCCTGGACGGGCAGGGTGCGCAGCCCGGTGACCACGCCGATCCGCGGGCCCGACCCGTCCTCGGGGCCGGTGCGCACCTCGAGGTCGACCAGCTCGTGCTCGTACCACTCGTCGGACTCGGGGTCCTCCTCCAGCGCCTCGGCGTAGAGGTGGGCTCCGCGCAGGGTCTCGGCCCCGTTGCGGTCGGGGACCTCCTCGAGGGCCACCACGAGCACGGCCTTGTTCCAGCGCGCCCCGCGCACGGTGACCACGCCCTCGGGGGCGAGGGGGACGGACGGCTCGAGCAGCAGCCGGGCGCCGGGGGCGAAGCGCTCCTCCGGGGCGTCGGTGAACAGCTGCACGGTGACCTCCCCCCGGATGCCGTGGGGCTTGCCGACGCGGGCGACCTGGACCTTCATGGATCTCCTGGGGGTCGGCGGCCGGGTGGCCGCGGGGAGGGGTGCGGTGGCGGGGAAAAGCCGACGGTCCCCGCATCCGGTGCGGATGCGGGGACCGTGCGGGCGGCGGGACCGGACGCCGGGGCGCCCGGTGCGCGCCTCAGCGGGTGCGGTCGGTGTCGACGACGTCGATCCGGACCGGGCCGTCCTCGGCGAGTGCGCCCACGACGGTGCGCAGCGCCTTGGCCGTGCGGCCCTGGCGGCCGATGACCCGCCCGAGGTCGTCCGGGTGCACCCGGACCTCGAGGGTCTCCGACCGGCGCCCGCTCTTGACACGGACGTCGACGTCATCGGGGCTGTCCACGATCCCGCGGACCAGGTGCTCCAACGCGTCGGCGAGCATGACTACTCGGCCTTCTCGGCGTCAGCCGCGGGGGCGTCGTCGGACTCGGCACCGGGGGCGGCCGGCTCGGCCTTCTCGCCCTTGGGGGTGATCGCCTCGGGGACGATCACGGAGCCCTTGTCGGGGGCGACGAACTCGGCCTTGGGCTCGCGCGTCCGGAGGGTGCCCTCGGCGCCCTCCTCGCCCTTGAACCGCTGCCAGTCGCCGGTCACCTTCAGGATGGCGGCGACGGCCTCGGACGGCTGGGCGCCGACGCCGAGCCAGTACTGGGCCCGGTCCGAGACGACCTCGATGTAGGAGGGGTGCTCGGTCGGGTGGTACTTGCCGATCTCCTCGATGACGCGGCCGTCGCGCTTCTTGCGGGAGTCGACGACGACGACGCGGTAACGGGGATCGCGCATCTTGCCCATGCGCTTGAGACGGATCTTAACAGCCACTGGTGTGGACTCTCCTGGTTCTTGGATGAGGTGAACGCCCTGGTCTCGCTCCCGTGGGGCGGGCCGGTCACAGGGGTTCTGTGGACACGAGAAACGTGCGGCGAGAGGGACCGCACGCATCGAGTACCCGTCCAGTATGCCAGACGCCGTCAAGTCCGGCGTCCGGCGGCGCGCTGCCCGCTCACTGCTCGAGGCGTGCGGCCTCCCGCCACGTGAGGGAGCGTCCGCCCTGGAACACGGCGCGCTGGTAGATCCGCTCCCCGAGGCGCAGCAGCACCCAGGCCGCGGCGAGGGCCAGCGCGAGGGACAGCACGGGCTGCCACCAGGCGACGCCGCCGTCCAGCATCCGGATGGGCATCGCCACCGAGGAGACGACCGGGACGAAGGACGCGGCCGTGAGCCACGCGCCCTCGGCGTAGAGGCCCACGAAGAGGGCTCCGACGAGCACCGTCATGATCGGCCCGGTGCTCGTCTGGAGGTCCTCGGAGCGGGAGGCCAGGGAGCCGAGGACCGCCCAGACGGAGGCCTGCGCGGCGAAGCCCGCCACGAAGAAGGCCACGAACCAGCCGGACGCGGCGAGGATCCAGCCGACGTCCGCGGCGGCGCCCGTGACGTTGACGCCGACGAGGCCGACCGCGGCGTAGAGCCCGATCTGGCCGAACGCGAGCAGGGAGTTGCCGAGCACCTTACCGTAGAGCAGCTGCCGGACGGGGACGGCGGTGGCCAGGATCTCCACGACCCGGTTCTGCTTCTCCTCGAGCACGGAGTTGGCGATGGCCATGCCGAAGAGGATGGCGGCCAGGTAGAACAGGAACGCGAAGACGAAGCCCACCACGAGCCGTGCGGGGCCGCGGTCCTGTCCGCCGGACAGCAGCTCGGTGCGCACCTCGGCACCCGCGGTCAGCTCCTCGGCGGTCGTCCCGGCGGCCCGGGCGCCGGCCGCCAGCATCTCCGCGGCCACCGCGTCCTCGAGGACCCGCGCGAGGGCGGGGTCGACGTCGTCCTGGCCGACCACCGTCCACCCGTCGAGGTCCCGCAGCAGGGCGGCGTCGGCGGTCCCGTCGGCCACCGCCTCGCGGGCCGCGTCCGGGGAGTGGGCGGAGTGCACGGTGAGGGTGTCCTCGCCGCGCTCGGCCAGCTCCTGCGCGGCCCGCGCCGCGACGGGCGCCGCGTCGGGCGCCGCGGTCGCCAGGACGTGGTCGGCGGCCCGGCCTCCGAACAGGGCGGAGGCGGCGATCGAGGCGGCCACGAGGAGCACCGTGACCACCGTGGAGAGCAGGAAGGACCGGTCCCGCAGCTTGACGGAGATCTCGCGGGACGTGACGATCCACCAGGGACGGGCTGCGGGCGGGCGGGCGCTCATCGGGTGACCTCCCGGTAGACGTCGGACAGGGAGGGCACGATCTCGGCGAACTCCAGGAGCCCGCGGGGCACGGCGGTCTCGAGGACGCGGCGGCGGGCGGCGGCGTCCGCGAGCTCGAGCACCGCGGCGGGTCCGTCGACGTCGACGACGCGCACGCCCGGCAGGTCCCGCACCCAGCCGGCGTCCTGCTCGCAGCGCAGCCGGTGCCGGCGGGGACCGGTGCGGCGCAGGTCCTCGGCCGTGCCGGAGGCCAGGACCCGGCCGCCGGAGAGGACGACCAGGGAGTCGCAGAGCCGGTCGACGAGATCGAGCTGGTGGCTCGAGAAGAGCACGGGCACGCCCTGGGCCGTGTGCTCGCGCAGCAGCTCGACCATGGAGTCCACCGCCACGGGGTCCAGGCCGGAGAACGGCTCGTCCAGCACCAGGGCGGCGGGCCCGTGCAGGAGCGCGGCGGCGACCTGCACCCGCTGCTGGTTGCCGAGGGAGAGGGACTCCAGCCTGTCCTTCCCGCGCTCGGCCAGGCCGAAGCGCTCCAGCAGCCGCCCGGCCTCCGCGAGGGCGTCCCGGCGGTCCATGCCGTGGAGCCGGCCGAGGTAGCCGAGCTGGTCGAGCACCGGCTGCTTGGGGTAGAGCCCCCGCTCCTCGGGCATGTACCCGAAGCGGGCCCGGTCCGCCGCGGTGGCGGGACGTCCGTCCCACAGGACCTCGCCGGCGGAGACGCGCAGCACGCCCATCAGCATCCGCATGGTCGTGGTCTTGCCCGCGCCGTTGGCGCCGACGAAGCCGGTCATCCGGCCGGGCTCGACCCGGAAGGAGACGTCCTCGACCACGGTGCGGCCCCCGAAGGACCGGCTCAGGCCGCGCGCCTCCAGGACGTGCCCCTCGGGGCGGCTCCGGAAGCGGGTCGTGGTCGCGGCGGGGGTGGTGCTGGTGCTCATGGGCCCGGGTCCTCTCGGGGTGCGTCCTCCCGGTGGGTGCCGGGCGGCTCGTGGTCAGCCTACGAACGCGGGGGCCCCGGCGGATCCCCACCCGGGCGGAGTGCGGGTGCCCCGGGGAGCGGGTCGCGGCCGGCTGCCTCCGTCCCGGGGCGGAGCCCGCTCAGTCGACGAGGCCTGCCCGGTGGGCGAAGACGACGGCCTGCACCCGGTCCCGGGAGCCCGTCTTGGCGAGGATGTTGGACACGTGCGTCTTGACGGTGGCGGGCCCGAGGAACAGCCGCTGGGCGATCTCCGCGTTGGACAGCCCGTCCGAGACCAGCAGCAGCACCTCGTGCTCCCGCTCGGTGAGGGACTCGACGACCCGGCGCCGGGCGGGGTCGGACGGCAGGGGGTCGGCCGGCGCGGGAGCGGCCTCGGGGGCGGGTGCCGGGGCGTCCGCGGTCAGGGCCCGGATGACGCGCAGCGTGGCCTCGGGGGCGAGCAGCGCGTGGCCGCCGGCCACGGCGCGCACGGCCTCCACGAGGTCGTCCGGGTCGGCGTTCTTCAGCAGGAACCCGCTGGCCCCGGCGGCGAGCGCGTCGAAGAGGTAGTCCTCGCGGTCGAACGTGGTGACGATCACGACCTTCGCGCACCCGGTCCCGACGATCCGGCGGGTGGCCTCGATGCCGTCCATGACCGGCATCTGCACGTCGAGCAGCGCCACGTCCACGGCCCCGTCGCGGGCGGCGGCGACGGCCTGCGCGCCGTCGGAGGCCTGGGCCACGACCTCGATGTCGTCCTCCACGGACAGGACCATGGCGAAGCCGGAGCGCACGAGGGCGTGGTCGTCGGCGAGCAGGACACGGATCATGCCTCCGATCCTCGCAGAATCCCGTCCGGGGCGCCGGAGGCGGCGCCGGCGGCCGCGTCCGGGGCGTCCTCCCCGGTGCCGCCGGGGGGCAGGGGGCAGCGGGTGCGGACCCGCCAGCCGGGCCGGCCGGAGCGCGGCCCGATCTCCGCCTCGCCGCCGTGCAGGCGGACGCGCTCGCGCAGCCCCTGGAGGCCGAACCCGGTGCCGGCGGTGCCGCGGCGGGGCGAGCCGTCGTCGAGGACCTCGAGCTCGAACCACGGCTGCCCCTCCGGGCCGCGGCCGGTGCGCAGGGTGACGGACGCGGTGCCGGCCGTGGAGTGGCGGATCACGTTGGACAGGGACTCCTGGGCGCACCGGAAGACGGACAGGCCGAGGGCCGGCGGGATCCTGTCCAGGTCACCCGGGACGGCCTCGACGGTGCGGACGTCCACCGCGAGCCCGTTGTCCGCGTGCCGGCGGGCGAGGGCGTCGATGTCGGCGAGGCCGGGGTCCGGCCGGCGCGCGGCGTCGGGGGCGCCTCCGCCCGGGCCCGGGGCGCCCTCCTCGCCCTCGGCGCGGAGCACGCCGAGCAGCTGGCGCATCTCCCCCACGGCGGTCCGGCTGGACGCCTCGATCGTGCGCAGGGCGGTCGTGGCGGCGGCGGGGTCACGGTCCAGGACCTTGCGCGCCGCCCCCGCCTGGATGCCGATGACGGACACGTGGTGGGCGACGACGTCGTGCAGCTCCCTGGCGATGCGCAGCCGTTCGTCGACGACGGCGCGGCGGGCGATCTCGGCGGACTGGTCCCGGATCCGCTGCGCCTGGGCCGCGAGGCGGTGCTGCTGCAGCGCGGCCCGCCAGGACGCGCGCCCGGCCAGCACCGCCCCCCCGAAGTACACGGCGTTCACGATCAGGGTGTACACCGCGTAGGACGGCAGCTGGGGCAGCGGCCCGTCGACCTCGCCCAGACCGGAGAGGAAGTCCGCGTAGGCGTTGGTGATGGTGAAGGCGCCGAGCAGCCACAGCCCCATGGTGCCCACGACCACCGACATGGCGACCCACAGGGCCTGGCGGTCGCGCGACCAGGCGACGGCGGCGTAGAGGGCCGCGAAGTAGGCGCCCTGGAAGGGCAGCGTCATGGCGGCCGTGGGGCTCGCGTACGTCAGCCCCAGGAACAGCGCGGAGGACGCGACCACGACCGGCAGCGGGAAGCGGCGGCGCACGGCGAGGGGCACCACGATGAGCACGGTGCTGAGGTAGAAGCGCCAGGGCTCGTCCCCCTCGGCGAGCCCCGCGTAGCTGTGCAGCAGCACGGAGGCGAGGAGGGTGACGAGCAGGAAGCCCAGGGCGGCCAGGACGTCGTTGCGCCGCTGGGCCGCCGTGGGCGCGGGCCGGGACCAGAACGGGTCTTCGGGGTCGTTCAGCCAGGCGGTGACGCGCACCGCGAGCGGAGCGCGCCGGACGGGGGCCGGGTCCGGTCCCGCGTCCGGGTCGGTGTCCGGGTCGGTGGTGGGTCGGGTGTGCACGCCCCCACGGTAGCCCGCGGCGGCGGCGCGGGACTTCCGCCCCGCGGGGGATCCTGCGGGGGCGCTCTCAGCCGCGGTGCAGGCCGAAGAAGCGGCGCAGGCGTGCTCGCGAGCCGGGGGCTGCGGAGGGCTCGGAGAGCTGGGCGGCGGGCCCGGGGGCCGCGGGCCGCTCCTCGTTCCGCCGGCGGCGCGCGCCGCGCAGGGCGGCGTAGTAGGCGCTCTCCGCGGCGGCGTCCGCGAGCAGCGCCGCGGAGAGGGTGCCGAGCACGCGCGCCCCGGCCCCGCCGCGCCGGGCCGCGCCGGCGAGCCCCACCCCGAGGGCCGTCTCGGTGCCGGCGACGGCCAGCAGCAGCTCCGGGCGGCGGACGAGGGCCCGCTGGTACCGCGCGAACAGCCCGTCGCCGGTGGGCTCGGTGGTCATCCCCCGCAGCAGGGCCGAGCCCACGCCCGTGGGCTCGTAGTGCTCGGCGCCCTCGGTGGCCGTGAGCTCCCGGTGGCCCTCGACGACCTTGGCGGCGAGCACGGGCAGGCCCAGCAGCTGCAGGACGGACTCCAGGACCAGGTCGGTGGACTCCCCCAGCACGTAGTTGCGCAGCCGGTTGGTCTCGGCCGGGTCCAGGTCGAAGACGGAGGCCACGGACTCGATCTGCAGGTCCGAGGTGCCGCCGGAGCACAGCCGGACGAGGTCGCGCTCGAACCGGGCGGCCGGCGTCTGCTCGGCCTCGACGGACACGCCGCCCGCGGGGAGCCAGTCGGGGCCCCACTCGAGGGCGCACACGGCGTCGGCCGCCTCGAGGTCGGTGACGGACGCCGGGTCCTCCCCCGCGAGCAGGACCTCGAAGGAGCGGGTGGCCCCGTCCGAGGACAGCGCCACGGCGGTCTCGGCGAGACCGGTGCGCACGGCCCAGAAGTCGACCTCGGCGTCGAAGACCACCACGGACCAGCCGTGCCGGGACACGGCGGTGAAGCCGGTGCCGGACAGGGCCGCCAGCACGGGCAGCTCGGGGGCGTCCAGGTGCACGAGCAGCACCCGGCGAAGCCCCGGGTGCTCGGGCTGGAGCTGCTGGCCGGTCATCCGCACGAAGGTCTCGGAGAGCTCGTCGAGGGTGCAGCCGGGCTGCACGGAGCCGTCCTCGGCCCCCTGCGCCAGCCGGCCCTCGGCGTCGGCGAGGAACATCAGCTGCGTGGCCCGGGGGCCCTCGGCGTAGGCGCTGATCAGGCGGTGGTGGGCGATGACCTTGCGCATCCCCTCGCAGGTGGGGCGCGGCCCGGGTCCTTCGGACGCGGTGTCCTCCGTCGCGCACAGCACCGTGGCCGGGACCAGGTCCCACGCGGAGGTGGGGGATGCGATGTCGTCGGCGGGGAGTGAGGTCATGGCGTCCATGCTACGCCGTCGCCGGGGCCGGGCCGGGGGTCCGGGGCGTGCGCCCGGTGGCCCCGGGGCGCTCAGCGGGGCCCGTCGACGAGCTCGGCCGTGGTGCCGTCCTCGAGGGCGGCCAGGCCCGCCCGCAGGCGTCGGGCCAATCCGGGCCGCAGGTACCGGTCCAGGTCCTCCGGCGCCGTCCAGCGGTGGCTGAGCAGCTCCTCCTCCTGGATCGTGATGGGCGTGTCGGCGCCGATGACGCCGCCGTCGTAGACGAAGGAGACCGAGTCCCCCCACAGGCCCATCGCCACGCCGTGGTGGACGACGAGCAGCCGGCCCTCGGGCAGGTGCAGGCCGACCTCCTCGACGACCTCGCGGAAGCACCCGGTGCGGGGGTCCTCCCCCGCCTCGACGGTGCCTCCGGGCACGGTCCAGTCGGACTTGTAGTTGGGCTCCACGAGGAGCACGCGGCCCTCGGGGTCCCGGATGAGGGCCTCCGCGGCGAGGCGGCGGGTGGGCAGCGAGTCGACGAACTGCTTCAGCTCGGTCTCGGACAGGTAGGAGCTCACGGCGCGATCACTGCCCCAGGAACTTCTCGAAGCCCTTGGGCAGGTTCAGGTCCGCGGGGTCCGGCTGCCCCGGTGCCGCGCCGAACGCCGATCCGGCGGGCGCCTTCTGCTTGCGCTGCTGCTCGAGGGCCGCGTTCTCCTGCGCCCGCTTGGCGGGGTTGCCGGAGCGGGACCCGCCCTTCTTCGCGGCGCCCTTGCCCTTGCCCTTCTTCGGGCCGCCGCCCGCACCGGGCATGCCGGGGATGCCGGCGGGCATGCCGGGCACGCCCTTGCCCTGGGCCAGGCGCTTCATCATCTTCTGCGCCTGGGCGAAGCGCTCCATGAGCTGGTTCACCTCGGAGACGGTGACGCCCGAGCCCTTCGCTATGCGGGCGCGGCGGGAGCCGTTGATGATCTTGGGCGCGACCCGCTCGTGCGGGGTCATGGACCGGACGATGGCCTCGACGCGGTCGATCTCGCGCTCGTCGAAGTTCTCGAGCTGCTCGCGCATGCCGGCGGCGCCCGGCATCATCATGAGCATCTTCTTCATCGACCCCATCTTGCGCAGCTGCTGCATCTGCGCGAGGAAGTCCTCGAAGGTGAAGTCCTCCTGGTCGGTGAACTTCCGGGCCATCTTCTCGGCCTCGTCGCGGTCCCACTGCTTCTCGGCCTGCTCGATCAGCGTGAGGACGTCGCCCATGTCGAGGATGCGGGACGCCATGCGGTCCGGGTGGAACTGCTCGAAGTCGTCGACGTTCTCCCCGGTGGAGGCGAACATGATGGGCTTGCCGGTCACGGAGGCCACGGACAGCGCGGCGCCGCCGCGGGCGTCGCCGTCGAGCTTGGACAGGACCACGCCGGTGAAGTCGACGCCCTCGTTGAAGGCCTGGGCCGTGTTCACGGCGTCCTGGCCGATCATGGCGTCGATGACGAAGAGCACCTCGTCGGGCCGGACGGCGTCGCGGATGTCGCGGGCCTGGTCCATGAGGGCCTCGTCGATGCCGAGGCGGCCGGCGGTGTCCACGATGACCACGTCGTGCAGCCGCGCGCGGGCCTGGGCCACGCCGTCCCGGGCGACCTGCACGGGGTCGCCCGTGGGGTCGTCGAACTCCGAGGTGGTGCCCGGGTGCGGGGCGAAGACCGGCACGCCGGCGCGCTCGCCCACGACCTTGAGCTGGGTGACCGCGTTGGGCCGCTGGAGGTCGGAGGCCACGAGCAGGGGGCGGTGGCCCTGGCCCTTGAGCCACTTGCCGAGCTTGCCGGCCAGGGTGGTCTTGCCGGCGCCCTGGAGGCCGGCGAGCATGATGATCGTGGGCCCGGTCTTGGCCATCCGGATCCGGCGGGTCTGGCCTCCGAGGATGTTCTGCAGCTCCTCGTTGACGATCTTCACGACCTGCTGGCCGGGGTTCAGCGCCTCGGAGACCTCGAGCCCGAGGGCGCGCTCCTTGACCGCGGCGGTGAACTCCCGCACGACCGGCACGGCGACGTCGGCGTCGAGCAGGGCGCGGCGGATCTCCCGCACGGTGGCGTCGACGTCCGCCTCGGTCAGGCGTCCCTTGCCTTTGAGGTTCTTGAAGGTGGCGGTCAACCGGTCGGACAGTGAATTGAACACGGGTCGAAAGCTGCTTTCGTCGAGGGAGGCGGCCGGTGCCCCGCGGTCTGCGCCGCGGGCCGCGGCCCGGCCCGGTGTGGCGGGTCAGTGTCCAAGGTTAGCAACTCCGGGCGGCGCGGGGCCCGCCCCGTCGCCGTGCGGGGACGACGACGGCCGGCCCCCTCCCGGTGGAGGGGGCCGGCCGTCGGGACGGGTGGGGTCAGAGCGCCGTCTCGTCGCGCTCGCCGGTGCGCACGCGCACGGCCTGGTGCACGTCGGTGACCCACACCTTCCCGTCACCGGCGCGGCCGGTGTTCGCGGAGGAGACGATGACGTCGACGATGTCCGTGGCCTGGTGGTTGTCCACGAGGATCTCGACCCGGACCTTCTCGAGCAGGTCCACCGTGTACTCCGCGCCGCGGTAGACCTCGGTGTGCCCGCGCTGCTGCCCGTAGCCGTGCACGTTCTGGACCGTCATGCCCTGGACGCCGTAGGACTCGAGGGCGGACTTGATGTCCTTGAACTTCTCGGGGCGCACGATCGCGGTGACGAGTTTCATGGAAGGGATGCCTTTCGTGAGGAGGGAATGCGCCGGCGGTCGCCGCACGGCTCAGCTGTGCACCGGCTCGGAGCGGCCGGGCTCGAAGGACGAGGCGTCCTCGCCCGCGGCGTGCCGGCCGGGGCTGAAGGAGCCCGTGGCGTCCCCGGCCAGGGCGTAGCCGGACTCGGCGTGCTGGGTGATGTCGATGCCGTCGATCTCGTCCCGCTCCGTGATCCGGAAGCCGATGGTCTTGTCGATCGCGATGGCGATGACGAAGGTGAGCACGGCGCAGTACAGGACCGAGACGAGCACCGCGACGACCTGGGTGAGCAGCAGGCCGAAGCCGCCGCCGTAGAACAGGCCCGCGGTGCCCTCGGAGGGCAGCGCCACGAAGCCCAGGGCCACGGTGCCGACGATGCCGGAGACGAGGTGCACGCCGATGACGTCCAGGGAGTCGTCCATGCGCAGCCGGTACTTCAGGCCCACGGCGAGGGCGGAGCAGATGCCGGCCACGAAGCCGATCACGATCGCCCAGACCGGGGAGACGTTGGCGCAGGCCGGGGTGATGGCCACGAGCCCGGCCACGGCGCCGGAGGCGGCGCCCAGGGAGGTCGCGTGCTTGTCGCGGATGCGCTCGGTGAGCAGCCAGCCCAGCATGGCCGCGGAGGGGGCCACGAGGGTGTTGATCCAGATGAGGCCGGCCTGCTCGGCGGTGCCCGCGGCACCGGCGTTGAAGCCGAACCAGCCGAACCACAGGATCGCGGCGCCGAGCATCACGAGCGGCAGGTTGTGGGGGCGCTGGCTCGGGTCCTTGCCGAAGCCCTGGCGGGCGCCGACGATCATGATGAGGATCAGCGCGGCCACGCCGGCGTTGATGTGCACCACGAGGCCGCCGGCGAAGTCGATGGCCTCGCCGATCGCGGAGCCCACGGCGCCGTCCTCGGTGAGCAGCCCGCCGCCCCAGACCATGTAGGCCAGGGGGGCGTAGACGAGCGTGGCCCAGACGGGCACGAACACGGCCCAGGCGCCGAAGCGGGCCCGGTCGGCGATCGCCCCGGAGATCAGGGCGACGGTGATGATGGCGAAGGTCCCGCCGTAGGCGGCGCCGAGGAGGTCCTCGGTGCCCATGATGTCGGCCAGGGCGAAGGACGGCACGGGGCTGCCCGTGAGTCCGCCCAGCAGCGGGTCCCCGCCGCTCATGGAGTAGCCCCACAGGACCCACACCACGGAGACGAACGCGATGGAGATGAAGCTCATCATCATCATGTTCAGGACGCCCTTGGCGCGGGTCATCCCTCCGTAGAACAGGGCCAGTCCGGGGGTCATGAAGAAGACCAGGGCTGCCGCCACGATCGTCCACACGTGTCCAGCGGTGATTTCCACGATGTGCACCTCTCTCTGAAGCTTGTCAGGTCACCGGTGCCACTGGCCCGTTCCCCGAGGGGCCGTCCGGTGCTCACCGTTCACTGTCGAGTCTCCGAGAGAGATGTTTCGCCTGCCGCCGCGCGGGGTTGCGGACATGTTTCACGCCCGCCGCAATGGTTACGAGCACGTGAACTGCGGCGGGCGTGTGGGGGAAAAGGGGGACGGATCAGTCGAGCAGGGCGTCCACGAAGCTCTCGGGCTCGAAGGGCGCGAGGTCGTCGGGCCCCTCGCCGAGGCCGATGAGCTTGACCGGCACCCCGAGGCTCTTCTGGATGGCGACCACGATGCCGCCCTTGGCGGTGCCGTCCAGCTTGGTGAGGACGATGCCGGTGACGTCGACCACCTCGGCGAAGACCCGCGCCTGGGTCATGCCGTTCTGCCCGGTGGTCGCGTCGATGACGAGCAGCACCTCGTCGACGGCGGCGGCCTTCTCCACGACCCGTTTGATCTTCCCGAGCTGGTCCATCAGCCCCGCCTTGTTCTGGAGCCGGCCGGCGGTGTCGATCATCACGACGTCCACCTCGTGCTCGATGCCGGCGGTCACGGCGTCGTAGGCCACCGAGGCGGGGTCGGCGCCCTCGACGTGCGAGCGCACGGTGGGCACGCCCACGCGGGCGCCCCAGGTGGAGAGCTGGTCGGCGGCCGCGGCGCGGAAGGTGTCCGCGGCGCCGAGCACCACGTCCTTCTCCTCGGCGACGAGCACGCGCGCGAGCTTGCCCACGGTGGTGGTCTTGCCCACGCCGTTGACGCCCACCACGAGGACGACGGCGGGGACCGGCCCCTTGCGCTCCACGGCCAGGGACCGGTCCATCGACGGGTCGACCAGCGCGAGGAGCTCCTCCCGGAGCATGGCCTTCACGTGGGCGGGGTCGTTGGTGCCCTCGACCTTGACCCGGCGCTGGAGGGCCTCGACGAGGGCCATGGACGAGTCGGTGCCGAGGTCGGCGAGCAGCAGCGTCTCCTCGATCTCGTCCCACACGTCCTGGTCGATGCGGTCGCGCGAGAGCAGGACCAGCAGGCCCTTGCCGAAGACGTTGTTGGACCTGGCCAGCCGCCCGCGCAGCCGCGCCATCCGGGACGCGGCGGACTCGGGGCGGTCGAGGGCCGGCCGGGTGTCGGCGGGCGGGACCGGAGCGGTGCCGGGCTCCAGGTCCCCGGGGGCTGCGACGGGGCCGCCCTCGAGGTCGTCGGGGTCCCGGGTGGAGGGGTAGCCGCCGCGGGGCGCCTTGGGCCCCCGCAGCAGGACCAGCCCGAGCAGACCGAGGACCACGACGGCGATGAGCACGTATGCGAGAACGGGTATCGAATCCACGTCGCCCAGCTTCTCACACCGCCCGGTCCCCGGGCCGGGGGCCGCGGGGCCGGGCCGCCGCCCGGGGTCCTAGACTCGACGGGTGCCTGTCCAGCCCGCCGCCGCCGCGCCCGAGCGCGACCGCGTTCCCCAGCAGATCACGGTGCTCATCGCCGCCGCCTTCGTCATCGCGATCGGCTACGGCATCGTGGCCCCGGTGCTCCCCCAGTTCGCCACGACCTTCGGGGTCGGGGTGGCCGCGGCCTCGGCCGTGGTCAGCGTCTTCGCCGTGGCCCGCCTCCTCTTCGCGCCGGCGGGCGGGCGGATCCTGAACCGGATCGGCGAGCGCCCGACCTATGTGACCGGCGTGCTCATCGTCGCGCTGTCCTCCGCGGCCACCGCCTTCGCCCAGACCTACTGGCAGCTGCTGCTGTTCCGGGGCCTCGGCGGGATCGGCTCGGTGATGTTCACGATCTCGGCGATGGGGCTGATCGTGCGGCTGGCGCCGCCGCGGATGCGCGGGCGCGTCTCAGGCTACTACGCCTCTGCGTTCCTGGTGGGCGGGGTGCTCGGCCCCGTGGTCGGCGGCCTGCTCGCCGGCTTCGGCATGCAGGCGCCGTTCCTGATCTACGCGGTGTCGCTCCTGGTGGCCGTGGCCGTGGTGCACTTCCGGCTCAAGGACGAGGTGCTCGGCGCCGGCGCGGACCGCCGGAACCAGCCGGTGATGACCGTGGCCGAGGCGCGCCGGGTGGGGGCCTACCGCTCCGCCCTGGTCTCCAGCTTCGCCAACGGGTGGACCGCCCACGGGATCCGGGTGGCCCTCGTGCCGCTGTTCGCGGTGGCCGTGCTGGGGGCCGGCCCGGCCGTGGCCGGCCTGGCCCTGGCGGTCTACGCCGCGGGCAACGCGATGACCCTCCCGGTCACCGGCCGGCTCACGGACCGGTTCGGGCGCAGGCCGCTCGTGCTCTCGGGCCTGGTGCTCAACGGGGTCGCGACCATGGGGCTGGGCCTGGTCCAGGACGTCCCGTGGTTCGTGGTCCTCTCGCTCGTGGCCGGGATGGGCTCCGGGACCCTGAACCCGGGCCAGCAGGCGACCGTGGCCGACGTCATCGGACCGGACCGGGCCGGCGGACCGGTGCTGGCCCGGTTCCAGATGAGCGCCGACGCCGGGCAGATCCTCGGCCCCGTGGTGGCCGGTGCGCTGGCCGACGCCGCGGGCTTCGGCTGGGCCTTCGGGGTCTCCGGGGCCATCATGCTGCTGGCCGCCGGGGCCTGGCTGCCGGTGCGGGACACGATGGAGCGGCCCGAGACCCCGCCCGTGCGCGGCACCGGGCAGTAGCGGCCCCGGGCTGGAGCACGGCGGGCTCAGCGCAGCTCGGCGAGCCGCTGCCCGATCACGGTGGTCACGCCGTCCCCGCGCATCGCGACCCCGTAGAGGGCGTCGGCGATCTCCATGGTCCGCTTCTGGTGGGTGATGATGATCAGCTGCGAGGTCTCCTGCAGCTGGCGGAAGATGCTCAGCAGCCGACCGAGGTTGCGGTCGTCGAGAGCGGCCTCGACCTCGTCCATGACGTAGAAGGGCGAGGGGCGGGCCTTGAAGATCGCCACGAGCAGCGCGATCGCCGTCAGCGACCGCTCCCCGCCGGAGAGCAGGGACAGCCGCTTGATCTTCTTGCCCGCCGGGCGCGCCTCCACGTCAATCCCGGTGCTGAGCATGTCCGTGGGGTCGGTGAGGCGCAGCCGCCCCTCCCCGCCCGGGAACAGGGTGGCGAAGACGCCCTCGAACTCCCGGGCGGTGTCGGCGTAGGCCTCCGCGAAGACGCGCTCCACGTGCTCGTCGACGTCGCGGATGATGCTGCGCAGGTCCTGCCGGGAGCGCTTGAGGTCCTCGAGCTGCTCGGCCAGGAAGCGGTGGCGCTCCTCGAGGGCGGCGAACTCCTCCAGCGCCAGCGGGTTCACCCGCCCCAGGGAGGCGAGCTCCTTCTCGGCCCGGCGCAGCCGCGCCTCCTGCTGGGCGCGCACGTAGGGGGCGCCTCCCGCGGCCTCGGCCGGGTCGCCGGACGCGACGCCGAACAGGGCGTCCTGGCCGTCCTCGGCCGCCGCCGGCGCGTCGTCCTGCGGCGCCCCGGGGCCGCGGTCGGAGCCCGCGCCGGCGCCGGGTTCGGGGTCGAGGTCGGGGTCGGGGATCAGCAGGTGCGGTCCGTAGTGCTCCACGAGCGCGTCCGGGGTGAGCCCCAGCTCCTCGAGGGAGCGGTCCTCCAGGGCCTGGATCCGGGCGCGCTGCTGGGTGCGGGCCAGCTCGTCCCGGTGCACGGAGTCGGTGAGCCCGGCGAGCCGCGCGGCGAGCCGGTCGTTGGCGGCGCGCAGGTCCGTCAGCTCCGCGTCCAGCCCGGCGCGGACGGCCTCGGCCCGGTCCCGCTCCGCGGCGGCGACCGCCGCGGACGCCGCCACGAGCTCGAGCAGCTGCTCGGCGCCGGCGAGCACCGCCTCGGCGTTGCGGGCCTGGATCCGGCGGCGCCGGGCCCGCCGCTCCGCCTCCTCCCGCGCCCGGCGCTCGGCGGCGGCGGCCCGCTCCTGGGACGCGGCCCGGTTGCCGAGGGCCCGGGCCTGCTCCTCGAGGGAGCGCAGGGTGAGCCGGGCCTCCGTCTCCGCGGTGCGGGCCGTCGTGGCGGCCCGGTGCAGCTCGTCGCGGCGGGCGGCGGCCTCGAGCTGGACGGTCTCGGTGTCCTCCTCGCCGTGCTTCTCGGCGGCCCCGAGCCGCTCGGCGGCCTCGCGCAGCCGCTCCTGCTCCCGGGCCAGATGCTCCCGCGCGGCCGCGACCTGCTCGTCGTAGCGCCGGGTCTCCGCCTCGGCCGAGTCCAGCACGGCCCGGACCCGGGAGAGCTCGGACGCGGCCCGGTCCGCCGTGCGCTCGGCGGCGCGCAGCAGCCCCGCGGTCTCCTCGGCGGCCCGGCGGGCGGCGTCCCGCGCCGCGGCCGCCGCGCCGGAG
>NZ_NSKF01000060.1:0-3372 GCF_002287015.1 Kocuria sp. WN036
GCCGCCCGTGGGGGCGGTGATGGAGGCCTCCATCTTCATGGCCTCGATGGTGGCCACCTGGCCGCCCGCCTCCACGGTGTCGCCCTCGGCCACCGTCACGGTCACCGCCCCCGCGAACGGGGCGGCCACGTGGCCGCGGTCCGTGGGGTCGGCCTTCTCGGTCTCGGGCACCGAGGAGGTGATCGAGGTGTCGCGGACCTCGATCATCCGGGGCTGGCCGTTGAGGGTGAGCATCACGGTGCGCATGCCCTTGTCGTCCGGCTCCGAGATGGCCTGCAGGGTCACCAGCAGCCGCACCCCCTTGCCGAGGGAGATCACGTGCTCCCGGTCGGAGGTCAGCCCGTAGAGGAAGTCCCGGGTGTGCAGCAGCGCCAGCTCGCCGTACTTCGCCCGGCTGGCCTCGTAGTCCCGCGTCGGGCCGGCGAACAGCAGCCGGTTCAGCGTGGCGCGGCGGGTGGCCGGGTCCCCGGCCAGGGCCTGGGAGTCCTCCGGGGCCAGCTCCGTGATCCCGACACGCACGTTGCGGCCCTCCAGGGCCTTGGAGCGGAACGGTTCGGGCCACCCGCCGGGAGGCGTGCCGAGCTCCCCGGCGAGGAAGCTGATCACCGAGTCGGGGATGTCGAACTTCTGCGGGTTCGCCTCGAACTCGGCCGGGTCCACGCCCATGCCCACCAGCTGCAGGGCGAGGTCGCCCACGACCTTGGACGAGGGGGTGACCTTGACCAGCCTGCCGAGCATGGCGTTGGCGGCGGTGTACATGTCCTCGATCGCCTCGAACCGCTCCCCCAGTCCCAGCGCGATGGCCTGCTGGCGCAGGTTCGACAGCTGCCCGCCGGGGATCTCGTGCCGGTACACGCGCCCGGTCGGGGCGGTGAGCCCGGACTCGAACGGGGCGTACATCCGGCGGATGACCTCCCAGTAGGGCTCCAGGGCGGTCGCGGCCTCCAGGGGGATGCCGGTGTCCCGGTCCGTGTGGGCCAGGGCGGCGATCAGCGCCGAGGCGGGCACCTGGGAGGTCGTGCCGGCCATCGAGGCCTCGGCCACGTCCACCGCGTCCACGCCCGCGTCGATCGCGGCCATCAGCGTGGCGAGCTGCCCGCCGGCGGTGTCGTGGGTGTGCAGGTGCACGGGCAGGTCGAAGCGCTCCCGCAGGGCGGTCACCAGCTTCGCCGCCGCCGCGGGGCGCAGGAGCCCCGCCATGTCCTTGATCGCCAGCACGTGGGCCCCGGCGTCGACGCACTGCTGGGCGAGCTCGAGGTAGTAGTCCAGGGTGTAGAGGTCCTCGGCCGGGTCCAGCAGGTCCCCGGTGTAGCACAGGGCGACCTCGGCGACCGCGGTGCCCGTCCGGCGCACGGCCTCGATGGCCGGGGCCATCTGCTCCACGTCGTTGAGGGCGTCGAAGATCCGGAAGATGTCCACCCCGGTGGCCGCGGCCTCGGCCACGAACGCGTCCGTCACCTCGGTCGGGTACGGGGTGTAGCCCACGGTGTTGCGCCCGCGCAGCAGCATCTGGATCGGGATGTTCGGCATCGCCTCCCGCAGCAGCCGCAGCCGCTCCCACGGGTCCTCGCCGAGGAAGCGCAGCGCGACGTCGTAGGTCGCCCCGCCCCAGGCCTCCACGGACAGCAGCTGCGGCAGCGTGTGGGCGTAGGCCGGGGCCGCGGCCAGCAGGTCCCGGGTGCGCACCCGGGTGGCCAGCAGCGACTGGTGGGCGTCCCGGAACGTCGTCGAGGTCACCGCCACCGCCTGCTGCTCCCGCAGGGCCCGGGCGAACCCCTCGGGGCCGAGCTCGACGAGCCGCTGCCGCCACCCCGGCGGCGGGGTGTGCTCGGAGGGTCCGTCGAAGGGCGAGCGGAACGGCTCGTCCTGCTTGTCGCCCGGGTAGCGGGGCAGCTTGGTGCGCGGGTCGATGCCCTCCACCCGCTCCCCGTTGGGCTGGTTCACCGTGACCTCGGCCAGCCAGGTCAGCGCCTTGGTGGCCCGGTCCCCGGAGGTGCGGGCCTCGAGCAGCTCGGGGCGGCGCTCGATGAAGTCGGTGGCCACGTTGCCGGCGAGGAACTCCGGGTCGGCCAGCACGGCCTGCAGGAACTGGATGTTGGTGGACACCCCGCGGATCCGGAACTCGGCCAGGGCACGCTGGGACCGGTGCACGGCGGTGGCGTAGTCCCGGCCCCGGCAGGTGAGCTTCACCAGCATCGAGTCGAAGTGCGGGGAGATCTCCGCCCCGGCGTAGACCGTGCCGCCGTCCAGGCGCACCCCCGCGCCGCCGGCGGAGCGGTAGGCGGAGATCTTCCCGACGTCGGGGCGGAACCCGTTGGCCGGGTCCTCGGTGGTGATCCGGCACTGCAGGGCGGCCCCGCGCACGGCCAGCTCGTCCTGGGCGATGCCCAGGTCCGCCAGGGTCTCCCCGGAGGCGATGCGCAGCTGCGACTGGACGAGGTCGACGTCGGTGATCTCCTCGGTCACCGTGTGCTCCACCTGGATGCGCGGGTTCATCTCGATGAACACGTGCTGACCCGCCCGCTCCCCGGCCGTGTCCACCAGGAACTCCACGGTGCCGGCGTTGACGTAGCCGAGCTCCTTCGCGAACTTCACCGCGTCCCGGTGCAGGGCCTGGCGGATCCCCTCGTCGAGGTTCGGCGCCGGGGCGATCTCCACGACCTTCTGGTGCCGGCGCTGCAGGGAGCAGTCGCGCTCGAACAGGTGCACCATCCCGCCCTCGTTGTCGGCGAGGATCTGCACCTCGATGTGGCGGGGCCGGAGCACGGCCTGCTCCAGGAAGACGGTGGGGTCGCCGAAGGCGGTGTCGGCCTCGCGCATCGCGGCGGCCAGCGCCTCGGGCAGCGCCTCGGGGGTCTCCACCCGGCGCATGCCGCGGCCCCCGCCGCCGGCCACGGCCTTCACGAAGATGGGGAACCCGATGCCCTCCGCCTGCGCCAGCAGCTCCTCGGGGTCCGCCGAGGGCTCCGTGGAGGCCAGGGTCGGGATCCCCGCCCGCTTCGCCGCCTTCAGCGCCGCGACCTTGTTGCCGGCCAGCTCCAGGATCTCGGCCCGCGGGCCGACGAAGGTGATGCCCTCGCGCGCGGCGGCACGGGCCAGGTCCGGGTTCTCCGAGAGGAACCCGTAGCCCGGGTAGATCGCGTCCGCCCCGGACTCCTTGGCCACCCGGACGATCTCCTCGACGTCGAGATAGGCCCGCACGGGGTGGCCCTCCTCCCCGATCCGGTACGCCTCGTCGGCCTTCTGCCGGTGGATCGAGTTGCGGTCCTCGTACGGGAACACCGCCACCGTCTTGGCGCCCAGCTCGTAGGCGGCACGGAAAGCACGGATCGCGATCTCGCCGCGATTGGCCACCAGGATCTTGGAGAACAT
>NZ_NSKF01000061.1:0-3044 GCF_002287015.1 Kocuria sp. WN036
ACCGAGGGCACCGTGACCCGGTGGCTCAAGCAGGTCGGTGACGAGGTCGCCGTCGACGAGCCGCTGCTGGAGGTCTCCACCGACAAGGTCGACACCGAGGTCCCCTCCCCCGTGGCCGGGACCCTGCTGGAGATCCGGGTGCAGGAGGACGAGGACGCCGAGGTCGGCCAGGTCCTGGCGGTCATCGGCTCCGGCTCCGCCCCGTCCGGGGACAAGCCCGCCGAGAAGCCCGCCGCGGACACCTCCGCCCAGGAGGCCGAGGACGCCGCGACCGAGGCCGAGACCCCCGAGGCGACCGACGAGGCCGCCGAGCAGAAGTCCTCCGGCCAGGAGTCCTCCGGTCAGGAGCAGGCCCCGCAGGCCGAGGCCCAGCAGACGGGCGAGGGCAGCGAGATCACCCTGCCCGCCCTGGGCGAGTCCGTGACCGAGGGCACCGTGACCCGGTGGCTCAAGCAGGTCGGTGACGAGGTCGCCGTCGACGAGCCGCTGCTGGAGGTCTCCACCGACAAGGTCGACACCGAGGTCCCCTCCCCCGTGGCCGGGACCCTGCTGGAGATCCGGGTGCAGGAGGACGAGGACGCCGAGGTCGGCCAGGTCCTGGCGGTCATCGGCTCCGGCTCCGCCCCGTCCGGGGACAAGCCCGCCGAGAAGCCCGCCGCGGACACCTCCGCCGAGGAGAAGCCGGCGAAGCAGTCCTCCGCCGGCGGCGAGGGCTACGAGGGTTCCTCCTCCGGGAAGCAGGAGAAGGCGCCGTCCCGCGACGAGGCCCTGGTCGAGACCGACGAGCCCGTGCTGGCCGACACCTCCGGGGACGAGCAGCAGGACGCCGGTCAGCGCGACGGCGCCCGCACCGAGAACGCGGAGGCGCCGACGGGCGACAACTCGTCCTACGTGACCCCGCTGGTGCGCAAGCTCGCCAAGAAGGAGGGCGTGGACCTCTCCGCGCTCACCGGCACCGGTGTGGGCGGCCGCATCCGCAAGCAGGACGTGCTCGCCGCCGCCGAGCAGCAGAAGAGCGCGGCCGCACCGGCCGCCGAGGCCCCGGCCGAGACGGCCGCGGCCGCCCCGGCGAAGGAGGCCGCCCCGGCCGCGCCGAAGGCGGACGCCAAGCGCGGGACCACCGAGAAGGCCCCGCGGATCCGGATGACGATCGCCCAGCGCATGCGCGAGTCGCTGCAGGAGGCCGCTCAGCTGACCCAGGTGACCGAGGTCGACATGACCCGGGTGGCCGTGCTGCGCGGCCGGGCGAAGGCGAAGTTCCAGGAGCGGGAGGGCGCCAAGCTCACCTACCTGCCGTTCTTCGCCAAGGCCGTGGCGGAGGCCCTGCAGGCCCACCCGAAGCTCAACGCCACCTTCAAGGAGGCCGAGAAGGAGATCGTCTACAACGGCTCGGAGAACATCGCCATCGCGGTGGACACCCCGAAGGGCCTGCTGGTGCCGGTCATCAAGAACGCCGGCGACCTCAACCTCGGCGGCCTGGCCAAGCAGATCGCGGACCTCGGCTCCCGGGCCAAGGACGGCAACATCACGCCGGACGACCTCACCGGCGGCACCTTCACGATCACGAACCTCGGGTCGTTCGGGGCCCTGTTCGACACCCCGATCATCAACCAGCCGCAGGTCGCGATCCTCGGCACGGGATCGATCGTGAAGCGCCCCATGGTGGTCTCCGACGCCGACGGCAACGACACCATCGCCATCCGCCAGATGTGCTACCTGTCGCTGACCTACGACCACCGCCTGGTCGACGGCGCGGACGCCGGCCGCTTCCTCCAGGCGCTCAAGGCGCGCCTGGAGGAAGGCCGCTTCGAGTCCGAGGTCGGCCTCTGACCGGCCCCGTGCCGGTCCACGGCCCCCGCTGAGCACCTGCGGAGGGTCGGCGGACGCTGAGAGGGCGTGTTCCTGGTCACAGGGGCACGCCCTCTCGGCGTCCGCCGGCGGCGCTCCGATAGGCTCGACGGCATGACCTTCCTGACCGGACTCCTCGTCTTCCTGCACCTCGTCGGCGCCGCGATCATCGTGGGCACCTGGATCTACACCATGAAGCGACCGACGGTGTCCCCCGGGCAGTTCCACGCCTCGCTGCTGAGCCTGGTGACCGGTCTTCTGCTCGTGGCGGTCTACGAGATGGGCGAGGCTGACGTCAACCACGCCAAGGTCGCCGTGAAGCTGCTGGTCGCCCTCGCCGTGGCGGTCGCCGCCTTCGTGGGCCAGCGGAGGACCAGGCGCGGGGAGACGGTCTCGACCGGTCTCGCCCACGCCGTGGGCGGGCTGGCGCTGATCAACATGGCGGTCGCCACCCTCTGGTGAGCCCCGCCCGCCACCGCACCATCGAGGACCGGACCCCCGGCGCTGCCCGTCAGCCCCGGGGGTCCTGCCGTGCCGGTTCCGATCCGTCCGGCTCCTGCCCGTCCGGCCCCCGTCCGTTCCGCGGCGGCCCGTCCGAGCCGGTTCCCGGCGGGGCCGTCGCCCCCGCCGCAGGTTCCACCTCGGCCAGCCGCCAGCCCTGCTCCCCGTGGACCAGCTCGACGAGGACCGTCTGCACCCATCCGTCCCCGGCCGGCACCACGGACGGGACCGTGCCCGGCCCGCCGCGGTGGCCGTCCACCCGCACCTCGGCCACCAGCACGACCCCGCCCGGCGGCGCGGACCCCGCCGGCCCGTCGCGGACGCTCTCGGCCTCGAGGACGAGGCCGGGAAAACCGCCGTCCGCCCGGGCGATGGTGTCCCGGTCCGCCGCCGCGGCCCGGGCGCCGGGGGCGTACACCTCGTCCAGCAGCCGGGCGTCACCGGTGCGCAGGGCCTCTCCCCGCCGCGCCACCAGCTCTCCCAGCGCCCGCCGGGGGTCCGCGTGCTCGACGGCGTCCTGCGGCGGGTCGACGACGGACCCCGGCGCCACCGGGCCCGACCGCGCCGCAGAGGGGAACCGCGCCGGGGGCGTCGTGGCCGCCGGCGCGTTCGCCGGATCGGCCGCCGGGTCCGGCGACGGACCGGCCCCGCCCAGGGGGAGCAGGACCGCGCCCCCGGCGGCCAGCAGCAGCGCC
>NZ_NSKF01000062.1:0-2852 GCF_002287015.1 Kocuria sp. WN036
CCGCCGCCTCCGAAGGAGCGCCCCATGCCGGATCCCATCCAGTCCCTGCTCGACGAGCACGCCGAGCTGCAGCGCCAGCTCGCCGACCCCGCCGTGCACGCGGAGCAGGGCAGGGCGCGCAAGCTCGGGCGCCGCTACGCCGAGCTCAACGGCATCGTCGAGGCCCACCACCGGGTGCACCGCCTCGAGGAGGACCTGGGGGCGGCGCGCGAGCTCGCCGCCGAGGAGCCCGAGTTCGCGGAGGAGATCCCGGCCCTCGAGGAGCAGCTCGCGGCGGCCCGCGAGAAGCTGCGCCGGCTGCTCGTCCCGCGCGACCCCGACGACGGGCGCAACGTGATCCTCGAGGTCAAGGCGGGGGAGGGCGGCGACGAGTCCGCGCTCTTCGCCGGGGACCTGCTGCGCATGTACCTCAAGTACGCGGAGTCCCGCGGCTGGAAGACCGAGTTCATCTCGACCAACGACTCCGACCTGGGCGGCTACAAGGACGTGCAGGTGGCGATCAAGTCGAACGCCACGGACCCCGCCGAGGGCGTGTGGGCGCGGCTGAAGTACGAGGGCGGGGTGCACCGCGTCCAGCGCGTGCCCGTCACCGAGTCGCAGGGCCGGATCCACACCTCCGCCGCGGCGGTGCTCGTCTTCCCGGAGGTCGACGAGCCCGAGGAGGTCGAGATCAGCCAGAACGACCTGAAGATCGACGTCTACCGCTCCTCGGGGCCCGGCGGCCAGTCCGTGAACACCACGGACTCCGCGGTCCGCATCACCCACCTGCCCACCGGCATCGTGGTGGCGATGCAGAACGAGAAGTCGCAGCTGCAGAACCGCGAGGCCGCGATGCGGGTGCTGCGCGCCCGCATCCTGGCCCACCAGCAGGAGCAGATCGACGCGGACAACGCCGCGCAGCGCCGCTCCCAGGTCCGGACCATGGACCGGTCGGAGCGGATCCGCACCTACAACTTCCCCGAGAACCGGATCAACGACCACCGCACCGGGTACAAGGCGTACAACCTCGACCACGTCATGGCGGGGGACCTCGAGCCGGTCGTGCGCTCGGCCATCGAGATGGACGAGCAGGCCCAGCTCGAGGCCATCGGCCAGCAGGACGGCTGAGCGGGGGCCCCGGGATGACGAGGTCACTGGGCCAGGCGGTGCGCTGGGCGGAGCAGGTGCTCGCCGAGGCGGGGATCGACTCCGCGCGCACCGACGCGCTGCTGCTCGCCGGCCACCTCACCGGGCTGTCCCGGGGGGAAGTCGAGGCGAGAGCCATCATCGGCGGGGACGAGCCCGCGGGGTACGCGGAGCTCGTGGCCGAGCGTGCCCGCCGGATCCCGCTGCAGCACCTCACGGGCGTCGCCCACTTCCGCTACCTGACGCTGGCGGTCGGGCCCGGGGTGTTCGTGCCCCGGCCCGAGACGGAGACCGTGGTGCAGGCCGTGGTCGACGAGCTGCGCGAGCAGCTGGCCGCGGGCGTGCACCGCCCGCACGTGGTGGACCTGGGCACGGGCTCCGGGGCGATCGCCGCCTCGGTGGCCCACGAGGTGCCGCAGGCCCGCGTGCACGCCGTGGAGCTGTCCGGGACCGCCCACGCCTGGGCGGCCGAGAACCTGCGCGGGACGCGCGCGGAGCTCGTCCGGGGCGACCTGCGCACCGCGTTCCCGGAGCTCGAGGGGCGTTGCGACGTGGTGGTCTCCAATCCGCCGTACATCCCCGCGGACGCGGTCCCGCGCGAGCCGGAGGCCCGGGAGCACGACCCCGACCTCGCCCTGTACGGGGGCGGGGAGGACGGGCTCGACCTCCCGCGGGCGGCCCTGGCCTCGGCCCTGCGGCTGCTGCGCCCCGGGGGGTTCTTCGTCATGGAGCACGCCGAGGTGCAGGCCCGCGCCGTGGCGCACGCCTTCCGCGCCGCGGGCCTCGAGGACGTCGAGGGCCACCAGGACCTGACGGGCCGGGACCGGGCCACGGCCGGCCGGACGCCCGTTCAGGGCCGCGCCCGCACGACCGGAATGGGAGAATGGACGCCGTGAACTCCACCGTCTACGACTGCAGCAGCATCGCCCAGCGCACCGCCGGGCTCAAGCACGCCGCGCGCGCCCTCGCGGCCGACGCGTGCGTGGTCCTGCCCACCGACACCGTCTACGGGATCGGGGCCAACGCGTTCTCCGCCCGGGGCGTCGCGACCCTGCTCGCCGCCAAGGGCCGGTCCCGGGCCATGCCCCCGCCCGTGCTCATCGCCCACGCCGGGGTGCTCGACGGCCTGGCCGACGAGGTCTCCGACGACGCCCGCGCGCTGGCCCGGGCCTTCTGGCCCGGCGGTCTGACCCTGATCTTCCACTCCCACCCCTCGCTGGGCTGGGACCTGGGGGAGACCCACGGGACCGTGGCCCTGCGGGTGCCCGACGACGAGCTCGCCCAGGCGCTGCTCATCGAGAGCGGCCCGCTGGCCGTGTCCTCGGCCAACCGCACCGGCCACCCGGCCGCGTCGACGGCCGGGGCCGCGGTGGACATGCTCGGGGACTCCGTGGAGCTCTACCTGGACGGCGGCCCGCGGCCGGTCGGCGGACCCGCCGACCGGGACCCGGTCCCTTCCACGATCGTGGACTGCACGGGGGAGACCCCGCTGCTGGTGCGCCACGGCACCGTGAGCCTGGCCCGGCTGCGCTCGGTGGTGCCCTCGGTGGTGCCGGCGGACGGCGACGAGGAGCTCGACAGCGCTCCCGCGCCGGGTGCGGGTCCCGCGGAGCCCGGCGCCGGCCGCCCGGCGGCCTCGGGATCGCACGCCGTGAGCGAGCCCGATCCGGAGGCCGTGCCGCCCGCGGCGGAGCCCGCCGACCCGGCGGGCGCGGCCGCACCCGCGG
>NZ_NSKF01000063.1:0-2553 GCF_002287015.1 Kocuria sp. WN036
AGCAGCACGCCCGGCAGGCCCTGGGGCCACGGGGCCAGTGCCCCGGGGGCCCCGGCCAGCGCCCGGGCGGTGCCGGCGACGAGGCGCGCCCCCAGTGCGCCGGCGCCCAGGGGCAGCACGGCCGCCGCGGCGCCCGCCCCGTCGGGCAGGTTCAGCAGGAGCAGTCCCGCGAGGCCGCAGACGGTCACCACCGGCACCAGCGGGGCGGCGAGGACGTTGGCCGGCAGCGAGTACACGGGCACGGCGGGCTGGAGGAGCACGAGCACGGGGGCACACCACAGCTGGGCGGCCGCGGGGATCGCGACCGCCACGGCGAGCACCTCCGGGACCCGGGTGCCCAGCCACCGGGTCAGGGGCCGCCCGCTCACCACGATCCCCGCGGTGGCCAGCACCGAGAGGACGAAGCCGTACTCGGCGGCGAGCGCCGGCCGGACGACGACGAGAGCGATCACGGCGCCCGCAAGGGTGGCCAGGGAGACGGCGGTGCGCCCCGTGAGGAGGCTGAGGGCGGCGAGTCCGCCCATCACGGCGGCGCGCAGCACGGACGGGTCCGGACCGACGAGGAGCACGAACGCGGCCAGGGCGCCGAGGCCGGCGGCCAGGCAGGTGCGCCGCCCCGCGCCGAGGGACAGCGCGGCGTGCCCGGCCAGGGCCGTGACGAGGGCGCAGTTGGCGCCGGAGACGGCCGTCAGGTGGGTCAGTCCGGTGTCCCGCATGGCCTGGTCGAGCTCCGGGCCGATCCCGGCGCGCTCGCCGAAGGTCATCCCGGGCAGCAGCCCCGCGGCGTCGGGGCCCAGTCCTGCGGTGCCGGCCACGAAGCGCTCCCGGACCTGCTCCCGCCGGCCGGGCTCCCGTGCCGGGAGGACCGCCGGCGGGGCGGCGGCGCGCAGCACCGGGGGTCCGGGGGACGGGGCCCCGGCGGTGAGCACGGCGGTGATCCGCTGCCCCGGGACCAGCCCGGCCCAGGCGGGCCCGTCCGCGAAGACCGTGACGTCGACGTCGGCGGGTCCGCCGCGGCCCTCGTGGGTGACCTGTTCGAGGCGCAGCCCCAGGACCACGCCGGTGCGGTCCTCGTCCGCGTGGCCGGTCCCGGGGGCGGGCGCCGTCCACCGCCGGGGCGGCTCGGCCACCTCCGCCGTGACGGCCACCGTCCCGGCCCCGGCGAGTGCTGCCCCGAGCGGGCCGTGGGCGGTCTCGCGCTGGGCGGCCGTGGTGCTCAGCAGCACGGCCGTGACGGCGAGGGCGCTCAGGGCCACGGCCGACCACGGCAGGGCCCGCCACAGCCCGGAGGCGCGGGGCCGCCCGGGCGGGGGCTCCTCCCGCCGGAGGGCGCGGGCCACGACGAGGACCAGGGCGGCGCCGAGCACCAGCGCCGCCGGGTAGAGCGCCCCGGCGGCCGCGACCCGTGCCGGGGGCAGGTGCGCGGCGA
This sequence comes from Kocuria sp. WN036, assembly GCF_002287015.1. NCBI lineage: Bacteria > Bacillati > Actinomycetota > Actinomycetes > Micrococcales > Micrococcaceae > Kocuria > Kocuria sp. WN036. The sequence goes on from NZ_NSKF01000063.1 coordinate 1,430, forward strand.
GCAGACCGGTGAGCCACGCGCCCAGCGCGGCGGGGACGAGCCGCAGGTCCCAGGTGCGGCCCGGCGCGCGGGCGTCGCGGTGCTCCTGGTGCTCCAGGGCCCCGGCCCACCACTCGACGGGGCGCCTCACACGCTCACCAGCGGCCCGAGCGACTCCATCAGGGCGGGGCCGATCCCCGGCACGGCGTCGAGGTCGGCGACGGCGGCGAATCCGCCGTGCTTCTGCCGGAACTCCACGATCCGTCCGGCCAGCACGGGCCCGACCCGCGGGAGGGTCTCGAGCTCGGCCGCGGTGGCCGTGTTGAGGTTCAGCGTCCCACCCGGGGCGGCGCCCTCCGGTGCCCCAGTCCCGGACGGTGCACCCGGGACCCCGGGCGGCACCGCCGCTCCCGGCGCCGCGGCGGCTCCGGGCGCCGGAGCTCCGGGAGCAGGGACGGGAGCGGTCTCGGTGTCGGGGACGAGCACCTGCTGGCCGTCCGTGACGGGGGCGGCCAGGTTCACGGACTCCGTCACGGCGGCATCTGTGAGGCCTCCGGCGGCCTCGACCGCGTCGACGACCCGGGCCCCGGCCTCGAGGGACACGACGCCGGGGCGGGCCACCTCCCCGGTCACGTGCACGTGCAGCGTCGACCCCGCCGCGGGCGGCTGGGCCGCGGCGGACCCCGGCGGGCCCGTCCCGGGTCCGGTCGCCATGCCCGCACCGGCCACGGCTCCGTCCCCGGCCTCCCGCCCGGTGTCGCCCCCGCCGTGCCGGCCGGGGTCCTGCCCGGTGTCCTGCCCTTGGTCGCCGCCCAGCTCCGCCTCGGCGAGGACGGGCCGCCCGGCGGTCTCCGGGACCTCCCCGCCGTCCTTCCCGGGCCCCAGCACCGTCCAGCTCAGCCAGGCGAGCGCGGCCAGGACGATCAGCAGCAGCGAGGCCGGGACCCGGGTCCGGGCGGCGACCAGCCGACGGTGGGCGGGAGCGGCCCCCGGTGCCCCGTCCTGGGGCGACGGCGCCCGGCCGGGGCCGGTGGCCTCGCCCCGGGCCTCGGCCAGCAGCGACGCCAGCCGTTCGGCGGGCGCCGGGGCACCGGGTGCCGGAGCACCGGGTGCCGGAGCACCGGGTGCCGGGGCGCCTGGTGCCG
>NZ_NSKF01000064.1:0-2380 GCF_002287015.1 Kocuria sp. WN036
ACCTCGCTGAAGGCCCCCTCCACCGGCGGGCGCGGTGCGTAGGACGGCGGGTCCGTGGAACGGAGCGCCTTCGCGACCGTGTTCCGCGACAGCGACAACCTCCTGGCAATCGCCGCCTGCGACAAGCCCTCCACCCGATGCAGCTGACGGATCAGCGCCCAATCCTCCACAGTGATCACTCTCCAATCGTTGGACGAGCTGCTCACTTTTCGACCGGAACTTCAGCTACCTATTCGACCGGAACCGACACCGTGAAGGTCGCAGCACTCAACTGCTCCACGCCGGAGACTGCCACGGCCGGGTGCACCACGAGGTCCGGGACTGCCGCACGAATAGGTGACACCCTGACCTGACCTATCGGTGCGGCAGTCCCAAGGCTGGGACATGAAGGTCGTTGCCCAGCTGCTGGGTCACGCTTCGGTGACCACCACCTCCAGGTACCTCGATGAGCTGCCCGGAGAGCTGTCGGTGGCAGTCAACGCCCACCCCTGACTCCGGTGGATTTGTCAGAGTTCGCTGCACCGTTGCCGTGGGGGCTCGCGCCGCTCCGAGGAGCTTCAGGGTGGATACCACATGAGATAAAGCCTCGAATAGCCACTCGAGTGTGATGTTGCTTACTATGTCTCCACCATTTGCGGAGCTGCTCGTGGGAGCAACTCCGGCTCCCTGGGGCGATCGTTGACCTGAGGGAGTCTGATGTCTATCACCTTTGAGCCCGTGCCCCTGACGGATCGACGGCTCTTCGAGGCCCGGCTCAGTGAAGCCACCCTCGCCCTGCACCACGAGGGCCACGATCCGGAGAGAATCTGCCAGGAAGCGACGCGGATCGGTCAGCGGTACCCCTGGGTGGACGCCCGCACGGTGGCCAACGCCCTGGTGGACGCTTTGGGCCCGGGATGGGGCGCCATCTACCTGCACTGGCTGTGGAGCCAGGACGACGACGCCTGACCCATCGCCCCTCGGTAACAGCATCCCTGTGGGGAACGTGCAAGAACGGCCAGCACGCCCATCAGGACAGGGCCTACCCCCGCACGGGCCAACCCCACAGGCAATGTCGTTCTCGTGGAGCGGCTGATAGCCGGGCCATATGTAAAGCCGGGGCTCGGGGCGTCCAGGTGGTTCGGGTGCCTGGGGCACCCTCGGCCTTCCTTGCTCAGTCGTAGTCGACAGGTGCTGATGACGCTCAGGTGAAACTCCCCAGACCTGCTCACTGAAATTCCCCACCCGTGTGGCTCCGCCAATGACGGCGGGGCCCCCTCGATGATGGCGGTCTCTGACCACCAGCCATCCATTCGAGGGAGCCCCGCTGACCATGCTCACACGGGAGGAAGACATCGACGCGCACGCCCTGGCCCGTCAGGGCTGGACGATCTCCGCGATCGCCCGGCATCTGGGCCGTGACCGCAAGACCATCCGCGCCTACCTGGCCGGGAACCGCACCCCCGGGGCACGCCGACGCAGCACCCCGGGCCCCTTCGCCCCCTACGCCGACTACTGCCGGGCCCGCCTGGGCGAGGACCCGCACCTGTGGGCCACCACGCTCTACGACGAGGTCACCGACCTCGGGTACCCCGGGGCGTACCAGACCTTCACCCGCCAGCTGCGGCAACGCCAGCTGCGCCCGGTGTGTCAGGACTGCCGGCCCACCGCCGGGCGGGCCGTGGCGGTGATCGAGCACCCGCCCGGGGAGGAGACCCAGTGGGACTGGGTCGAACTGCCCGACCCACCGGCGGCCTGGGGTGTGGGCGCCAAGGCGCATCTGCTCGTCGGGGCTCTGGCGCACTCCGGGGCCTGGCGCGGGCTCCTGTGCGAGTCCGAGGACCAGGCGCACCTGATCGCCGGCATCGACCACATCACCCGCGCCCTGGGCGGGGTCAGCAAGGCCTGGCGCTTCGACCGGATGGCCACCGTCTGCCACCCGCCCAACGGGGCGGTCACCGCCACCTTCGCCGCGGTGGCCAAGCACTACGGGGTCTCAGTGGCGATCTGCCCACCACGCCGCGGCAACCGCAAAGGCGTGGTCGAGAAAGCCGTGCACTCCGCCGCCCAACGCGTCTGGCGCACCCTGCCTGATGAGGCCACCGTCGAATCCGCACAAGCTGTCAACGCCGAACGAAAATTGACCCCCTATCGCCGGGCGGATTCAACAGCTCGTCGCAACACCGACGTTGTTTCAGCATGACATCTTGGCCGCGAACACGGTGGCCGGCGTCGCCCATCCGAGGACCTTTCGCGGACGGGTGTTGAGCAGCTGCTCCACCCTGGCCAGGTCCTCCGCGGTGTGAACGCTCAGGTCCGTGCTTTTCGGGAAGTACTGGCGCAGCAACCCGTTCATGTTTTCGTTGGACCCCCGCATCCACGGACTGGCCGGGGCGGCGAA
>NZ_NSKF01000065.1:0-2178 GCF_002287015.1 Kocuria sp. WN036
TGTCGGTTCCGGTCGAATAGGTAGCTGAAGTTCCGGTCGAAAAGTGAGCAGCTCGTCCAACGATTGGAGAGTGATCACTGTGGAGGATTGGGCGCTGATCCGTCAGCTGCATCGGGTGGAGGGCTTGTCGCAGGCGGCGATTGCCAGGAGGTTGTCGCTGTCGCGGAACACGGTCGCGAAGGCGCTCCGTTCCACGGACCCGCCGTCCTACGCACCGCGCCCGCCGGTGGAGGGGGCCTTCAGCGAGGTCGAGGCCGCGGTGCGGGATCTGCTGGGCCGTTTCCCGTCGATGCCCACCGCGGTGCTCGCCGAGCGGGTCGGCTGGACCGGGTCGAGGTCGTGGTTCTACGCCAACGTGGCCCGGTTGCGCCCGGGCTACCGACTCGCGGATCCGGCGGACCGGCTGATCCATCATCCCGGGGAGCAGATCCAGTGCGATCTGTGGTTCCCGGGCCGGCTGATCCCGGACCACGCCGGGGTGGCCCGGGACTTCCCGGTGCTGGTGATGGTTGCCTCCCACTCCCGCTACGCGTCGGCGGTGGTGCTGCCCAGCCGCAGGACCGGGGACCTGCTGGCGGGGATGTGGTGGTGCCTGGCCGAGGGCTTCTCCGCGGTGCCGCGGCAACTGTTGTGGGACAACGAGGCCGGCATCGGCCGCGGCGGCAAGCTCGCCGAGGGCGTGGCCGGGTTCTGCGGGGCACTGGGGGTGCGCCTGGTGCAGGCCCGCCCCTACGACCCCGAGACCAAGGGCGTGGTCGAGCGGTTCAACGGGTACCTGGCCACCTCGTTCCTGCCCGGGCGCACCTTCGCCGCCCCGGGGGATTTCCAGGACCAGCTCACCGGCTGGCTGGTCATCGCCAACCAGCGCACCCACCGCACCACCCGCATCCGCCCGGTGCAGGCCATGGCCGCCGAGCGGAACACGATGGGGCCCCTGCCACCGGTGGACCCGGTGTACGGGCACCGGTTCACCACGCGCCTGCCCCGGGACTACTTCGTCACTGCCGGCGGGGCCGCCTACTCCGTGCACCCGGGCGCGATCGGGCGCCTGGTCGAGGTGGTCGTGGACCTGCACACCGTCACCGTCACCTGTGCTGGGCGCACTGTGGCCGCCCACCAGCGGGCCTGGGGATCCGGGGCCACCGTCACGGACCCGGCCCACGTGGCCGCCGCGGCCGCGATGCGCCGGACCCACCAGGCCGCAGCCACCGCCGGCACCACAGGCACCGGCCGCAGCGGGCAGGTGGAGGTCGCCGATCTCGGGGTCTACGACCGGCTCTTCGGGATCGAGGTCGCCTGATGCGCCCGACCACCGAGCCCGCTGGACGGGCGCTGACGGATGCGGACAAGCAAATCCTCCACCACGCCCGGGAACTGAAGGCCCCCCGGATCGCCGCCGACTACGCCCGGATCGCCGACACCGCCCGGGCCCAGCAGTGGAGCCTGGAGGAGTACCTCGCCGCCGTACTGGGGACCGAGGCCGCCGCCCGGGCCGCCTCGGGGGCCGCGCTGCGGATCAAGGCCGCCGGATTCGAGGCGATCAAGACGCTCACCGACTTCGACTTCACCGCCCAGCCCTCCCTGGACCGCGGTGTGATCGCGCGCCTGGAAGCCGGGGCGTACCTGGTGCAGGCCGGCAACGTGGTGCTGCTGGGGCCCCCGGGAACCGGCAAGACCCACGTGGCCACCGGGTTGGGGATCGCCGCGGCCCGGACCGGGCACCGAGTCGCGTTCAACTCCGCCACCGGTTGGATCACCCGCCTGCACACCGCCCACGCCACAGGGCGCCTGGAGGCGGAACTGGCCAAGATCGCCAGGATCCCGCTGGTCATCATCGACGAGCTGGGCTACGTGCCGATCGAGGCCGAGGCGGCGAACCTGTTCTTCCAGCTGGTCTCGACCCGCTACGAGAAGGCCTCGCTGATCATCACCTCGAACCTGCCCTTCTCGAGATGGGGCGAGGTCTTCGGGGACACCACGATCGCCGCGGCCATGATCGACCGCATCGTCCACCACGCCGAGATCATCACCACCAAGGGCACCAGCTACCGCATCCGGCACACCAGCATCGAGACCCTGCCTTCCGTCACCGAGACCGGACCGGCAAACTAGAACAACCCCGCGAGGTGCTCACTATTCGCACGGACAAACAGCTCAAACTTCGAGCGGAACCGACAC
>NZ_NSKF01000066.1:0-1845 GCF_002287015.1 Kocuria sp. WN036
GCGGATGAACCCCTACACCTCGATGTGGACCGGTGTGACACCGGGGGACGGCCCCCAGAACGTGCACGTGGTGCTCCTGGACAACGGCCGCACCGCGGTGCTCGACGACCCCGCCGGGCGCTCGGCGCTGCACTGCATCCGCTGCTCGGCGTGCCTGAACGTCTGCCCGGTCTACGAGCAGGCCGGCGGTCACGCCTACGGCTCCACCTACCCGGGGCCCATCGGGGCGATCCTCTCCCCGCAGCTGACGGGCATCACCTCCGAGCAGAACGCCTCCCTGCCCTACGCCTCCTCGCTGTGCGGGGCCTGCTACGACGTGTGCCCGGTGAAGATCAACATCCCCGAGATCCTCGTGCACCTGCGCGACGAGGACGTGCGCAGCAAGCCCACCCCCCGGGTGCCCTCCCAGATGGATTTGATGATGAAGGGCGCTTCGGTGGTGATGTCCTCGGGCACCCGGATGGGGTTGGCCGAGAAGGGTCTGCCGTTGGGGAGGGCGGTGGCGGGCAAGGATCGGGCGATTTCCTGGTTGCCCGGGATCGCCGGGGGCTGGACCGATGAGCGCGACATCCCCGCCCCGCCGAAGGAGTCCTTCCGCAACTGGTGGGCCAAGCACGCCGACGAGACGCAGCAGCGGGTGGCCGCCGACGGCGGCCCGGCCGCCGGCCCGGATGCGGGCAGTACCGCACCGGATGGGGCCGAGACCGACACCGAAGACGACGGGGGAGCACGATGAGCGAGGCAAAGACCGAGATCCTCAACCGGATCCGCGGGGCGCTGCACGACGCGCCTACCCCTGCACCGGCGCAGCGCACCTATCGCCGCGTCTCGGAGCGTGCGGCTGAGGAGGTCGTCGAGATGCTCGTGGACCGGCTGGTCGACTACAAGGCCGCGGTGCACCACGAGACCCCCGCCTCCCTGCCGGGGCGGATCGAGCAGCTGCTGGGGGTCTCCGCCCGGTATGTGGTCCCGGCCGGTCTGGACACCGCCTGGTTGCCGCAGGACACCGCCACCCGCCGGATGCTGGTGGATCCCAACGACGCCCGGGCGGCCTCCGCGCTCGGGGTGCGGGAGCTCAACGCCGTGGACGCCGTGGTGACGGCCTCGACCGTCTCCTGCGCCGAGACCGGCACCATCTTCCTCACCGGCCGTCCCGACGAGGGCCGGAGGGCGATCAGCCTGGTCCCCGACCACCACATCTGCGTGGTGCCGCTGGACTCGGTGGTCGAGCTGATCCCCGAGGCCCTCGCCCTGGTGGAGCCCACGGCCCCGGTCACCATGATCTCCGGGCCGTCCGCGACCTCGGACATCGAGCTGGAGCGGGTGGAGGGCGTGCACGGGCCCCGGACGCTCGACGTGATCCTACTCGGCTGACAGGCCCGGATGGCGCGTGAACCGCAGCACGCGCAGACGCACCGTCGCGGATCCGCTCGGCACCCCGGCCCCATCGCGGCCCCGAGGGCCCGGGTCTGCCCTGCCCGGGCACGGCGGCCCCTGCCGTGCCCGGCCGTTTCTCCTTCGCAGTTGACCTTGTCAGAAATTCACAACACAGCACCCAGGCCTCCAGTGGAGCGTCCAGGTGCGGAACGGGTGTCAATGTTCTCCAAGATCCTGGTGGCCAATCGCGGCGAGATCGCGATCCGTGCTTTCCGTGCCGCCTACGAGCTGGGCGCCAAGACGGTGGCGGTGTTCCCGTACGAGGACCGCAACTCGATCCACCGGCAGAAGGCCGACGAGGCGTACCGGATCGGGGAGGAGGGCCACCCCGTGCGGGCCTATCTCGACGTCGAGGAGATCGTCCGGGTGGCCAAGGAGTCCGGGGCGGACGCGATCTACCCGGGCTAC
>NZ_NSKF01000067.1:0-1566 GCF_002287015.1 Kocuria sp. WN036
GGCCGCCGGCGTTCCGGGCTTGAGACCGTCCTCGACGTCGGCTCGGCGCATCCAGTTGCGCAGACAGGATTCCGCGATGCCGAAGTCGGCAGCGATCTGCTTGATCGTCTGCCCGGGTTCACGGCTGCGCGCGACGTTCACGACGTCGTCGCGGAACTCCTTGGGATAGGGCTTGGGCATGGTGTACATCCTTCCATCGACGCCTCTCAGCGCCACAGATCAGGTGTCACCGAACCGTGCATCAGTCCCTTTCCATGGTTAGTGGTTCTCCGCCGCCGGCATCCGGTCGGCGAAGGTGATGGCGAAGGCGTTCAGCGCCGGCTTCCACCGTGTGACCCATCGTGTCTGCCCGGTGCCCTTCGGGTCCAGGGATCGCACGACCAGGTACAGCGTCTTCATCGCGGACTGCTCATTCGGGAAGTGGCCACGTGCCCGCACCGCCCTGCGGAACCGGGCGTTGAGGGACTCGATGGCGTTGGTCGAGCAGATCACCCGGCGGATCTCCACGTCGTAGTCCAAGAACGGCACGAACTCGCTCCACGCCGCCCGCCACAGCCGGCTGATCGCCGGGTACTGGGCGCCCCACTTGTCCTCCACCTCCTCCAGGGCGGCCTCCGCGGCGGCAGCGGTCGGGGCCGTGTAGACAGGCTTCAGGTCCTTGGCGAGCTCGTCCCAGTACTTCCTCGAGGCGTACCGGAACGTCCCGCGGATCAGGTGGATGATGCAGGTCTGCACCGTGGCCAGCGGGAACACCGCGTTCACGCTGTCGGGCAAGCCCTTGAGCCCGTCGCACACCACGAAGAACACGTCCCTGACCCCGCGGGACTTCAGGTCGTTGAGGACCGCATACCAGAATTTCGCCGACTCCCCGTCGCCGTCCCCGGCCCACATGCCCAGGATGTCCTTGTGCCCGGCCAGGTCCACCCCGATCGCGGCGTACACGGGCCGGTTGCGGACCTGCCCGTCCCTGACTTTGACCATGATCGCGTCGATGAAGACCGCCGCGTAGACCTGCTCCAGGGGCCGGGCCCACCAGGCCTGCATCTCGTCCACGACGCGGTCGGTGATGCGGGTGACGGTGTCCTTGGAGACCTCCGCGCCGTAGACCTCGCCCAGGTGCGCGCTGATCTCCCCGGTGGTCAGCCCCTTGGCCGACAGCGAGAGCACGACCTGGTCCAGGTCCGTCAGGCGCCGCTGACGCTTACGCACGATCACCGGCTCGAAGCTGGCTTCCCGGTCCCGTGGGACCTCGATCTCGACGGGGCCGGCGTTGTCGGTGATGACCGTCTTGGCCCGTTTCCCGTTGCGGGAGTTGCCCCGGTTCCGCCCCTCGGGTTCGCCGGGCTGGTAGCCGAGGTGTTCGTTCATCTCCTCGTCCAGGGCGGCCTCGACGACCATCTTGGTCAGCTGCTTCAGCAGCCCGCCGGGACCGGTCAACGCCGCCCCGCTGGCGCGGGCGGCACGGACCAGTTCCCGGACGGTGTCTTGTTCGACCGCGCTCAGCTGCGCGTTCTCTTCCGGCTCGTCACCGGGTGTCGGTGGGCTCACGTCCACCAGTGTCTCGAT
>NZ_NSKF01000068.1:0-1446 GCF_002287015.1 Kocuria sp. WN036
CGGCCCTTCACAGATGAGCATGGTTAGGAGCCTTTCGCCAGGGCCGGTGGCCGCCGGCGGCGAGCAGGGCGCGTAGCCGGTAGTTGTCGAAGTTCCGGAAGCCGCGGGCTACCCGGCGCATCGTCTCGATGACCCCGTTGATCGCCTCCGTGGGGCCGTTCGAAGCTCCGGCGGTGTCGAAGTAGGCCAGGATCGCGGCCCTCCAGCGGCGCAGGGTCCGCCCGAGCCGGGCGATCTCCGGGATCGGGCAGGTGGGGAAGGCGGCGAGGATCTCGGCGACGAGCCGTCGTCCGGCTTCGGGGCGGGCGTGGTAGACGGCGCGCAGCTTCTGGTAGCAGTGCCAGGCGAGGGTGACTTCATGGCGCGGGTCCCCGGCCGCCAGCTTCGCGTTCAGGCGGGTGATCTGCTTGGGCGTGAGGTGCTCGGCGCCGATCTGCAAGGTCCGGCGGATGCCGTAGAGCGGGTCTGCGGCCCTCCCACGGTGGCCCAGGGTGTCCTGCTGCACCCTGCGGCGGACGTCGTCGACGACTTGGCCGCCGAGCTTGACGACGTGGAAGGCGTCGAGCACCGTGATGGCCTCGGGGAGCTCGTCGCGGATGGCGTTGGCGTAGCCGTGGAACGGGTCCAGGGTCGCGGTGCGGATCCCGCTCGTGAAGGTCGGCCCTTGTTCGGTGAGCCAGTCGCTGTAGGCGGCCCCGGTGCGGCCCTTCACCAGGTCCAGCAGCCGGGCTCGGGGTCGGCCGTCCTCACCGCGGGAGTGGTCCACGATGCCGGTGACCAGCCCGGTCCCGGGTGGACCGACGTGGCGCCAGACGTGCTCGTCGACCCCGAGAGCGTCCACCCCGGCCAGCCGATCCTCCGCGGCCAACTGGTCCTCGATGACCGGGGCGACGGCGTCCCAGACGGTGTTCCAGGCAACCCCGAGCATCTCGGCCAGCGCCGAAACCGCGATGTCGTGGGAACGCAGCTGGCCCACCGCCCAGGCGATCGCGCGGGTGGTGAGCTTGCCCCGCGGCGCGGCCAGCTCATGGACCTCGCTGAACGTCGTGACCTCACAGGCATCCTCCCGGCAGCGGTAGATCCGCTTGCGCCAACGAACCCGCACCGGCACCCCAGCACAGGGCAGGTCGTGGAGCAGGACCTGCCGCCGGCCATGACCGGAGGCGAGCACACCGCAGGACGGACACCCCACCAGCGCCGGCACTGTCTCCACGGCCAGGGTGAACGAGCGCGGACCACGCTCGACGGCGAGCACGTGGACATCGGACAGGTCGAAGAGCGCGCACGCGGGCGCGCAGATAGCATGAGACACGTCGAGGCCTTCATGGATCAGGTTGCTTGGTCGCTACCCATCCTGGAGGCCTCGACCTCTACCCAGCCCTCACAACACACCCCTCGAGAAGCCCGCGCGCCCCCGGCTACCCATGCTCATCTGTGAAGGGCCAG
>NZ_NSKF01000069.1:0-1383 GCF_002287015.1 Kocuria sp. WN036
GGGACTGTAAGAAAAACGGTGTGTGAGGGTCCGGCCTGATCCGAAAGGAGACGGCCGTGTCAGAGTCCACGACCGAGATGACAGGCACGATGATCGATCCCGTGACGGGAGAGATCATCGATCAGAAGGACCTCGCCGAGCGGCTGCTTGCCCAGGCGAAGGAGCAAGGAGTGAGCCTGGTCGGCCCGGGCGGGCTGCTGAACCAGCTGACGAAGAACGTGCTGGAAACCGCCCTGGAAGCCGAACTGACCGAACACCTCGGTCACGACCACGGGCAGACGCCGATCGCGGCCAACATGCGCAACGGCACGAGGTCGAAGACCGTGCTGACCGAAATCGGCCCGGTGCAGATTGAGGTGCCACGGGATCGGGATGGGTCCTTCGAGCCGGTGATCGTGCCCAAGCGCAAGCGGCGTCTGGACGGGATTGACCAGATCGTCCTCTCGCTGTCGGCCCGCGGGCTGACGACCGGTGAGATCGCGGCGCACTTCGAGGAGGTCTATGGGGCCAAGGTCTCCAAAGACACCATCTCGAAGATCACCGAGAAGGTCGCCGGCGAGCTGGCCGAGTGGTCCTCCCGCCCGCTGGACCCGCTCTACCCAGTGCTCTTCGTCGATGCGATTGTGGTGAAGGTCCGCGACGGGCAGGTGCGCAATACCCCGTTCTACGTCGTCATGGGCGTCACCGTGAACGGGGAACGGGAGATTTTGGGCATCTGGGCCGGCGACGGCGCCGAGGGTGCCCGGTTCTGGCTGCAGGTCTTCTCCGAGCTCAAGAACCGGGGCGTCGAGGACGTGTTCATCGCTGTCTGCGACGGGCTCAAGGGCCTGCCGGAGGCGATCAACACCACCTGGACGCAGACGGTGGTTCAGCAGTGCATCGTGCACCTGATCCGCAACAGCTTCCGCTACGCCGGCCGCCAGCACCGCGACGGCATCGTCAAGGCGCTCAAGCCGGTCTACACCGCGCCTTCAGAACAAGCGGCGAAGGACCGGTTCGCCGAGTTCAGGGCCGAGTGGGGCCAGCGGTATCCGGCGATCGTGCAGCTGTGGGAGTCCTCCTGGGCGGAGTTCGTGCCGTTCTTGGAGTATGACGTGGAGATCCGGCGGGTGATCTGCACGACGAACGCGATCGAGTCGATCAACGCCCGCTACCGGCGGGCGGTGCGGGCGCGCGGGCACTTCCCGAACGAGGCTGCTGCGCTGAAGTGCCTCTACCTCGTCACCCGGTCTCTTGATCCGACCGGCGGCGGTAGAGCACGCTGGGTGATGAGGTGGAAGCCGGCGCTGAACGCGTTCGCGATCACCTTCGCCGGACGGTTCGAGAGAACCACTCACTGATGAAAACCGCCGGACCCCACACACCGTTTATCGGACAGTCCCG
>NZ_NSKF01000007.1:0-130433 GCF_002287015.1 Kocuria sp. WN036
GCCGACCGGCAGGGTCCGGGTGTACTCCCTGAGCCACTCGCACAGCTCGGGCCCGAGGTCCTCGCGCTCCGAGGCCAGGATGATGTTGGCCTTGAGGTAGCTGAGCTTGTCGCCGGTGTCGTAGCGACGGCCCTTGAAGACCACCCCGTACACCCCGCCGCCCTCGCCCTCGCGCTGGGCGAGGGTCTGCAGCGCGTCGGTGAGCTGGATCTCGTTGCCGCGCCCGGGGGCGGTGTTCTCCAGCACCTCGAACACCTCCGGCACCAGCACGTAGCGCCCGATCACGGCCAGGTTGGACGGAGCGTCCTCCGGGGCCGGCTTCTCCACCAGCCCGTTGATCCGCACGTAGTCCTCCCCCTCCACCGCGGTGACGTCCGCGCAGCCGTAGGCGCTGATCTGCTCGGCCGGGACCTCCATCAGCGCGACCACGGAGCCGCCGGTGCGCTCCTGCACGGCGATCATCTCGGTGAGCAGCTCGTCCCGGGCGTCGATCAGGTCGTCGCCCAGCAGCACCGCGAAGGGCTCGTCACCGATGTGGATCTTCGCCCGCAGCACCGCGTGCCCCAGTCCCTTGGGGTCCGCCTGGCGCAGGTAGTGGATCTCGCCGAGCTCGGAGGCGTGCTCCACCGCCCGCAGCAGATCGGTCTTGCCCGACTCCTCGAGCTGGTGCTCCAGGGCCGGGACCCGGTCGAAGTGGTCCTCCAGCGCCCGCTTCGAGCGCCCGGTGATCATCAGGACGTCCTGGAGGCCGGCGTCGACCGCCTCCTGGACCACGTACTGGATGGCCGGCCGGTCCACGACCGGCAGCATCTCCTTGGGCATGGCCTTCGTCGCGGGGAGGAACCGGGTGCCGAGCCCGGCGGCAGGAATGACGGCCTTCCGGACCGTCCGGGGGTTGCTGTTTCCACTCATGCGCTCAGGCTAACGGATCGGGGGCTCCCACCAGCGGATTCCCGCCCGGGCACGCTTGCCCGCCGCGGTGGTGCGCGGCTAGCCTCGCACCACCGGCCCGCCAGGGCCGGCGCGTCCGGGCGCCTCCCGGGCCGAGCGTCGGACGAGGAGCGGACACGACGATGACCGACCCCCGCGGTCCCGCCGAGGCCAAGACCCGGTTGCGCCGGCAGCTCGTGGCGGCCCGCGCGCGGCGCTCCCGGGCCGCCCGCGAGCACGCCGCCGTGGCCTTCGACCGGCACCTGACCGAGCTGCTGGCCGACCGCCCGCACCTCGACGTCGCCGCGTACCTGCCGCTGGCCACAGAGCCGCCCCTCGAGCCCGCTCTCGTCACGGCTCACCACCGCGGCCACCGGATCTGGGTGCCCGTGTGCGAGCCCGGGCGCCGGCTCTCGTGGGCGCGGTGGACGCCGGACACCCCCGAGCGGTCCGGCGGCGCGGGCGGACTGCGCGAGCCCGTGGGCGCCCGCCACGGCGCGGAGGTGATGCACGCGGTGGGTCTGCTGCTGGTGCCCGCGCTCGCCGTGGCGCCCGGCGGCGCGCGGCTGGGCTTCGGCGGCGGCTACTACGACCGCTTCCTCGCCACGCTGCCGCGCACGGCGCACCCGGAGCTGCGCACCGTGGTGTGCGTCTTCGCCGACGAGGTCCTCCCGGCCGGGTCCGTGCCGGTCGAGGAGCTCGACGCCCCCGTGCCGCTGGCCCTCACGGAGAACGGGACCGTGCGGCTGGAGGGGCCCGCCGGTCCGGCGCGGGGAACACGGTAGAATCGGCAGTCGACCCCTTCGAGTGCCAACGAGCGCGCTCGTCGACCCTTCCCAGGAGGACCCATGCCCGTCTACGCCTACGCCTGCAAGGACTGCGGCCACGCGTTCGACATCCGCCAGTCGTTCAGCGAGGACGCCCTGACCGTCTGCCCGGAGTGCGACGGGGGCCTGCGCAAGAAGTTCAACACGGTGGGCGTGGTGTTCAAGGGCTCCGGCTTCTACCGCAACGACTCGCGCTCCGGCGGCGCGGACTCGGGCGCCTCCACGTCCTCCGCGTCCTCCACCGCCGAGCCGGCGGCGCCGGCGAAGACCGCGACCCCGGCGACCGCCGGCGCGGGCGCGTCGTCCTCGTCCGCCTCCGCGACCGCGGGCGGGTCCTCCGACTGAGCCGGTCCGCGGACGCCGCCCCGGCGTCCGCACTGCACGGGAGGCACCTCCCGGGCGGCGCTGCCCGCCCCTCCCCAGGCGGCCCCGGAACGGCGGGGTCCCGGGCACCCGGCCCGTAGCGTGCCCGGCATGAGCCGCCGCCCCCGGACCGTCCGACGCCGCTACCCGCTGTCCCTGCACCTGCGCTCGGCACTGTCCCGGCGCCGCCGGCTGGTGGCCGCGCTGCTCCTCGGGCTCGCGGCGGCCCTGGTGGTCCTGCGGCTCGGCCCGCCCCAGACCAGGACGGTGCCGGTGGTCACCGCCGCCGAGGCGCTGCCCGCGGGCACGGTGGTCACCCCGGAGCGGCTCGCGGTGGCCGCCTATCCCCACGGGCTGGCGCCGGAGGGTGCCGTGGCCGACCCCGCGGAGCTGTCCGGGCGCGTCCTGGCGGGCGCCGCGGGCCCCGGGCAGCCGCTGACGGAGACCGCGCTCGTGGGCCCGGGACTGCTGACGGGACAGGACGGGGGCGTCACGGCGGTGACGCTGCGCATCGACGACCCCGGTGTGCTGCGGCACGTGCGCGCAGGCGACCACGTGGACGTCGTCCACCTGCCCGACGGCGCCGCGCCGGGCGGGCGTCAGGTCCTGGGCAGGGGCCTGCCCGTGCTGTGGGTCTCCTCCGCGGCCCCCGGTGGGGACGGCGGTCTGCTCGCCGGGCCCGGCACCTCCGAGGAGGAGGGACTGCTGGTGGTGGGGGCCCCGCACGAGGGCGCCGCGCAGCTCGCGGGCGCGGGCGGCACCGGGCGCACCACCGTGGTCCTCGTCCCGGCGCCGGTCAGTCCCAGTGCGGAGGCCGCTGGGCCCTGAGCCAGTCCTCGTGGGCCCGATCGGAGGCCTCGTCCGCCCGGTCCGCGTCCGCCGCGGACGCCCGCCCGTCCAGGCCGGGCAGGTGCGGCTCCGCCCCGGTGGACGTGCCGTCGGTGAACGTGCCCCCGGTGGCACGCCTCGGCCCGCGCCGGCGGGGGCGCGGGGCGGCGGGCACGTCCCGCCGGGGGGCGCGGTCCGGCTCGGCGGGCCCGGGGTCCCCGCCGGACGCCGGGCCCGGCTCAGCCGGCACGGTCACCCCGCTGCGGGGCGGCGGGCAGGCCGAGATAGCGCCGGATCAGCTCGGCGACGGTGTCCGGGTCGGTGAAGACCTCGATGGTCCACAGCGTGAGGTAGTTCCAGCCGGTGCGCTCGAGCTGCTGGGGCCGCAGCCGCGAGCGCTCCCGCACGGACAGGGCGGCGTTCTCCGGCGAGCCGTCGGACTGCCCGGCCACGGGGATCCGCAGCGGCCGGCCCTCGGCACGGGTGCGGCCAGGGACCACGGCCCCCGCGGACAGCGACTCCGTGCCGGCCCAGGCGACCAGGTCGAGGACGCCCGCGTAGTCCAGCCGCACCGAGGCACCGCGCTCCACCAGCCGGCGGGCGAGGTCGACCACCAGGGCGTCGTCGTGGGTGTCCCGGGCCTCCTCCTCCCCCGGCGACAGGCCGCCGAGGTGCGCGGCGAGCACACGGGCGAAGTCCCGCGCGCCGTGCTGGAGGCCCTTTCCCTCCATCTCCCCCGGGTGCAGGGAGGTCACGATGCGGGTGCTGTGGCGGGCCCGGGTCATGCCGAGAACGAAGTGCTGGCGGCCGTGCCGCTCCGACAGCGCCCCGAGGTACGGCACGGTGCGCCCGTTGGCCGTCTTGCCGAAGCCCAGCGAGAAGATGACGGTGTCCCGCACGATGCCCGCCGCCCGGTGCAGGTCGACCACCCGGAAGGACTCGGGGCCCGGGGCGAAGAAGGCCGCGGCGGCGGGCTCCTCGCGCATCCGCTGCCGGACGGCCTGCGCGATCCGCGCGGCGTGCACCGCGCTGGCCGTGACCACGGCCAGGGACCGGCGCGGGTGGCGCGCGGCGTGCTCGAAGACGAGCTCCACGACGCGCCGCACCTCGGCGGCGGGCGCCTGGATGCCCTCGATCCCGGCGGTCAGGGCGCCCACGCCGTCCGGGACGTACTCGACGTCGAGGACGGGGGTGGCCCCGGTGACGGACTCACCGTGCGGGAGCCTGCTCAGGCGCCCGCCGTAGAACTGCTCGTTGAGGTGGCGGAAGACCTGCTCGTCCATGGACCGGTACACGGTCCGCAGCGTCCGTTCCGGCACCACGCGGGAGAGGGCGTCGAAGGCGCTGTCCACCTCGACCACCGGCTGGGCGCCCGGGGCGGGCACCGCGGTGGGCGCCACCGTGAACGGCTGAGGGCGGCCCAGGTGCGGGTCCCCGAACGCGATGACCTGCCCGCACCGGGTCAGCGCCGGCAGCACCGCCGCGAGCGGGGAGCTCTCGGCGTCCAGCACCACCACGGCGTCGAAGTCGTGGTCGTCGGGCAGCGCCGCGGAGAGCACCAGGGGGCTGGCCGTCCAGACGGGCACCAGCGAGCCGATCAGCTCGCCCGCCGAGGCGCTGACCTCCTCGAGCGGGGCGGCCCCCGCCCGGAGCATGCGGCGCAGGGCGGCCGCCGCGCGCGGGGAGCGCCGGACGGTGCGCTGCCAGCGATCGGCGAGCTCCCAGAGGAGCCGGCCGGCCCCGGAGGCCACGTGCGCCGCGTCGGCGCGGCGGAACACGGACTCCACCTTGCGCAGGGTGTGCCCCTCCGGCATCGCCAGGAAGTCGTCGCCGGTGATCATGGCCTCGAGCGTGGACTGCCACCACGCGAGGTCGAACTCCCCGGAGACCTCAGCGCGGGGCACGGTGCGCCGCACGAGGTCGTCCACGAGCTCGCCGAGGCCCTGGCCGCGCAGCTCGTCGAGCAGGACGGTGCGCTCGGGCAGCACGGCGAGGTTCTCCTCGTCGTTGATGAGCCCGTCCAGGGTCTCGCGCAGCCGGTCGATCGGCAGCCCCAGGAGGTCGGCGCCGGTGGACGAGCCCTCGAGGGCGATGGCCAGGCCCTCGAGGTCTTCCACGAAGCGGGCCTGCACGGCCGCGAGCTCCTCGACCCGCTCGGAGACGACCGGGTGCGTGGACGAGGTGGCCCACTCCCGCCACCGCTCCCGCTCCGACTGCACGCGCAGCAGGGCGGCGTGCAGGTCCGAGAGGTGCACCCCGTGCCGGATGTACTCCTTCGCGGCCTTGCGCAGCCGTGAGCGCTGCAGCCCGGTCATCTCGATCCCGTGCTCCCGCCGCCAGCCCGACCCGGCGGTCGCGGCGACCAGGTCCGTCACGGGCCGGTCGTAGATGTCGGGCGTGAAGCGGGTCAGGGAGTCCTGGACCTCCTGCAGCAGCCGCAGCTGCCGGCCCCACTCGGGCACGGTCGTGCCGCCGCGCAGCCCGCTGGTGGCCAGGACGTGCCGCATCCCGGTCTCGAGGGTGGTGAGCTCCAGGAGCAGGGACTGGGCCAGCCGGTGCGCCTGCCGGGCCTCGTCCTCGTTGACCAGGCGCGCCCCGGTCCAGGGCCCGGCCAGGGTCCCGGCGTCGAAGGCCCCGAGCTCGGCGGCGCGCTCGAGCCGGGCGACGGCGTCGCCGCGCTCCGTGACCGCGTCGAGCACGGAGCGCGGGAACCGCACGGCCGTGGCGGGCGCCGGCCGGCGGGAGGTCAGCTCGGCGAGCGCCTGCACGGCCCGGTACGGGGAGACGGACCACCGGGGCCGCACGGTGTGCAGGGACCGCACGTGCTCGGCGAGCTGGTCCCGGCTGGTGCGCAGCGTCTCGTGCAGCTCGGCGAGGTCCGGTCGCTCGGCGCGCTCGTTGCGGGCCACCGCCCGGACGAGCTGCTGGGCCACGTCGGCGTCGCTGAGCTGGGAGGACAGCGGCAGGACGGCGGTGCCCAGGCCCAGCCCGTCCATCCGCCGCCCGAACGCGGCGAGCGTGGTGCGCCGCTCGCCCAGGACCAGGACGGTCCGGCCGGCGGCCACGAGGGTGCCCACCGTGTTGACGGCGGTGTCGAGCTGCCCGGTGCCGGGGGCCGCGGTCACCACGAAGGAGTGGCCCTGGGCGGCGAGGTCGAGGACCTCCTGCTGGGGGCCGTCGGCGTCGAGCAGGAGGAGCTCGTCGGCGGGGTCGCGCTGGTCCAGCGGGGGCGCGTCGTCCGTGATCTCCTCGACCTGGGGGATCCGTCCGACCGCGGAGTCCTTGAGCCGGGCGAGGTCCCGGACCACCGCGGTGCGGGCCACGACCGACAGGTCGGCGGGCCGGTCGTGCAGATCGGCGAACGTGGAGACGAGCAGCTTGTGCTCGACGTGCATCCCGGGCACCGCCCCGGCGAGGGTGCGCAGGGTCTCGAGGGCGGGGGCCGGGTCGAGCCGGCGGGTGCCGTAGGCGAGGCGGGCGAGCTCGCCGGAGGTCAGGTCCACGCCGTGGTCCGCGGCCAGCCGGCGGACCATGGCGGGGTTGAGCCGGGCGGGGCCGACGAGCTGGAGCTCGAAGTCGTCGAGGTCCGGGCGCGGCTTCAGGGCGAGGGGCGCGAGCAGGACGGGGGCGATCCAGCGGCGCTGTCCGGCGCCGGTCGGGTCGGAGCCCCGGGGCCGGGCGAGCCAGGACGCGGTGCCGGCGGCGAGGTACGCGGCGTCCAGCCCGTGGTTGACCGACAGCTCGTGGGTCTTGGTGCGCAGGGACCGGGCCGCGCGCACGGCGTGCCCGTAGGCCTCGGGGTCGTGCACGATCGTGGACAGGCGGGTGGGGCGGCCCATGAGCAGCTGGGCCTGCCCCGAGGAGTTCGCCTCGGTGAGGTCGATGCAGACGTTGTCGACCTGGTTGAAGTCCAGCAGCGTGTCCGGGCCGGTGTAGGCGTCCATCTGGCGGGTCCAGGGCTGCAGCGAGACGCGCGGGGGCTGCGCCCGGGAGGTGTCCGACTCCTGGGGGGTGCGGTCGGCTCCGATCGACATGGTTCTCCTCCTGCGCCTCGGCCCGGGGGCCGGGCACCGCTCACGCACGGGTCGAGCGGTCCGTGCGGACCGCTCGACCCCGGCTGCTCGTGTACCGCCCGTGCGGGGCGGGCCCTGGGCCCGCCCCCGGGCCTACTCCCACTCGATGGTGCTCGGGGGCTTGGACGTGACGTCCAGGACCACCCGGTTGACCTCTTCGACCTCGTTGGTGATGCGGTTGGAGACGCGGGCCAGCAGGTCGTAGGGCAGGCGCGACCAGTCGGCGGTCATCGCGTCCTCGCTGGACACGGGACGCAGCACGATGGGGTGCCCGTACGTGCGGCCGTCGCCCTGCACGCCCACCGAGCGCACGTCCGCCAGGAGCACGACCGGCATCTGCCACACCTCGTCGTCGAGCCCGGCGCGGGTCAGCTCCTCGCGGGCGATGGCGTCGGCGCGGCGCAGGACCGCGAGGTTGGCCTCCGTGATCTCCCCGATGATGCGGATGCCCAGCCCGGGGCCGGGGAACGGCTGGCGGCCCACGATCTCGTGGGGCAGGCCGAGCTCGCGCCCCACGGCGCGGACCTCGTCCTTGAACAGCGTGCGCAGCGGCTCCACGAGCTCGAACTGCAGGTCCTCGGGCAGCCCGCCCACGTTGTGGTGGCTCTTGATGTTGGCGGCGCCCTCCCCGCCGCCGGACTCCACCACGTCGGGGTAGAGGGTGCCCTGGACGAGGAAGCGCACGGGCTCGCCCTCCTGGGCGGCGGTCTTGGCGACCTCCTCCGCGGCGGCCTCGAAGGAGCGGATGAACTCCCGGCCGATGATCTTGCGCTTCTGCTCGGGGTCGGTGACGCCGGCGAGCGCGGTGAGGAAGCGCTCCTTCTCCTCGGCCACGTAGAGGTTGACGCCGGTCGCGGCCACGAAGTCCTGCTCGACCTGCTCGGCCTCGCCCTCGCGCAGCAGCCCGTGGTCCACGAACACGCAGGTGAGCTGGTCGCCCACGGCCCGCTGGACCAGGGCGGCGGCCACGGCGGAGTCCACGCCGCCGGAGAGACCGCAGATCACGGACGCAGAGCCGACCTGCGCGCGGATCCGCTGGACGTGCTCCTCGATGATGTTGCCGGTCGACCAGGTGGGCTCGACCCGGGCGCCGTCGAAGAGGAAGTGCTCGAGCACCTGCTGCCCGTGCACGGAGTGCTTGACCTCCGGGTGCCACTGCACGCCGTAGAGCCGGCGGGCGTCGTCGGCGAACGCGGCCACCGGGGTGGTCTCCGTGGAGGCGAGCACCTCGAAGCCGGCGGGGGCCTCGACGACCGAGTCGCCGTGGCTCATCCACACGGTCTGGGTGCCCGGGGAGCCCTCCAGGATGGAGGCCGTGGGGCCGCCGACGGCGGTGGCGGTGGTGGCCCCGTACTCGCGGGCGCCGGTGTGCGCGACGGTCCCGCCGAGGGCCTGCGCCATGGCCTGGAAGCCGTAGCAGATGCCCAGGACGGGCACCCCGGCCTCGAAGAGCGCCGCGTCCTGCTGCGGTGCGTCCTCGGCGTAGACGGAGGAGGGGCCGCCCGAGAGGATGATCGCCGCCGGGTTCTTGGCGAGGATCTGCTCGGTCGACCAGGTGTGGGGGACGATCTCGGAATAGACACTGGCCTCGCGGACCCGGCGGGCGATCAGCTGCGCGTACTGCGCGCCGTAGTCGACCACCAGGACCGGGCGCTGCTCCAGATCGGTGCGGGTCTCAGCTGTTTCGGTCACGCCCTCCATCCTAGGCCAGGCGCGGGGAGGGCTCAGTACCGCTTCGCGGCCTTCGGGTTGGCGCGCAGCTCGGCGGTGGTGGAGGCGTGGATCTTGCGCTCCACCACGAAGGACAGGAACGGCACCACGCCGCCCAGGGCCATCACCACGAGCTGCGGGAAGGGCCAGCGCATGAGCGTCCAGATCCGGAAGCAGGAGATGAGGTAGACCACGTAGAACCAGCCGTGCACGATGAGGATCCACGTGGAGATGTTGACCCCGCCCGCGAGGTTCTCGAGCTCGAGGTCCTGCCAGCCGAGGGCCACGGTCTCCCCCGTGGCCCGGTCGGTGCCGCCCGCGACGAGGTCGTAGCCCAGTCCGTAGCGGGTGATCATCTCGGCCACGAGCAGGAGCAGGAAGGTCCCGGAGATCCACGCACAGACCATGTAGAAGCCCAGGGCCCCGCGGATCTGGGCCTCGGTGCCCCCGAAGCGGCGGCGCGGCTGCAGGGCGGCCGCCCGGCGCGGGACGCGGCCCGGGGACGCCGCCTCCGCGGGGCGGGCGTCCGGCGGGAGGGAGACCCGCACCCCGTCGGTGCGGTCCTTCGGGGCGGGGGTCGGCTGCGTGGGTTCAGTCATGGTGGGCTCCGGTCCTGTCCTGGGTCCTGTCGTGGGTGCTGGGCTCGCCCGCCCGGGCGCCGGGCTGGTCGTCGAACCAGTAGTACTCCCCCGCCTCGGGGTCGTAGTAGTAGTAGCGCCCGGCCGCCTCGTCGTAGTAGTACTCGCCCTCGAAGTAGAAGTACTCCTCGGGGTTCTGCTCGCGCTGCCACTCGTCGCGCACGAACCGCCACCAGATGTAGAGGGCGAACCCGGCGAAGACCACCCACTCGACCGCGTAGAAGAGGTTGAGCAGGTTCACGGACTCGTCCGTGGGCTGCTGGTCGATGTCGAGCCGGGACAGCCCCGGGCTCAGCAGCGCGGCGTCCGGGGCGAGGGTCCCATCCCCGGCGAGCTGGAAGGGCGCGGACGCGGGGTTCTCGGCGAAGGCGGCCAGGTACCCGGACCACAGCGGGGCGTCCCAGCGGTTGGTGAGCTGCGCCGGGGACACCGTGCCCACCTGCCCCGCGGGCAGGTCGGCGCCGGGCACCGGGCCCTCGGCGGGCAGGTACCGGCCGACGACGTCGACGGCGCCCGCCGGCTCCTCCGGCACGGCGGCGGGATCGGCGGTCCAGCCGCGGGCCACCGCGAGGGTGAGCTCCCCGCCGGCGTCCGGCCACAGCTGCCCGGTGTCCGGGACGTCGAGGGCGGTGACGGCCCACCAGCCCTCCGTCCCGTCCTGCAGCCGGCCCGGGACCAGGACGGTGGACCCGTCCCGGTAGTCGCCGGTGACGGTGACGAGCTGGTCGGCCTGCGCGGCGGTCACGGGGGCGCCGGCCTCAGCGGCCTCGGTGAGCGGGACGGCCACGTCCTTCGCGGGGTCCGCGACCGTGCGGGACTGCTCGCTGGACTCCAGCTGCCACTGGCTCAGCAGCACGAAGCCCACGGCCAGCCCGAGGCTCACGATCATGGCGAGGATCGAGCGGGGGCGCAGGGCGGTCGTGAGCACCCGTCAAGGCTAGTGCGCCTTCCTGGGCGTTCGCCAGTTGCGGCGGGGGCCCGTGCCGGGCCGGCGGGGCGCGGCACTGGCCCCCGCGGGGCGGTCGCGGGTCAGCCGCGGATGACCACCTCGGCGCGCTGGAACTCCTTGAGCTCCAGGTACCCGGTGGTGGCCATCGAGCGGCGCAGCGCGCCCACGAGGTTGGAGGTGCCGTCCACGTGGCGGGACGGCCCGAAGAGCACCTCCTCGAGGGGGCCCACGGTGCCCACGCGGGTGCGGAGCCCGCGCGGCAGCTGCCCGTGGTGGGCCTCCGCGCCCCAGTGCCAGCCCTGCCCGGGCGCCTCCTCCGTGCGGGCCAGCGCGGTGCCGAGCATCACGGCGTCCGCGCCCATGGCGAGCGCCTTCACGATGTCCCCGGAGACCCCCACGCCGCCGTCGGCGATGACGTGGACGTAGCGCCCGCCGGACTCGTCGAGGTAGTCCCGGCGGGCGGCCGCGACGTCGGAGATCGCCGTGGCCATGGCCGCGTGGATCCCCAGGGTGTTCTGGATGCGCATGGACGCGCCGCCGCCGAAGCCCACGAGCACGCCGGCCGCGCCCGTGCGCATGAGGTGCAGCGCCGGCGTGTAGCCCGCGGCGCCGCCCACGATGACCGGGACGTCGAGGTCGTAGATGAACTTCTTGAGGTCCAGCGGCTCCTGGTTGCGGGAGACGTGCTCCGCGGAGACCGTGGTCCCGCGGATCACGAAGACGTCCACGCCGGCGTCCAGGACGGTGCGGTAGTGCTCCACCGTGCGCTGCGGCGTCAGGGACCCGGCGACGATGACGCCCGCCTCGCGGATCTGCGCCAGCCGGGCCGTGATCAGCTCCGGCTGGACGGGCGCCTCGTAGAGCTCCTGCATCCGGCGCGTGGACGCCGGGGCGTCCTCGCCGGAGAGCGCCGCGATCTCGTCGAGCACCGGCTGCGGGTCCTCGTAGCGGGTCCACAGCCCCTCGAGGTCCAGCACGCCCAGTCCCCCGGCGCGGCCGAGGGCGATGGCCGTCTCCGGGGACGTCGCCGAGTCCATCGGGGCGCCCAGGAACGGGATGGAGAACCGGTAGGCGTCGATCTGCCAGTCCGTGGACACGTCCCGGGGGTCGCGGGTGCGGCGGGAAGGGACGAGGGCGATCTCGTCCAGGGAGAAGGTGCGGCGGGCGCGTTTGGAGCGGCCGATCTCGATGTCGTAGCTCATGGTGTCCTTTCCGAACGGTGCTGCGGACGGTCGCTCAGCGCTGGTAGTTGGGGGCCTCGACGGTCATCGTGATGTCGTGCGGGTGGGACTCCTTGAGCCCGGCCGGCGTGATCCGCACGAACCGGCCCTCGTGCTTGAGCTCCTCGACGGTGTGGGCGCCCACGTAGAACATCGTCTGGCGCAGGCCGCCGTCGAGCTGGTGGACCACGGCCGAGAGCGGGCCGCGGTACGGGACCTGGCCCTCGATGCCCTCGGGGATGAGCTTCTCGTCACTGGCGACGTCTGCCTGGAAGTAGCGGTCCTTGGAGTAGGAGGTGTTCTTGCCGCGGGACTGCATGGCCCCCAGCGAGCCCATCCCCCGGTAGGTCTTGAACTGCTTGCCGTTGACGAAGATCAGCTCGCCCGGGGACTCGTCGCAGCCCGCGAGCAGGGACCCGACCATCACGGAGTCCGCGCCGGCCACGAGCGCCTTGCCGATGTCGCCGGAGTACTGCAGGCCGCCGTCGGCGATCAGGGGCACGCCCGCCGGGATCGCCGCCTTCGCCGCCTCGTTGACGGCGGTGATCTGGGGGACGCCCACGCCGGCGATGATGCGGGTGGTGCAGATCGAGCCGGGGCCCACGCCCACCTTCACGGCGTCCGCCCCGGCGTCCACGATGGCCTGCGCGCCGTGGCGGGTGGCCGCCTGCCCGCCGATGACGTCCACGTGCGCGGCGGCGGTCTCCGCCTTGAGCCGGGCGATCATGTCCAGCACGCCCTGGGAGTGCCCGTTGGCGGTGTCGATGAACAGGGCGTCCACGCCGGCCTCGACGAGGGTCATGGCCCGTTCGAAGCCGTCGCCGAAGAAGCCGACGGCGGCGCCGACGCGCAGCCGGCCCTCGTCGTCCTTGGTGGCGTGGGGGTACTGCTCGGCCTTGGTGAAGTCCTTGATCGTGATCAGGCCGGTGAGCCGGCCGGCGTCGTCGACGAGCGGCAGCTTCTCGATCTTGTTGGTCGCCAGGAGCCGGTGCGCGTCGTCCTTCGCCATCCCGACCTTGCCGGTGATCAGCGGCATGGGCGTCATGATCTCGTGCACCCGGCGCCGCGGGAACTCACTCTCCGGCAGGTACCGGGTGTCGCGGTTGGTGATGATCCCCAGCAGCTTCTGCTCGGCGTCCACGACGGGCAGCCCGGAGACCCGGTAGTAGCCGCAGAGCCGGTCCAGCTCCTCGAGGGTCGCCGCCGGGGAGATGGTGACGGGGTCGGTGATCATCCCGGACTCGCTGCGCTTCACCCGGTCCACGTGCTCGGCCTGGTCCTGGATCGAGAGGTTGCGGTGGATCACGCCGATGCCGCCCTGGCGGGCCATCGCGATCGCCATCGAGGACTCGGTGACGGTGTCCATGGCGGCGGACAGCAGCGGCACCTCCAGGTCGATTCGCCGGGACAGGCGGGTGCGCGTCGACGCCTCGGACGGGATGACGTCCGTGTTGCCGGGCAGCAGCAGCACGTCGTCGTAGGTCAGCCCGGTGAACCCGAACGGGTCCTCGGACAGGGCGGTGGGGACGGCGGTATCCGACACGGTGGGGCCTTTCAGCTTCGAGGGAGTCGCGATCATTCTACGGGCCGGGTCCCGGCCGGCGGACGGCTGTGGCCGCGCTCACGACCCCGCGGGGAACCCGGCCCCGTCCGCGCGCAGGGCCTCCTCGACGCGCTCCGCGAACAGGGGCGCCAGGCTCCGCACGTACTCGACGGTGAGGTGGTTGTTGTCCCAGTACGTGAACACGTTGCCGATGACCGGGACGCAGGTGCCGTCCGGGCAGATGAGGTCCCCCATGTCGACCATCGTGACCCGCGGCAGCTCGGCCACCGGGGCCAGCGGGCTGTCCGGGCCCAGGATGACGTGGGAGGCGGCGCACTCGGGGGCGTCGGCCCCGTGGTCCGCGGCGCAGCGCGCGGGGACGAAGTCGAACCGGGCGTTGTCGCGCAGGCCGAGGACCTGGATGCCGCGCTCCGCCAGCCCGCGGATGCGCTGCTCCATCCCGTGGGTGAACTGCTCCTGGTCCTCGTCCGTGCTGCGGGTGCCCTGCACCAGCACCAGGTCCGGGTCCACGGCCTCCACCACGGGGTCGGCGCCCTCGAGCCAGCGCGCGCACGCCTCGTGGTCGGCCACCTGCTCCTCGGGCAGGGCGTACAGGCAGTTGCCGCGGATGTAGGTGACCACCCGCCAGTCGTTGCGCTCGGCCAGGAGCTCGACGGCGGGGATCCACTGGTGCACGTGGCTGTTGCCGATCACCAGCATCGTGGCGGCGGGCTCGGGGTTCGGGACGGTGTCGAAGCACCACTGCCGGAAGCGCTCGCCGACCCCCGTGCCGGGCGGGCAGGGCTCGCCGAGCGACGGCTTGGCGTACGGCTCCCCGGTGATCACGGGGACGGTCTCGGCGTCCGGGTCGCCCTCGTACCGGAAGCCCGGCAGCAGGGCCGCCGCCCCGGGGTTGTTGCGGTCGGCCGACGCCGCGATCTCCACCGCCCGCCGCTCCTCGGCCACCCGGGCCGCGGTCACCGGGACCGCGACCGCCGCCAGGCACACCACGATCACCGCGGCCAGCCGCAGCCGGGACCGCTCGGGCCAGGCCCAGCGCTTGAGCGGGTCCTCGACCAGCCGGGTGGCCAGCACCGCGAGCACCAGGCAGACCAGCACGATCGCGACCCCCGACCGCGGCCCGGCCATGGGCCGGTCCCGCAGCACGAGGTAGGTGACCAGCACGGGCCAGTGGATCAGGTAGAGCGCGTAGGCGGAGTCCCCCAGCCGCACCAGCGGCGCCGAGGCGAGGATCCGGTCCAGCCCGAAGCGCGACCCGGACTGCCCGGCCACGATGATCGCCGCGGCCGAGAGCAGCGGCCACAGCGCGATCCACCCGGGGAACGCCCCCTGCACGTCGACCAGCACCCCCACCGAGACCATGCTCACCAGACCGGCCCAGCCCAGGACCACGCGCGCCCTGCGGCCGGGCCGCAGCCAGGGCACCGCGAGGGCCAGCAGGGACCCGAGGGCGAACTCCCACAGCCGGGTGCGGGTGTCGAAGTAGGCGAACTCCTGCTGGACGGCCGTGCTGTGCACCGACCACGCCAGGGAGGCCGCGAAGACCACCCCGAAGACGACCGCCAGCACCGGCACGGGGCTCCACCGGGTCCGCCGGGAGATCAGCCAGGCCGCGGCGAAGACCAGCGGCCACAGCAGGAACACCTGTCCCTGCACCGACAGGGACCAGAAGTGCTGGAACGGCGAGGCGGTCGAGTGGTCGGCGGCGTAGTAGTCCACCGCGTTGAGCGCCAGCGCCCAGTTCTCCGCGTAGAACACCGAGGCCAGCGCCTCGGCGCGCCACTGCCCGGCGTCGTAGCCCGGGTAGAACAGCTCCACCAGCACCAGGGCGCCCAGGATCGTGAGCACCGCCAGCGGCAGCAGCCGCTTGAACACGTGCAGCCAGTACCGCCCCAGCGCCAGCGGCCTCCCCGCCTCGAGCTTGCGCACGAAGGACAGGGTCAGGAAGAAGGCGGAGATCAGCAGGAAGATGTCCACTCCCCCGGAGACCCGCCCGAGGAACACGTGGTAGACCACCACGAGCAGCACCGCCACCGCGCGCAGGCCCTGCACCTCGGGGCGGAAGCCCGAGTACCGTCCTGCCCGCCGCCGGGCCGCGTCCCCACGGTCGGCGGTCCCGGCGGACGGTTGCGGGGCGGCGGCGTGCACGGTGGCCACGGGGGCACCTCCAGGAGGGAGCGTCCCGGACGCGGCCGCGGAGCGGCGCCGGGAGGGGGAGCGGGGGGATGCGGAGCGAGGGGGCGGGGCCGGGGGCGCCCGTCGCGACCCTATCGCACGACCGGCGCCGCGCGGGGCACCCGGCGCTCCGTCACCGGGCGGCGCCGGGGGCCGGCGGCCGGGGACGGGCGGTCGTCAGGGGCGGAGGCCGTCGGTGGCGAGGGCCTCCCGGAACCGCTCGCCGAAGACCGGGGCGGCGCTCTCGGAGTAGACCCGGCTGAGGTGGTCGTCGTCCCAGTACACGTAGACGTTGCCGACGACCGGCGGGCACCGCCCGTCCGGGCAGATCAGGTCGGTGAGGTCCAGGGTCGAGTAGAGCGGCAGCTCGCGGGCGAGCGGGAGCGCGGGATCGGGCGTGCCCACCATGGGGTGCGCGAAGGTGCACCGGGGGTCGTCCTCCCCGTTCGCCACCGCGCACTCGGCCGGCGCCTCCGGGAAGCGGGGGGTGTCGCGGATCCCGACCACGGGGATCCCGCGGTCGGTGAGCTCGCGGACCCGCTGCTCCAGTCCGGGCCGGAGGACCTCCCCCTCCAGGTCGGTGAAGGTCGACTGGACGACGACGAGGTCGGGGTCGGCGGTGCCGATCATCTGCT
Source organism: Kocuria sp. WN036 (assembly GCF_002287015.1). Lineage (NCBI taxonomy): Bacteria > Bacillati > Actinomycetota > Actinomycetes > Micrococcales > Micrococcaceae > Kocuria > Kocuria sp. WN036. The sequence goes on from NZ_NSKF01000007.1 coordinate 15,913, forward strand.
CGGCGCCCTCGAACCACGCCCGGCAGCTCTCCGAGCCCGGCTGGTCCTCGGCGGCGGCGTAGAAGCAGCCCGGCTGGATCCAGGTCAGCACCCGCCACCGCTCGGCCTCCGCCAGGGGCCGCAGCGCGGGGAGCCAGTGCTGCAGGTGGCTGTTGCCGAGCACGAGCACCGTCCGTTCGGGGGCCTCCTGCGCCACGCTCTCGTGGCAGAAGCGGAGGAGCTCCTCCGGCAGGTCGAGGTCCTCGGGGCAGGCCTCGCCGAGGGAGGCCGGTTGCCTCGGCAGGTCCTCCGGCAGGGGCAGGGTCGGGGCGTCCGGGTCGCCGCGGAACTCGAAGCCGGGCTCGAGGACGGCGGCCCCGGGGTTGTTCCGGACGGCCTCGGCCTGGATCCGCTCGGCACGCCGGTCCTCGACCTGTTGCCAGGCGAGCACGGGGGCGGTGACCAGGGCGAGGCAGAGCACCACGACCCCGGCGAGGCGCCGCTTGTTCTGCTCGGGCCAGGCCCACTTCTTGAACCGGTCCTCGACCAGCCGGGTGGCCAGCACGGCGAGCACCAGGGAGACGACGATGATCACCACCCCCGACCGCGGCCCGGCCATGGGCCGGTCCCGCAGCACGAGGTAGGTGATCAGCACGGGCCAGTGGATCAGGTACAGCGCGTAGGCGGAGTCCCCCAGCCGCACCAGGGGCCGCGAGGCGAGGATCCGGTCCAGTCCGAACGGGGACCCGGAGCGGCCGGCCACGATGATCGCGGCCGCCGAGAGCAGCGGCCACAGGGCGATCCACCCGGGGAACGCCCCCTGCACGTCGACCAGCACCCCCACCGAGACCATGCTGAGCAGCCCGGCCCAGCCCAGGGCCACGCGCGCGGTCCGCGGCGGCTTCAGGTAGGGCAGGGCGAGGGCGAGCAGCGACCCGAGGGCGAACTCCCACAGCCGGGTGCGGGTGTCGAAGTAGGCGAACTCCTGCTGGACGGCGGTGCTGTGCACCGACCACGCCAGGGAGGCCAGGAACACGGTGCCGAACATCGCGACCAGGACGGGGACCGGCCGGAGGCTCCCCCGCCGCGTGAGCAGCCAGGCGGCGGCGAAGATCAACGGCCACAGCAGGAACACCTGCCCCTGGACCGACAGGGACCAGAAGTGCTGGAACGGCGAGGCGGTGGAGTGGTCGGCGGCGTAGTAGTCGACGGAGCTCAGCGCGAGCGCCCAGTTCTCCGCGTAGAACACCGAGGCCAGCGCCTCGGTGCGCCACTGCCCGGCGTCGGAGCCGGGGTAGACGGCGGCCACCAGGACGAGGGTGCCGAGGATGGTGAGCACCGCCAGCGGCAGCAGCCGCTTGAACACGTGCAGCCAGTACCGTCCCAGGGCCAGGGGCCTTCCCGCCTCGAGCTTGCGCACGAAGGACAGGGTCAGGAAGAACGCGGAGATCAGCAGGAACACGTCCACGCCCCCGGAGACCCGGCCGAGGAACACGTGGTAGACCACCACGAGCAGCACCGCGACGAAGCGCAGCCCCTGCACCTCGGGGCGGAACCCGGAGTACCGGGCCACCCGCCGGGCCGTGTCCGGCTCGACGCCCCCGGGGGCCGCCCGGGGAGGCGGCCCCCGGGTCCGGGCGCGGGGCGCCGGCCTGCACCGTGCTCACGAGGACACCTCCTGGAGGAGCGTGCCGGGGAGCCGGGTCTCGAGGGCCGGCGCCATCGTCCGCGCGTAGGTCCACGTGAGGTGGTGCGGGTCGAAGAAGACGTGCACGTTGCCCACCACGGGACGGCACAGCCCCTCCGGGCAGATGAGGTCGGTGAGGTCGAGCGAGGCGAAGCCGTTCCGGTCCCGGAGGGCGTCGGCCGGGTTGACGGGCGCCAGGACCTGCTCGACGGGCACGCGGCACCGGTCGGCGTCCTGGCCGTGGCGCACGGCGCACTCGTAGGGGTTGAAGTCGAACCGGGGGTTGTCCCGGAAGCCGACGACGTCGATGCCCTGGCCCGTGAGGCGGTCGACCAGCTCCGGGAACCCCCCGACGAGGGCCTCGGCGGGACCGTCCATCCGGGCGGCGTAGGTCGAGGTCGTCATGACCGCGTCCGGGGCGAGCCGCTCCACGTACTCGATCGCCGCGTCGTTGCCCTCGTGGCACGCGTCCCCCTCCGGGCGCACCGCGAAGGCGCAGCCCGGCTGCAGCACAGCGACGAGCTGCCAGTTGCGCTCCTCCGCGAGGGGGATCACCGCGCCCATGAACTGCTCCATGTGGGAGTTGCCGACCACCGCGATCGTCCGCTCGGGGTCCGGCAGGGCCGGGGTCTGGCGGCAGTACTGCTCGAGGACCTCCTGCTCGGGGGCGAACGCCCCGGAGCAGGGCTCGGGCAGCCCGACCCACTCGTCGCCCAGCGCGGAGGCGAGGGGCAGGGTGGGGGCGTCCGGGTCGCCCCGGAACTCGAAGCCCGGGTCCAGCACCGCGGCCCCGGGGTTGTTGCGGGCGGCGTCCTCCGCCAGCGCGGCCGCCCGCCGTGCGTCGGCCTGCTGCCACACCAGCACCGGCACCGCCACGAGCGCCAGGCTCACCGCCACCGACGCGGCCAGCCGCCGCTTGTCCCGCTCCGGCCACGCCCACCGCTGGAACGGGCGCTCCACCAGCTTCGTGGCGGCCACCGCCAGCAGCAGGGAGACCAGGATGATCGCGACCCCCGACCGCGGCCCGGCCACGGGCCGGTCCCGCAGCACCAGGTAGGTGATCAGCAGCGGCCAGTGTACCAGGTACAGCGCGTAGGAGGCGTCCCCGAGCCGCACCAGGGGCCGGGAGGCGAGGATCCGGTCCAGGCCGAGGGGCGAGCCGGACTGCCCGGCCACGATGATCGCCGCCGCCGAGAGCAGCGGCCACAGGGCGATCCAGCCGGGGAAGGCGCCCTGCACGTCGATCAGCACCCCGACCGAGACCATGCTGAGCATCCCGGCCCAGCCCAGCACCACCCGCGCCGCCCGCGGCGGGTGCAGGTACGGCACCGCGAGGGCCAGCAGGGACCCGAGGGCGAACTCCCACAGCCGGGCCCGGGTGTCGAAGTAGGCGAACGCCTGGTCCGTGGCGGTCGTGTGCACCGACCAGGCGAGGGAGACCGCGAGGACCAACCCGAAGAGCACCGCCAGCACCGGCACCGGCCGCCGCCGCCCGCCCCGGCACACGAGCCACGCCGCCCCGAACACCAGCGGCCACAGCAGGAACACCTGGCCCTGCACCGACAGGGACCAGAAGTGCTGGAACGGGGACGCCGTGGAGTCGTCGGCGGCGTAGTAGTCCACCTCGGCCAGCGCCAGCGCCCAGTTCTCCACGTAGAGAACCGAGGCCAGCGCCTCCGTGCGCACCCGGTCGATCCGCGCCTCCGGGAAGAACCACCACGCCAGCACCAGGGTGCCCAGGATGGTGAGCACCGCCAGCGGCAGCAGCCGCTTGAACACGTGCAGCCAGTACCGCCCCAGCGCCAGCGGCCTCCCCGCCTCGAGCTTGCGCACGAAGGACAGGGTCAGGAAGAACGCCGAAATCAGCAGGAAGATGTCCACTCCCCCGGACACCCGGTCCAGGAACACGTGGTAGACCACCACGAGCAGCACCGCGACGAAGCGCAGCCCCTGCACCTCCGGGCGGAACCCGGCGTAGCGGGCCACCCGCCGGGCCGTGTCCGGCTCGACGCCGGTGGGCGTGCTCTGCGCGCCGAGGGTCGTCATGGGCATCTCCTGGGAACACCGTGCCGCCGGGGGCGCGGCAGTGGTCGTGCGGACCCCCGCACTCTACCGGAGGCGCCGGGGCGGCCCCCGGAGACGGCGACGGACCCGCCCCACCGGTGGTGGGACGGGTCCGCGGGGCGGGCCGGCTCGGCGCCGGCCGTCAGTGCCGGCCGTCAGTGCTGGTGGCCGTGGCCGTGCCCCTCGTCCTCGGCGGGCTTGTCCGTCACGAGCGTCTCGGTGGTCAGCACGAGCGCCGCGATGGACGCGGCGTTCTGCAGCGCCGAGCGGGTGACCTTGACGGGGTCGATGATGCCGGCGCCGACCATCTCGACGTACTCGCCGGTGGCGGCGTCGTAGCCGTGCCCGGCCTCGAGCTCGGCGACGCGGGAGGCGACCACGGCCCCGTCCTGACCGGCGTTCTGGGCGATCCAGTACAGCGGCTGCCGCAGCGCGCGGCGGACGATGCCGAGCGCGGTCGCGGCGTCCCCGGTGAGCCCGAGGTCGGACTCGTCGAGGACCTTCGCGGCCTGCACGAGGGCGGTGCCGCCGCCGGCGACGATGCCCTCCTCGAGGGCCGCGCGGGTCGCGGAGACGGCGTCCTCGATGCGGTGCTTGCGCTCCTTGGCCTCGACCTCGGTGGCGGCGCCGACCTTGATCACGGAGACCCCGCCGGCCAGGCGGGCGAGCCGCTCCTGGAGCTTCTCGCGGTCCCACTCGGAGTCGGTGCGCTCCACCTCGGCGCGGATCGTGGCGACCCGGTCCTGGATCTCGGCCGGGGTGCCCCCGCCGTCGACCAGGGTGGTGGTGTTCTTGGTGACCGTGACGCGCCGGGCGGTGCCCAGCTGCTCCAGGGTGACCTGGTCGAGGCTGATGCCCAGCTCGCTGGTGATGAGCTGGCCGCCGGTGAGGACGGCGAGGTCCTGCATGATCGCCTTGCGGCGGTCGCCGAAGCCGGGGGCCTTGAGGGCCACGACGTCGAGGGTGCCGCGCAGCCGGTTGACCACGAGGGTGGACAGGGCCTCGCCCTCGACGTCCTCCGCGATGATGGTCAGCGGCTTCTTGGCCTGGAGGACCTTCTCCAGCACGGGCATGAGCTCGGGCACCGAGGAGATCTTGCCCTGGTACAGCAGCACCAGGGAGTTCTCCATGACCGCTTCCTGGCGCTCGGCGTCGGTCACGAAGGACGGGGACAGGTAGCCCTTGTCGAACTGCATGCCCTCGGTGACGTCGAGCTCCACCTCGGTGCTCGAGCCGTCCTCGATCGTGATGACGCCGTCCTTGCCGACGGTCTCGAAGGCCCGGGCGATGAGCTCGCCGATCGCCGGGTCCTGCGCGGAGATGGTCGCCACGTGGGCGACGTTGGTGCCCTCCACCGGGCGGGCGTTCTCGAGCAGGCGCTCGGAGACGGCCTCGACGGCCTTCTCGATGCCGCGCTTGAGGCTCAGCGGGTCGGCGCCGGCGGCCACGTTGCGCAGGCCCTCCTTGACGAGCGCCTGGGCGAGCACGGTGGCGGTGGTGGTGCCGTCGCCGGCGACGTCGTTGGTCTTGGTCGCCACCTCCTTGGCGAGCTGGGCACCGAGGTTCTCGTACGGGTCGTCGAGCTCGACCTCGCGGGCGATGGTCACGCCGTCGTTGGTGATCGTGGGGGCGCCCCACTTCTTGTCGAGCACCACGTTGCGCCCGCGCGGGCCGAGGGTGACCTTGACGGTGTCGGCGAGCTTGTTGACGCCGTTCTCGAGGGACTTGCGGGCGGCGTCGTCGAACGCCAGCTGCTTGGCCATGGGCGAAGAGCTCCTTCTGGGGTGGCTGGGGTCGCCAGCGGGTTTCGGGGTCTGGATCGGCGAAGGGTGCCCGCTGCGGGCCCGCCGGAACAGCGGGGCGTGCGGCGGGCACCCTTCGTCAGGACTGCGCGGTCTGCGCCGGGTCGGTGCGGCCCGGTCTACTTGACGACGACGGCGAGCACGTCGCGGGCCGGGAGGACCAGGTACTCCTCGCCGTTGTACTTGACCTCGGTGCCGCCGTACTTCGAGAAGATCACGACGTCGCCCTCCTGGACGTCGACCGGGATGCGGTTGCCGGAGTCGTCGACACGACCGGGGCCGACCGCCAGGACCTTGCCCTCCTGGGGCTTCTCCTTGGCGGTGTCCGGGATGACGAGACCGGATGCGGTGGTCTGCTCAGCGGCGAGCGGCTGGACGACGATGCGATCCTCGAGAGGCTTGATGGAGACCGACACGATCTCTCCTTGTCTGTAGGGGTGGAAAACGGTGGGCGACCGCGGGCGGAGCCCGCCGTCGAGCTTCGGGCCGATCGGCGCACCGACCGTCGTCGCGGTGCCGGTCGATCGCCTGGCCCTTAGCACCCTCACCCGGAGAGTGCCAAGGCCAACTGTAGGAGCGGGCTGGCAGTCGGTCAAGGCGAGTGCCAGCGCGCCGACCCCCGCGGGCACGTCCGGCAGGAATTAGGTCACGCCCGTGTTCGCCAATGATTTGCCTCACGCCCGCCCGACCCTCTAGGTTGAGCGGTAAGGCAACCCTTACCTCGGCCGAGCAGCGGTGCCCTCCTCGACGTCCCGGCGCATCCGTGCGCAGATTCGTCGCGCCCATCGGATCCCGCCGGCGTCCTCCACCCCGGAGCACGCCGGCGTCCTCTGCACGAAGGAAGACCATGAACCGCACCCAGCACCCGGCTGCCCTCCTGGCCGTCGCCGGTGTCCTCGCCCTCACCGCCTGCGGCACGGCCCAGGGCGACGAGGCCGCCTCCGCGGAGTCGTCCGCCCCCTCCGCCGCCACGGTCGAGGTCGAGGACAACTACGGCACGCAGACGGTCGAGGCCCCGCCGGCGTCCGTCGTCGCCACCGACAACCGCACCTTCGAGACGCTCGCCGAGTGGGGCGTCGAACTGGCGGCGGCCCCGCGCGCCCTCATGCCGGACACCATCGCCTACGCCGACGACGAGTCCGTCGTCGACCTCGGCAACCACCGCGAGCCCGACCTCGAGGCCGTCGTCGCCGCGGACCCCGACCTCATCGTCAACGGCCAGCGCTTCGCCGACTACCGCGAGGACTTCGCCGACCTGGTGCCGGAGGCCACCATCGTCGAGCTCGACCCGCGGGAGGACGAGCCCTTCGACGAGGAGCTGAAGCGGCAGACCTCCGTCCTGGGCCAGGTCTTCGACCGCGAGGACGAGGCCGAGCAGATCAACGGCGACTTCGACGCGGCGATGCAGCGCGTCGTCGACGGCTACCGGCCCGGCGACACGGTCATGGCCGTCACCGTCTCCGGCGGCGAGATCGGCTTCATCGCCCCGGGCAACGGACGCACCCTGGGCCCGCTGTTCGAGATCTTCGACTTCGCACCGGCCCTCGAGGTCGAGGGCGCCAGCGACGACCACCAGGGCGACGACATCTCCGTGGAGGCGATCGCCGACTCGAACCCCGACTGGATCCTCGTGCTGGACCGCGACGCCGCGATCTCCGCCGAGGACCCGGAGTACACCCCGGCGCAGGAGGTCATCGAGAACGCCGCGGCCCTGCAGAACGTCACCGCGGTGCAGGAGGGCCAGGTCGTCTACATGCCCCGGGACACCTACACCAACGAGGGCATCCAGACCTACACCGAGTTCTTCGACACCCTGGCCGACGCCATGGGCGCGCAGGACTGACCCATCGTCCGGACGGCGGTGGCGGGGTCCGCCCCACCACCGCCGTCCGCCGGGCACGAGGCCGGAGGAAGGACTGACCCCATGTCGACGATCGTGTCGAGACCCCCCGCGGCGAGCAAGGGCTCGCTGTTCGACTGGAAGCTGCTGCTCGGTGCGCTCGGCGTCCTCGCGCTGCTGGCCGCGTCCCTCCTCACGGGGGTCTACGACGTCTTCGGCGCCGAGGACGGCGACGAGATGTTCGCGATCACGCGGATCCCCCGCACCATCGCCCTGGTGCTCGCCGGCGCCGCCATGTCCATGTCCGGCCTGGTGATGCAGCTACTCACGCAGAACCGCTTCGTGGAGCCCACCACCACGGGCACCACCGAGTGGGCGGGGCTCGGGCTGCTGCTCGTCATGCTCCTGGTGCCGACCGCCACTGTCCTCACCCGGATGCTCGGCGCCGTGACCGCGGCCTTCATCGGGACCATGGTGTTCTTCCTCTTCCTGCGCCGCGTCTCCCTGCGCTCCTCCCTCATCGTGCCCATCGTCGGCATCATGCTGGGCGCGGTGGTCGGGTCCGTCTCGACGTTCCTGGCGCTGCAGACGGACATGCTGCAGAACCTCGGGGTCTGGTTCGCCGGCAGCTTCACCTCGGTGCTGCGCGGTCAGTACGAGGTGCTGTGGATCGTGCTCCTGGTCGGGATCGCGGTGTTCCTCGTGGCGGACCGGCTCACCGTCGCCGGGCTCGGCGAGGACGTCGCCACCAACGTCGGGCTGAACTACCACCGCACCGTCCTGCTCGGGACCGGGCTGATCGCGGTGGCCACCGGCGTCGTCACCGTCGTCGTCGGCAACCTGCCCTTCCTGGGCCTCATCGTGCCGAACATCGTCTCGATGGTCCGCGGCGACGACCTGCGCAGCAACCTGCCGTGGGTGTGCCTGCTCGGCATCGCCATCGTGACGCTGTGCGACCTCATCGGAAGGATCATCATCATGCCGTTCGAGATCCCCGTGTCCGTGATCCTCGGGATCGTCGGCGCCGTGGTGTTCGTCTGCCTGCTCCTGAGGCAGCGTCGTCGTGTCTGAGGCCGTGCTCAGCACTCCCGCACCCGCACCGGCCGCGGCGCCGGCGGCCCCCGCCGCACGGGGCCGCGCCGGGGCGTTCCCCACCCCGCGGGCCCGGCGGCGGTACTGGACGGTCGTCGCCGTGCTGGCCCTCGCCTCCGCGGGCTTCGCCTTCGGCCTGCTGGCCTGGGACAACCCGATGCCGGTCGGCTCGGACGGCTTCTGGCGGATCGCGGACCGCCGGGTGACGAGCGTGGTCATCATGGCGGTCGTGGCCTTCTGCCAGGCGATCGCGACCGTGAGCTTCCAGACGGCCACGAACAACCGGATCATCACCCCGTCGATCATGGGCTTCGAGTCCCTCTACGTGGCGATCCAGACGTCCACGGTGTACTTCCTGGGCGCCGCGGGGATCCTCGTCCTGCAGGGCGTGCCGCAGTTCCTGCTGCAGGTCGCCCTCATGGTCGCGCTCTCCCTCGCGCTCTACGGCTGGCTGCTCTCCGGCCGGTACGGGAACCTGCAGGTGATGCTGCTCGTGGGCATCATCATCGGCGGGGGCCTCGGCTCCGTCTCGACCTTCATGCAGCGCCTGCTGTCCCCCAGCGAGTTCGACGTGCTCTCCGCCCGGCTGTTCGGCTCCGTGACGAACGCCCAGGCCGACTACCTGCCGGTGGCCGTCCCGCTGTGCCTGCTGGCCGGGGGCGCCCTGTGGCTGAGGTCCTCGCGCCTGAACGTGGTCGCCCTCGGACGGGACGTGAGCCTGAACCTCGGCCTGCGGCACCGCGCCGAGATCATGGGCACCCTCTTCCTCGTCTCCGTCCTGATGGCCGTCTCCACCGCCCTGGTGGGCCCCATGACGTTCCTCGGCTTCCTGGTGGCGACGCTCGCCTACCAGTTCGCCGACACGTACGACCACCGCCACCTCTTCCCCGTGGCGGTCCTCACCGGGTTCCTCGTCCTGACGGGCGCCTACTTCGTCCTGAACCACGTGTTCTACGCCCAGGGCGTCGTCTCGATCATCATCGAGCTCGTCGGCGGCTCCGTCTTCCTCTACGTCATCCTCCGAAAGGGCCGGCTGTGATCACCCTGACCAACGTGCGCAAGGACTACGGCGGGGAGGTCACGGTCGGGCCCGTCGACCTCGAGATCCCGTCGGCCGGGATGACCGCCCTGGTCGGCCCCAACGGGGCGGGCAAGTCCACGCTGCTGACGATGATCGGGCGCCTGCTCGGCCTCGACGACGGCAGCATCGACATCGCCGGCTACGACGTGGCCCGGACCCGGTCCAAGGACCTCGCCCGGATCGTCTCCGTCCTGCGCCAGGAGAACCACTACATCACCCGGCTCACCGTGCGGCAGCTGGTGGGCTTCGGCCGCTTCCCCCACAGCCGCGGCCGGCTCACCGCCGTGGACGACGAGATCATCGGCAGGTACATCGACTTCCTCGGCCTGGCGCCGCTGGAGCACCGCTATCTCGACCAGCTGTCGGGCGGCCAGCGCCAGCGCGCGTACGTCGCCATGGTCCTCGCCCAGGAGACCGACCACGTGCTGCTGGACGAGCCCCTCAACAACCTCGACATGCGGCACGCCGTGTCGATGATGCAGCACCTGCGGCGGGCCTGCGACGAGATGGGGCGCACCATCGTCATCGTGCTCCACGACATCAACTTCGCCAGCCACTACGCGGACCGGATCTGCGCCGTCAAGGACGGCCGGGTCGCCGAGTTCGGCGAGCCGCACGAGATCATGGACGGCGCGGTCCTCACCCGGGTCTTCGAGACCCCGGTGACCGTCATCGACGGCCCCCGGGGCCGTCTCGCCGCGTTCTACTGACCGGTGCCCGCCCGGACGGGCGGGGGCGGATAGGGTGGACCGATGCAGAACGAGGCGACCGACATCGCACCCCTGCTCACCGCCGAGGGGAGTCGCCTGCTGGAGGCCGTGGGCCCCTACGACGCCGACGACGCCCTGGGGGCCGCGACCCGCCTGCGCGCCGCGGGGCACGATCCCCGGCTCGTCTCCGCGGTGCTCACCCAGGCCCGGCTCCGCGCCAGGGCGCGGGAGAAGTTCGGCGACTTCGCCGACCGCATGCTCTTCACCCGGGCCGGCCTCGAGCAGGCCACCCGGCTGCGGGTGGCCGCCCTGCACGCCCGGCGCTTCGCCGACGCGGACCTGGTGCACGTGGCCGACCTCGGCTGCGGCATCGGCGCGGACGCGCTCGCGCTGGCCTCCCTGGACCGCCGGGTCACCGCCGTGGAGCTCGACGAGACCACGGCCGCGGTGGCCACGCTCAACCTCCTCCCCTTCCCCGAGGCCACGGTGCTGCAGGCCGACGTCGAGCAGCTGGACCTCACTACCCTGCCCGGCGGACCGCCGGACGGGGTGTGGCTGGACCCGGCCCGGCGCACCACGTCGTCGTCGGGCACCCGCCGGATCTTCGACCCCGAGGCGTTCTCCCCGCCCCTGTCCTTCGTCGAGGCGCTGGCCGGGCGCGGCCTGCCCGTCGGGGTGAAGCTGGGGCCGGGCATCCCGCACGAGGCGATCCCCGCCGGGTGCGAGGCGCAGTGGGTCTCCGACCGGGGCGACGTGGTCGAGGCCGTGCTGTGGTTCAACGCGGTGGCCCGCCCCGGCGTGCGGCGGGCGGCGCTCGTGCTCTCCGAGCACGGGTCCGCGGAGCTCGCCAGCCCCGAGGACCACGACCCCGCCCACGCCGACGCCGTGGTCGGCCCCGTGGGCGCGTACCTCTACGAACCGGACGGCGCGGTGATCCGGGCGGGGCTCGTCACGGACCTCGCCCGGCAGCTGGGCGCGCGGCTGATCCACCCCCGGATCGCCTACCTCACCTCCGACGAGCTCGTGCGCACCCCGCTGGCCCGGGCGTACCGCGTCCGGGAGGTGCTGCCGCACACCGTCAAGGTGCTCAAGCGGTGGGTCCGGGAGCACGAGGTCGGCACGCTCGAGATCAAGAAGCGCGGCACGGACGTCACCCCGGAGGAGCTGCGCCGCCGGCTCGCGCCGAAGGGCCCCGGACGGGCCACGCTCGTGGTCACCCGGACGGCCCCGGGCCCCGGCCCGGGAGGCCCGGGGCGGGGCGGCGCGGGCCCCGCGGAGCAGCGCGTCGTGATCGTCGTGGAAACCGTAGACTGATGGCTCCGCGGGCCGACCGGCCCGCCCCCAGAGCACGGAGGACCTGCCGCGTGGAGATCTCGTTCGCCCGCTCCCACCAGTCGACGCTGGGCGTCGAGTGGGAGATCGCCCTCGTGGACGGCACCACCGGGGATCTCGTCCCCCGGGGCCGGGAGACGTTCGAGGCCGTCCTGGACGCCCACCCCGCCTGGGGCACGGACGGCGACCACCCGCACCTGACCGGGGAGTTCCTGCTCAACACCGTCGAGCTGGTCACCGGGGTGTGCCGGGACGTCGCCCACTCCACCGAGCAGCTGTCCACCATGCTGGACGAGATCCGCAAGGTCACCGACCCGCAGGGCCTCGAGGTCTTCGCCGCCGGCACCCACCCGTTCGCCCGCTGGCAGGACCAGCAGGTCACCGACAAGCAGCGCTACCACAAGCTCGTGGACCGCACCCAGTACTGGGGCCGGCAGATGGTCATCTACGGGGTGCACGTGCACGTGGGCCTCGACTCCCGGGCGAAGGCGCTGCCCGTGCTGGACGGGCTGCTGACCTACTACCCGCACCTGCTGGCGCTGTCCGCGAACTCGCCCTTCTGGGCGGGCGAGGACACCGGCTACGCGTCCCAGCGCTCCATGATCTTCCAGCAGCTGTCCACGGCGGGGCTGCCGTACCACTTCCCGTCCTGGGACGCCTACGAGCAGTGCATCACGGACATGATCGCCACCGGCATCATCGAGGAGATGAGCGAGGCCCGCTGGGACGTGCGCCCCGTGCCCCGGCTGGGCACCGACGAGGTGCGCTTCTGCGACGGGCTCTCGACCCTGTGGGAGGTCGGGGCGCTCACGGCGCTCACCCAGTGCCTCGCGGAGTCCATCTCCCGGGACGTGGAGGCGGGCCGGCCCCCCGCCCGCCTGAAGCCGTGGCACATCCAGGAGAACAAGTGGCGCGCCGCCCGCTACGGCCTCGACGCCGAGGTCATCACCGACCCGCGCAACGTCGAGCGGGACCTGCGCACGGACCTGACCGCGCTGCTCGACCGGCTGGAGCCCGTGGCCGCGCAGCTGGGCTGCTCCCGGGAGCTCGCCGACGTGGAGCGGATCCTGGAGCAGGGCGCCGGCTACCAGCGCCAGCGCGCGGTCGCCCGGGCCCACGACGGGGACCTGCACGCCGTCGCCCTCGACATCGTCCGCCGCACCCGGGAGAACGACTGACCCGCCCGCCCGGCACGCCCCGCTGGACGCGGGGACCTGTTCGTCCCTAGGTTGCAGGCATGACGAACACGACCGGCACCGGCCCGGACCCCTCCGCCCGCCACGCCCCGCAGGACCACGGGGTGCTGCAGCTCGGCGCCCTGCACCCCCTGCTGGAGGAGGCGCTGGCCGCCGAGTTCTCCGCCCTGCGCCTGCCCGAGGACCCCGCCGAGCAGGACCGCTTCCTCGAGCGGCACGCCGGCGACGTCAGGGTGGCGGTCGGCTCCGGGCGCACCGGCGTGGGCGCGGACCTGATGCGGCGGCTGCCCCGGCTCGAGGCCGTCGTCCACTTCGGCGTGGGCTACGACGGCACGGACGCCGCCGGGGCCGCCGCGCGCGGCATCGTGATGAGCAACACCCCCGACGTCCTGACCGACGCCGTGGCGGACACCGCGCTGGCCCTCTACCTGGACGTGCTGCGCCGCTTCTCCGCGGCGGACCGCTACGTCCGGCGCGGGCAGTGGGAGAGCACGGGGAACTTCCCGCTGGGCCGGCACGCCTCCGGACGACGGGTGGGCGTGCTGGGCCTCGGCAGGATCGGCCGGGCGGTCGCCGTCCGGCTGGAGGCGCTGGGCTGCGAGATCCACTACCACAACCGGCGCCCGGCCACCGGCAGCGGGTACGCCTACCACGGGTCCGCGGCGGAGCTGGCGGCCGCCGTCGACGTGCTCGTGGTCGCCGTCCCCGGCGGCCCGGACTCCGCCGGGACGGTCGGCGCGGAGGTGCTGGACGCCCTCGGCCCGGACGGGTTCCTCGTCAACGTCGCCCGCGGCTCGGTCGTCGACGAGCGGGCCCTGGTGGCGGCGCTGCAGGAGGGCCGGCTCGGCGGGGCCGGCCTGGACGTCTTCGCCGACGAGCCCCGGGTGCCGGCCGCCCTGCGCGAGCTCGACACGGTGGTGCTCCTGCCGCACGTGGGCAGCGCGACCGTGGAGACCCGGCGGGAGATGGCCGAGCTCACCCTGCGCAACCTCCGCAGCTGGCTGGCCGACGGCACCCTGGTCACCCCCGTGCCGTGAGCGGCCCCGGCCGGCTCAGACGGAGACGGTGGTGACCGGCAGCGACGAGTCGGCAGCGAAGTCCAGCCCGGAGGGCGCACGGCCCTCGGCCACGACCCGGGCGGCCAGCGCGGCGACCATCGCCCCGTTGTCCGTGCACAGCGGCAGCCGGGGGATCACCAGCTCGATCCCGTGCGCGGCGCAGCGCTCGGCGGTGAGCTCGCGCAGCCGGGAGTTCGCGGCCACTCCCCCGCCGAGCAGCAGCGTCCCGAGCCCCTGCTCCGTGCACGCGAGCACGGCCTTGCGGGTGACCACGTCGGCCACCGACTCCTGGAAGGACGCCGCGACGTCGGCGACCGGCACCGGCTCGCCCCGCGCCTCGTAGCCCTCGACGACCCGGGCCACGGCGGTCTTGAGCCCGGAGAAGGAGAAGTCGTAGCGGTGCGGGCCGGGCCGCTCGGCGGAGCCCACGTACTTGCCCGCGCTCAGCCCGCGGGGCAGGCGGAAGGCGGTGGGGTCCCCGTCCCGGGCGGCGGCGTCGATGGCCGGGCCGCCGGGGTAGTCGAGGCCCAGGACGCGGGCCACCTTGTCGTAGGCCTCACCGGCCGCATCGTCGATCGTGGCCCCGAGCAGGCGCACGTCCCGGGAGAGGTCCTCGACGGCGAGGATCTCGGTGTGCCCCCCGGAGACCAGCAGCGCCCCGAGGCCGGGCGGCAGCCCGTCGTCGAAGTCGCCCTGGAAGCCCTCGACCCCGGAGTCCTCGAGCAGGCCCACGCTGACGTGCGCCACGAGGTGGTTGATCGCGTAGAGGGGCTTGCCCGTGGCCACGGCGAGGGCCTTCGCGGCGGCCGTGCCCACCATCAGGGCCCCGGCCAGGCCGGGCCCGGAGGTCACCGCGAGCGCGTCGAGGTCCGCCAGGCCCACGCCCGCCCGGTCCAGGGCCTCGCGCAGGGCGGGGACGATCGCGTCGAGGTGGGCGCGGGAGGCGATCTCGGGGATCACGCCGCCGAAGCGCACGTGCTCGTCCATCGAGGAGGACACCACGTTGGCGAGCAGGGAGCGTCCCCGGACGATGCCCACGCCGGTCTCGTCGCACGAGGACTCGATGCCCAGCACGAGGGGTCCGTCGGTCATGGGGTCTCCTCCGTCGGGGCGGCCGGGGTGTCGGTGGCGGCCGGGGTGTCGGTTCCGGTGAGGTCGAGGCGCATGATCAGCGCGTCGGCGCCGTCCCGGTAGTAGCGGGGGCGGGTGTGGATCTGCTCGTAGCCGAAGCGGCGGTAGAGCTGCTGGGCGCGCGGGTTGTCGGCGCGGACCTCGAGCAGCACCTCGGTGGCCCCGAGCTCCCGGGCCTGCGCGTGCAGGGTGCGCAGCAGGGCGGAGCCGATCCCGCGTCCCTCGTGCTCGGGGACCACCGCGATGGTCTGCACGTCGCCCACGGGACGGAGGCACATGAGCCCCGCGTAGCCGACGATCACGCCGTCCTGCTCGGCGACCCAGTACCAGCACACGGGCTGGGCGAGCTCGGCGAAGAACATCTCGAGCGGCCAGGCGTCGACCGGGAAGAGCCGCCGCTCGAGCGCGTGCACCGCCGCGACGTCCGCGGGGTCCATCCGGCGCAGCGTCCAGGAGCCGGGGGCGGGGCTCACGCGCCCGCCCGCTTCCGGGGGCCGGGGACCTTCGCGTCGGACTCGCGCAGGTACAGCGGGGTCGTGTCCCGGGACAGCGCCTCCCCGCGGGCCGTGCGGCGCGCGGCGGCGAGGCCCAGGGACGACGCCGTGGGCTGCGCCGCGGCGAACTCCGGCACGGGCCGGGCCAGCCGGTCCGCGTAGATCCCCGCCCCGCGGCCGTAGGCGGGCAGCTCCGGGAGCTGCTCGGCGGCGGCCACGCCCGGGCCCCCGGTACGCCGCGGGCCGTCCTCGGTCGCGGCGAACCGGGCCCAGTAGACCTCCCGGCGCCGGGCGTCGGTGAGCACGAGGAACTCCTCGTGACCGGCCGCCCGGGCGGGCCCGGCCGCGTCCTGGGCGAGGGCCTCGAGGCTCATGAGACCGTGCAGCGGCACGTCCCACGCGAAGGCGAGCGCCCGCGCCGTCGCGATCCCCGCGCGCAGGCCGGTGAAGGGCCCGGGGCCGGTGCCGACGAGGACCCCGTCGAGGTCGGCGCCGGTGACGCCGCGGCCGGCCAGCAGGTCGCGGACCGCGGGGGCCAGGACCTCGGCGTGGGAGCGGGTGTCCGGGCTCGCGTAGGAGCCGAGGACCTCGCCCGCACCGGTGACGAGGGCGGCGGAGGCGACGGCGGAGGAGTCCAGGCACAGGAGGAGCACCCGACCAGTGTAGTGCCCGCCCCCGGGGGCGCCTCCCGGCTCAGTCGAGCCGCGGGGGCCCGTCCGCCCAGCGCGGGCCGATCCCCGTGAGGGTGATGCGGCGGGGCTCGTCGTCCTCGTCCGGGTCCTCGTCCCCGGCCGCGCCGGGGACGAGGGGGTCGGCGCCCACGGCGCGCTCCAGCACGATCTCGAGGCGGGAGTCGGCCAGGTGCTCGACCTTCCCGGCCCCCCACTCGACCACGGTGACGGCGGTGTCGGCCGTGTCCTCCAGGTCGATGTCGTCGACCTCCGCCGCGGAGCCCAGCCGGTAGGCGTCGACGTGCACCAGGTCCGGGCCGCCGGGCCGGGGACCGTCCGGGACGTTGGGGTGCCGGCGGACCAGCACGAACGTGGGCGAGATGATCCCCGCGCGCACCCCCAGGCCCCGGCCCAGCCCCTGGGTGAACGTGGTCTTGCCCGCGCCGAGCTCGCCGGTGAGGACCAGCAGGTCCCCGGCGCGCAGCTGGGCGCCCAGCCGCTCGGCCAGGGCCTGGGTGCGCCCGGGCCCGTCCACGGTCACGGTCCGGGTCCACTCGCTCATGCCTGCTCCTCCGCCGCGCCCGCCGGGTCCTCCGCGGCGTGCAGGTGCACCCGGGGCACGCGGGGCGAGACGCGGGTGACGATCTCGTAGTTGATGGTGCCGGCGGCGTCCGCCCAGGCGCTCGCCGAGGGGTTCTCCCCCGCCCCGAACAGCACGGCCTCCGCCCCGAGCAGCCCGTGCTCGGGGGCGGAGCGTCCCGGCGCGCCGAGGTCGACCACGATCTGGTCCATCGCGACCCGGCCGACCTCCGGGTAGGTGCGGCCCTGGATCCGCACGGGGCCGCCGGTGCCGGAGCGCGGGACGCCGTCCGCGTAGCCGAGCGGGACGAGCGCCAGGGTGGTGGGGCGGTCCGTGACGTAGCCCAGCCCGTAGGAGACGCCCTGGCCCGCCGGCACCTCCTTGACCGCGCTGACCGTGCTCCGCAGGGTCATGGCGGGCACGAGACCGAGCTGCTCCGGGGTGCGGTCCGCGAACGGGGAGAGCCCGTAGAGGGACACCCCCACCCGGACCATGTCCAGGAGCATGTCCCCGGGGCGCTCGAGCCCGGCGGCGGAGAGGAGACCGGGCGAGTTCGCCGCGTGCCGCAGCCCGGGCCGGAGCCCGGCGGCCCGCGCCGTGGCCACGGCCGCGCGGAAGCGCTCGAGCTGCTCCCGGGTCTCGGGCCGGGACGGCTCGTCGGCGACGGCGAGGTGGGTGAAGACGCCGACCACCCGCACGAGCCCCTCGGTCTCGGCCTGCGCGGCGGCCCGCACGAGCTCGGGCCAGAGGGCCTCCGGCGCGCCGTTGCGGCCCAGGCCGGTGTCGATCTTGAGGTGGATCCGGGCGGTGGTCCCGAGCGCGCGGGCGGCCGCGGTGATCGGGGCGAGCTCCCAGCCGCTGACGCCCAGCTCGACGTCGGCGGCGAGCGCCGCCCGGAAGTCGGTGTCGACGGTGTGCAGCCACGCGAGCACGGGCGCCCCGATCCCCGCGGCGCGCAGGGCGAGGGCCTCGCCGACGTGGGCGACGCCCAGGGCGTGGGCGCCGGCCTCGAGGGCCGCCCGGGCCACGGGCACCGCACCGTGGCCGTAGGCGTCGGCCTTGACCACGGCCATGAGCCGGGCGGGGGCGGCGAGGTCACGGAGCCGGCGCACGTTGGCGCGGACGGCGGCGAGGTCGACCACGGCGCTGCGCTCGCACCGGGGCGGAGGGGGGAGGGCGGATCCGGACGGGGCGGCCGGGACGGGGTCTGGACGGTTCACGGCTCCCATTGTGGCACCGCCGCCCCCGGGCCCGGACCGGGGCCCCGGGCCCGGCGGCTAGAGTTGAGCCGTGTCCGCCGCGCCCCGCCACGTCCTGCTGATCAGCCTGCACACCTGTCCCCTCGAGCAACCGGGGTCGGGGGATGCGGGCGGGATGAACGTCTACGTGCGCCACCTCGCCGAGGCCCTCGTGGACGCCGGCCACACCGTGGACATGGCCACCCTCGACCGGGGCCGCGGCGCCCCGGCCGTCGCCGGCGTGCGGCGCACCCGCATCCGCGAGGGGCTGCGGCTGCTCACCGTCTCGCTGCCGGGTGCCGCCGGGGCGAGCAAGGAGGACCTGCCCGGGTTCACCGCGGCCTTCGCGGAGGTGCTCCGCGCGGAGGCCGACCGGCCCGACGTCGTGCACGCCCACTACTGGCTCTCCGGTGCCGCGGGCCGGGAGCTCGCCGACGGCTGGGGCGTCCCCCTCGTCCTGACCCTGCACACCACGGCGCTCGGGAAGAACCTGCGCGCCCGGACCGGGGAGGGCCTCGAGCCGGCCTCCCGCGCCGAGGCCGAGGCCGGGCTGATCGCCCGGGCCGAGGCCACGGTGGTGAACACCCGGACCGAGGCGCTGCAGATGATCGAGCTCTACGACGCCGACGCGGGGCGCCTGACCGTGATCACCCCCGGAGTCGACCTCTCGGCCTTCTCCCCGGACCCCGCCCCCGGCGAGCCGCGCCGCGCCGACGAGCCGCCCCCCGGCTCACCGGGGCGCCCGCTGCGGATCCTGTTCGCCGGGCGCCTGCAGGCGCTCAAGGGCCCGCACGTCCTCGTCGACGCGCTCGCGCGGATCCGGCGGACCGACCCGGGCCTGCCCGTGGAGCTGGACGTCGTGGGGGTCGGCACCCGGGGCTTCACGGCCGCGCTCCGGGAGCGCGTGCGGGAGCTGGGGCTGGAGGACGTCGTGCGCTTCGGGCCCGCCCTGCCGGCCCCGCAGCTCGCCGCCCGGATGCGCCGGGCCGACGTCGTGGCCGTCCCCTCCTCCTCCGAGACGTTCGGCCTCGTGGCCCTGGAGGCGCAGGCCTGCGGCACGCCGGTGCTCGCCACGGACGTGGACGGGCTGCGCACCGCGGTGCTCGACGGGCTCACCGGCCGGCTCGTGCCCGACCGCGACCCCGGCTCGTGGGCGCGGGCCGTGGTCGAGCTCGCCGGCGACCCGGCCGCCCTGGAGCGCATGGGCCGGGCCGCCGCCCGGCGCGCCGAGGGCCACTCCTGGGACCGCACCGCCCTGGCCACCGCGGAGGTCTACGCCCGGGTCCGCGCCCGGGCGGGGATACGCGACGGTAGCGGCCGGCGCCTGAATACACTCGAACGGTGACGACCTCCCCCCTCTCCCCCGCAGACCTCGCCCGCCACCTCGACGACCACCGCATCACCGGAGCGGTGGCGACCTCCCGGGAGGCGAACCTGCGCAACATCCAGGGCTTCCTCGACGGCGACCAGCACCAGCACATGGGCGTGGTGCGCACCCGGGAGTGGAGCTTCGACGACGTGTTCGCGCTGATGCGCGACCGCGTCGGCATCTCCCCCGACCGGGCCCACGCCGAGGGCCAGGACACGATCTCCGCAGAGCTGGCCGTCGCCGGGCTGGAACGCTACGCGCGGGTCCTCGGCGAGGTGGTCGCCGCCGGCGGGCGCGTGCTCTTCGCCACCGGCCACCCGGCCGGCCTGTTCCCGGTCTACGCGCAGCTGGCCCGGGTGGCCCGCCGCGCCGGGGCGCACGTGGTGCAGGTCCCGGACGGCTTCCCGTTCGAGGACGGCGACGTCCGGCAGATCGAGAGCGTCGTGATGGTCGAGCAGTACGGCGGGCTGCGGCACACCCACTTCCCCGGGCCGATGTCCCTGACCCTGGAGAAGCTGCGCCGGGACGGGCAGAACCCGCCCGACCTCGTGGTCGCCGACCACGGCCTCGCCGGGGCGGCCGGGTCCCGGGGGCTGCGGACCATCGCGGTCGCCGACTGCAACGACCCGGGCGTGTTCGTGGCGGAGGCGCAGGGCCAGGTCGAGGTCGCCGTGCCGCTCGACGACAACCTCCCGCCGCGCGTCTACGAACCGGTCACGGCGTTCGTGCTCCACCGCGCCGGCCTGGCCGACTACCTCTGAGCCCCCGGAGCACGGGACCCCCGCACCGGCAACGGTGCGGGGGTCCCGTGCTCCGAGGGCGGCGGGCTCAGCGCTCGCGGTCGCCGCGGATGAAGGCCTCCAGGTCCGCCCTGGCCACGTCGTCGGGCAGCTGCTCGGCCGGGGACTTCATGAAGTACGCCGACGCGGAGGTGAGCGGGCCCCCGATCCCGCGGTCCGCCCCGATCTTCGCGGCCCGGATCGCGTCGATGATCACCCCGGCCGAGTTCGGGGAGTCCCACACCTCCAGCTTGTACTCCAGGGAGATCGGGGCGTTGCCGAAGCCGTGGCCCTCCAGGCGCACGAAGGCGAACTTGCGGTCCTCCAGCCACGGCACGTGGTCCGAGGGCCCGATGTGCACGTCGCGCGTGCCGAACTCCCGCTGGACGTTGGAGGTCACCGCCTGGGTCTTGGAGATCTTCTTGGACTCCAGCCGGGTGCGCTCGAGCATGTTCATGAAGTCCATGTTCCCGCCCACGTTGAGCTGATACGTCCGGTCCAGCACGTAGCCACGGTCCTCGAACAGCTTCGCCAGCACCCGGTGGGTGATCGTCGCCCCGATCTGGGACTTGATGTCGTCGCCCACGATCGGCACTCCGGCGTCGGTGAACTTCTGTGCCCACTCGTCGGTGGAGGCGATGAACACGGGCAGCGCGTTGACGAAGGCCACCCCGGCGTCGATCGCGGCCTGGGCGTAGAACCGGTCGGCCTGCTCCGAGCCCACGGGCAGGTAGGACACCAGCACGTCCACCTGCGCGTCCTTCAGCGCCTGCACCACGTCCACGGGCTCGGCGGCCGACTCCTGGACCACCTCCCGGTAGTAGGACCCGAGTCCGTCCAGGGTGGGCCCGCGCTGGACGGTGACCCCGGTGTGCGGGACGTCGGCGAAGACCAGGGTGTTGTTCTCCCCGGCGCCGATCGCCTCGGAGAGGTCGTACCCGACCTTGGCGGCGTCGACGTCGAAGGCGGCCACGAACTCGATGTCGGACACGTGGTAGTCGCCGAAGACCACGTGCATCAGCCCCGGCACGGTGGCGGCCGGGTCGGCGTCGGCGTAGAAGTGCACGCCCTGGATCAGTGAGGAGGCGCAGTTGCCGACACCGGCGACGGCCACGCGAATGGGATGGTGGGACACGGGACTCCTTTGTCTGGTCGTCTGGGTCCCGTCCCCGGCGCCCGGCCGGGCAGGACCCAGCGCTCCAGTCTAGTGCCCGCCGCGGGCGGGTTCGGCCCCGGGGCCGGCCGGCGGGCTCACAGCGCACTGAGCAGCAGGCCGAGGGCCAGCACGAGGAACAGCACGCCGGCGGCGAGCTCCACGGCCGCCCCGTGCCGCCGGAAGCCCGCGGCCAGCCGCTCGACCGAGCCGACCCACGCGACGGCGGTGAACCAGGCGAGGCCCACGGCCACGAGCAGCGCGAAGACCAGGGCCGCCTCCCACCACAGCGCGCCCACGGGGACCACGTTGGCGAACAGCGCCACGAAGAAGATGATGGCCTTCGCGTTCGAGAGGTTCGTCACGAGTCCGAGCACGAAGGCCCGGCCGGGGGTGACGGAGCGCCCCGGCGGGGCCTGCGGCTCCCCCGGGACGCTGCCGGGCCCTCCGCCCGCCGCGCTCGGCACCCGGTCCGGCACGGCCCGGGCGGCGAGACCCGCCCGGATCCCGCTCACGCCCAGCCAGCCGAGGAACAGCGCCCCGGCCACCTGGATCAGTCGCTGGAGCGTGTCCGCCTGGCCGATCAGGACGGTCACCCCGGTGAGGGAGAGCGTGATCCACACGAGGTTGCCGGTCATCACCCCCACCGCGGTGAGCACGCCGGCCGCCCGGGAGCCCAGCGACGCGTTGCGCAGGATCACCAGGACGTCCGGGCCGGGGGCGACGATCCCTGCGATCCACAGCCCGAGCAGGGCGAGGTACTGCGAGGCCTCCACGGCTACCGGGCCCCGCCGCTCACGCGGTCTTGGAGTCGCGGGCGCCCGCCCAGATGTTGATGTCGGAGTCCGTGGCCAGCCGGTCGATCGACTCCAGCTCCTCCGGGGTGAAGGAGAGGTGGTGCACGGCGCCCACGCTGTCCTCGAGCTGCTGCGGCGAGGACGCGCCGACGAGCGCGGTGGTGACCTGGCCGTCCGCCTGCTCGCGCAGCACCCACGCGATCGCCATCTGGGCCAGGCTCTGCCCGCGGGCGGCGGCGATCTCGTGCAGACCGCGGACCTTCTCCAGGGTCGTGCCGGTCAGCCACTCCGGGTTCAGGGACTTCTCCGCGGCGGCCCGGGAGCCCTCCGGGACGCCGTCCAGGTACCGGTCCGTGAGCATGCCCTGGGCCAGGGGGGAGAACACGATCGAGCCCATCCCCGTCTCCGTCAGGGCGCCCAGCAGGGAGGTCCCCGACGGTCCGGGAGACTCGATCCACCGGTTGAGCATCGAGTAGGACGGCTGGTGGATCAGCAGCGGCGTGCCCAGCTCCCGCATGATCTGCTGGGCGCGCAGGGTCAGCTCGGCGTTGTAGGAGGAGATCCCCACGTACAGGGCCCGCCCGGAGCGCACGATGTGGTCGAGGGCCCGCATCGTCTCCTCGAGCGGGGTGTCCGGGTCCGGGCGGTGGTGGTAGAAGATGTCCACGTGGTCCAGGCCCATCCGCTGCAGGGACTGGTCCAGGGAGGACACGAGGTACTTCCGGGAGCCGCCGAAGTGGTACGGGCCCGGGCCCATGGTCCAGCCGGCCTTGGAGGAGATCACGAGCTCGTCCCGGTACGGCGCGAGGTCCTGCGCCAGGATCCGCCCGAAGTTCAGCTCCGCGGCGCCGGCCGGCGGGCCGTAGTTGTTGGCGAGGTCGAAGTGGGTCACGCCGAGGTCGAAGGCCCGGCGCAGCGTGGCGCGCTGGGTGGCGAGCGGCTTGTCGTCGCCGAAGTTGTGCCACAGCCCGAGCGAGATCACGGGCAGCTTCAGCCCGGAGTCGCCCACGCGGCGGAAGGGCATGGTCTCGTAGCGGTCGTCGGCCGGGAGGTAGGGGACGTCGGGTCCGTAGGTGCGCACGGGGGCCTTTCGAGGGTCGGGGAGGTCGTTCGGTGGACGGCGGAGAGGGCTCAGTAGCGCACCACGGCGGCGCCGTGGGCGGGCAGCGCGGCGACGCCGCCGCCGCCGGAGCCCGCGGTCAGCGACACGTCGCCGGAGCGGTAGAGCACCTCGGCGTCCGGGCGGCCGGGGAAGGGCACCTGCGCGGGCCCGGCGCCGAAGTTCAGCAGCACCGCGACCCCGTGGTCGGAGCCCGGGGCCGTGGCACGGCGCAGCACGAACCAGCGGGCGTCCTCGTCGAGGTCGGTGCCGATCGTGTCGAAGCGCGGGTCGGTGAGCTCGGGCACGGCGCGGCGCAGGGCGATGAGCTCGCGGTAGGCGCTCAGCACCCGGGCGTGGTCGTCCCGACCGAGCTCGTCCCAGTCGAGCTTCGAGTTCGTGAACGTGCTGGGGTCCTGGGGGTCCGGGACCGTGTCCTCGTCCCAGCCCATGGACGCGAACTCCGCCTTGCGTCCCTTGGCCACGGCCTCCCCGAGCTCGGGCTCGGGGTGGGCGGTGAAGAACTGCCACGGCGTGGACGCGCCCCACTCCTCCCCCATGAACAGCATGGGGGTGAACGGCTGGGTGAGGAGCAGTGCGGCGCCCAGCACGAGCTGGTCCGGCGTGAGGCTCGCGCTGATCCGGTCCCCCGCGGCGCGGTTGCCGATCTGGTCGTGGTTCTGGATGCACGTGACGAACTGCCACGGGCGCACCCGCTGCTTGTCGACCGGCCGCCCGTGGTGGCGGCCGCGGAACACCGACATGGTGCCGTCGTGGTAGAACGCGTCCCGCATCACCTTGTCGAGGGTGCCGAGGGCGGCGAAGTCGGCGTAGTAGCCCTGCGTCTCCCCGGTGAGGGCGACGTGCGCGGCGTGGTGGAAGTCGTCGAGCCACTGCCCGGTCATGCCGAGGCCGTGGGCCGTGGTCGGCGTGATCATCCGGTGGTCGTTGAGGTCGGACTCCGCGACGGTGAACAGGGGCTTGCCGGTCTCCACGCCCACGCGCTCCACGAGCTCGGCGATCTCCTCGAGGATGTGCACGGCCCGGTGGTCCTGCAGGGCGTGCACCGCGTCGAGGCGGAACCCGTCCACGTGGTAGTCGCGCAGCCACATCTCGACGTTGTCGAGGATGTAGTCCCGCACGCCGTCCGAGCCCCAGCCGTCGAGGTTGATGAGGTCGCCCCAGGTGCTGGAGCCGGGCTTGAAGTAGTCGGCGAACAGGGGCAGGTAGTTCCCGGACGGGCCCAGGTGGTTGTAGACGACGTCCTGGATCACGCCGATCCCGCGCTGGTGGCACGCGTCCACGAAGCGCTGGTAGGCCGCGGGCCCGCCGTAGGACTCGTCCACGGTGTACCAGAGGACACCGTCGTAGCCCCAGTTGTGCTCGCCGTTGAAGCCGTTGACGGGCAGCAGCTCCACGAAGTCCACGCCGAGCTCCACGAGGTGGTCGAGCCGCTCGACCGCCGAGTCGAGGGTGCCCTCCGGGGTGAACGTGCCGGGGTGCAGCTCGTAGACGACGGACCCGGCCAGGGTCCGCCCGGTCCACGCGGCGTCCCCCCACCGGTGCGCGGAGGGCTCGAACGTGCAGGAGAGGTCGTGCACGCCCTGCGGCTGGCGGCGGGAGCGCGGGTCCGGCAGGACCTCGGAGACCTGCGAGCGCTCCTGCGCCGTGCCCTCGTCGAAGGTCTTGCCCAGGAGGTAGCCGTAGCGCACGGTGCCCTCGGGGACGTCCGCGCCGTCGGGCAGGGTCCACCAGCCGTCGCGGCGTGCCGCCGTGCCCGCCGGGGAGTCCTCGGGCAGGTCCGCGGCGGGGATCATGTCGTGGTCGTCGCCCTCGATCCGCACGGTCACCGTCCTGGCGTGCGGGGCCCAGACGTCGAAGCGGTTCAGGTGCTCGCGGGTGTTCATGGGGCTCAGGAGTCCTTCCGGCGCAGCAGCGCCACGGGGTAGTCGGCGAGCAGCCGGGACAGCGCCACGGTGCCCGAGTGCGTGCGGCGGGTCAGCAGGTCCTCGAACCCGCCCGCGGGCAGCTCGAGGGTCTCGCCGTCGAAGCCGCCCGCGGCGGCGAGGCCGAGGGGCAGGCGGGTGGCCACGGTCACGGCGCCGCCGCGGTCGAACGCGAACACGTGCCCGGCCAGCGGGCCGGACGCGGTCAGCGGGGTGTAGCCGGTGAACAGCTCGGGGTGGTCCCGGCGCAGCCGCAGGGCGCGGCTGGTGACGAGCAGCTTGGCCGCGCCGTCCGGTCCCACGGCGGGGATCCCGTCGGCGGTGCCGCCCACGGGGGTGTCCAGCCGGGCGAGCCCGGCGGCCCGGGCCCCGAAGTCGACGGGACGGCGGTTGTCCGGGTCCACGAGGGACTCCGCCCACAGCTCGGAGCCCTGGTAGACGTCCGGGACGCCGGGCATCGTGAGCTGGACGAGCTTGGCGGCGAGCCCGTTCGCCCAGCCGGCCGCGGTGACGTGCTCGGCGAAGCCCTCGACGACGGCCCGCATCTGCGGGTCGTGGTGGACGAGCTCGACGAACCGGGTGAGCCGCTGCTCGAACCCGGCGTCCCCGTCGACCCAGGCGGTGGAGTTGCCGGCCTCGCGAGCGGCCTTGAGGGCGTAGTCCAGCACGCGCTCCTGCGAGATGGGCCAGGCGCCCACCACGGCCTGGAGCACGAGGTTCACGAGCGGGCCGTCGCCCACGAGGGCCCCGGCCTGCTCGGCGAGCTTCTTGACGGTGCCGACCACGCCGGCCCACTGCTCCCCCGCCTCGGCGAGCACGGTGATCCGTGCCCGCACCGCCTCGGAGCGCTTGGTGTCGTGCGTGGACAGCGTCGTCATGGCGAGGGGCTCCTCGGCGGCCCGGCGGGCGAGCTCGGCGTGCGCCTCCTCGGGGGTCACGGCGAAGTGCGACGGGTCGCCGCCCACCTCGGTCAGCGAGGTCAGGCGGGGGAAGCGGTAGAACGCGGTGTCCTCGACGCCCTTGGCCATCACCATCCCGGAGGTCTGCTGGAAGCGGCGGGCGAGCTCCCCGAGCCCGGCCTCGTCCGTGGCGTCGACCCCGAGCAGCCCGCCCAGGGTCCCGATCGCGCCGGCGAGGTCCGGGCGCTGCTCCCGGGCGGCGTCGAGGGCAGCCCGCAGGTGCTCGGCGCCCTCGGGCAGGTAGCTGCGGTAGACGGGGAAGTTCGCGAGGATCTCCGCCAGGGCGTCCTCGGCGACGGCCCGGTCCAGGCCGGCGTCCTCGGGCACGAGGCGGGCCAGGCGCCGGACCTCGGCCAGCAGCGCGCCGTCGGCCATGGCGCGCTTGGTGCCGTGGATCATCTCGTCCCAGTGCACGGGCTCTCCGCCCCGCAGCCGGGCGTCCAGGCTGGTGAGCGCGTACTCCCCGGCCGGGTCGGTGAGCAGCCGGTCGATCACGCCGAGGGCGTCGTAGCCGGTGGTGCCCGCGGTGGCCCAGTCGCGGGGCAGCCGCTCGCCGGGCTCGAGGATCTTCTCGACGACGACGTAGGCGCCGCCCGTGAGCTCCTTCAGCTGCTCGAGGTACTGCCGCGGGTCGCGCAGCCCGTCGGGGTGGTCGATGCGCAGGCCGTCGACGAGGCCCTCGTCGATCCACCGCTTGATCTCCGCGTGGGACTCCTCGAAGACCTCCGGGTCCTCGACGCGCACGCCCGCGAGCGTGGCGACGGTGAAGAACCGGCGGTAGTTGAGCTCGGCGTCGCCGCGGCGCCAGTTCACCAGCTCGTAGTGCTGCCGGTCGTGGACGTCCTGCGGGTCGTCGCCCTCCGCCCAGGTGCCCTCGGCCAGCGGGTAGACGTTGTCGTAGTAGCGCAGCGTGCCGTCCTCGACCCGCAGCTGCGCGAGCTCGTCGTCGCCGTCGCCCAGCACGGGGATCAGCACCCGGCCGCCGCCGGACGCCCACTCGACGTCGAAGGCCTTCGCGTACGGCGAGGCCTGGCCCTGCGCGAGCAGCGACCACCACCAGGGGTTCTGCTCCGGGGCGGCGACGCCCTGGTGGTTGGGGACGATGTCCACCAGCACGCCCATGCCGCGGGCGTGGGCGGCGTCGGCGAGCGCCTTGAGCCCGGCGGCGCCGCCCCGGACGGGGTCCACCTCGGCGGGGGACGCGACGTCGTAGCCGTGGTCGGAGCCGTCGACGGCCCGGAGGATCGGCGACAGGTAGACCCAGTCCGCGCCGAGGTCGTGGAGGTAGTCCACGAGCCCCGCGGCGCGGTCGAGCGTCAGGTCGGAGGTGATCTGGAGTCGGTAGGTCGAGATAGGTGTGCGCACCGCACCAGTCTGTCGGCCCGGCCCCGGAAACGCCAGCAGGCTGTCGACCCGTGTCCGGGTCGACAGCCTGCCGGGGCCGTCAGCTCACTGGTCCTGCGGCGTCTTCGCGTACGCGGCCACGGAGGCGGCGACCGACGCGTCGGGCTCCTCCTCGGGGGCCTCGTAGGCGCGCAGCACGACCATGGACTTGCCGTCCAGGGTGATCGAGGTGCGGGCCTTGCGGATCTGGCCGTCGGCGTACTTGCCCGCGGTGTCGATGACCTCCTCCCACTGCCGGCCGTAGCGCACCGGCGGGAGCTTGACCTTCACGGGCTCCGGGTTGGAGTTGAAGTACACGATGAAGTTCACGTCCGTGATGGGCCGCCCGCGCATGTCCACGCCGGCGATGCCGTTGCCGTTGAGCCACATCCCGAAGGAGCGGGACAGGGGCTCGTCCCAGTCGGCGGGCTTCAGCGGCGCGCCGTCCGTGGTCAGCCACGCGATGTCGGGCATCGGGCGGCCGGTGTCGTCCGCGTCCATCTCGACGGGACGGCCGTCGAAGAACTCCGAGCGCCGGAAGGACGGGTGGTCGTGGCGCAGGTGGGTCACGGCGGCGACGAACTCGGTGAGCGGGCCGTCCATGGTGTCCCAGTTGATCCACGACAGCTCGTTGTCCTGGCAGTACGTGTTGTTGTTGCCGTCCTGCGTGCGGCCCAGCTCGTCGCCGTGCAGCACCATGGGCGTGCCCTGGGACAGCAGCAGCGTCGCGAGGTAGTTGCGCTGCTGGCGGGAGCGCAGGGCCAGCACCTCGGGATCGTCGGTGGGGCCCTCCACGCCGCAGTTCCAGGAGCGGTTGTGGGACTCGCCGTCGTTGTTGCCCTCGCCGTTGGCCTCGTTGTGCTTCTCGTTGTAGGAGACCAGGTCCCGCAGCGTGAAGCCGTCGTGGGCGGTGACGAAGTTGATCGAGGCGAACGGCCGGCGGCCGCTGTGCTCGTAGAGGTCCGCCGAGCCGGTGATCCGGGAGGCGAACTCGCCGAGGGTCGCGGGCTCCCCGCGCCAGAAGTCGCGCACGGTGTCCCGGTACTTCCCGTTCCACTCCGTCC
This sequence comes from Kocuria sp. WN036, assembly GCF_002287015.1. Taxonomy (NCBI): domain Bacteria; kingdom Bacillati; phylum Actinomycetota; class Actinomycetes; order Micrococcales; family Micrococcaceae; genus Kocuria; species Kocuria sp. WN036. Next base: position 44,417 of record NZ_NSKF01000007.1, read on the forward strand.
ACTGGGGCGGGAAGTTGCCCACCTGGTAGCCGCCGGGGCCCACGTCCCACGGCTCGGCGATGAGCTTCACCTGGGACACGACCGGGTCCTGCTGGACGAGCTCGAAGAACGTGGCCAGCTTGTCCACGTCGTAGAACTCGCGGGCCAGGGCGGAGGCGAGGTCGAAGCGGAAGCCGTCCACGTGCATCTCGGTCACCCAGTAGCGCAGGGAGTCCATGATGAGCTGCAGCGAGTGGGGGTGGCGGACGTTGAGGGTGTTGCCGGTGCCCGTGTAGTCCATGTAGAACTTCTGGTCGCCCTCCACCGTCCGGTAGTAGGCCTGGTTGTCGATGCCCTTCATGGACAGCGTGGGGCCCATGTGGTTGCCCTCGGCCGTGTGGTTGTACACCACGTCGAGGATCACCTCGATGTCGGCCTGGTGCAGGGCGCGCACCATGGCCTTGAACTCCTGGACCTGGCCGCCGAGGTCGTTGGTGGAGTGGTACTCGTTGTGCGGGGCGAAGAACCCGATGGTGTTGTAGCCCCAGTAGTTGCGCAGCCCCTGGTCGAGCAGGGTGCTGTCCTGCACGAACTGGTGCACGGGCATGAGCTCGATGGCGGTGACGCCGAGCTTTTTCAGGTGCGCGATCACCGCGGGGTGGGCCACGCCGGCGTAGGTGCCGCGCTGGTCCTCCGGCACCTCGGGGTGCTGCTGGGTGAGGCCCTTGACGTGGGCCTCGTAGATCACGGACTTGTGGTACGGCGTGCGGGGGGTGCGGTCGCCCTCCCAGTTGAAGAACGGGTTGATCACCACGCCCATCATCATGTGGGGGGCGGAGTCCTCGTCGTTGAACGAGTCCTCGTCGCCGAAGTCGTAGGAGAACAGCGCCTGGTCCCAGTCGATCTGGCCGGAGACGGCCTTGGCGTAGGGGTCGAGCAGCAGCTTGGCGGAGTTGAAGCGCTGGCCCTCGGCGGGGTTCCACGGTCCGTGCACGCGGTAGCCGTAGCGCTGCCCGGGCTGGACGGTCGGGAGGTAGCAGTGCCAGACGTAGCTGTCCTGGGCCGCGACGTCGATGCGGGTCTCGGTGCCGAGCTCGTCGAACAAGCACAGCTCGACCTTCTCGGCGCCCTCGCTGAAAAGGGCGAAGTTCGTGCCGGTCCCGTCGAAGGTGGCTCCGAGGGGATAGGGCTGACCTGGCCAGACTTCCATGGGGGATCTCCTGTCGTACCGCCGGGCAGGGGTCACCGTCAGCGGGCTGGGTGTTGGGGCAAGTGGGATCGATCTTAGCCCGGACCGGAGGCGCCCGTGTCCCCGGGGCGGTCCGCCGGGGCCGGGACCGCCGGCTCAGCGGTCCCGGCGCAGAACCGTGCGCACGTTCGCGGACAGCGCCGTGGGGGGCACGGGGCCGAGGCCCTCCAGCCGGGAGGCGTAGCCGTGCACGGCCACGGCGAGGGCGGCGGCCACCGCGCGGCGGGTGTCCCCGCGGGCCCAGTCCCCCGCGGCGGCGAACGCGTCCGGGTCCTCGGCGCTGCCGGCGAGCGCTGCGCCCATGATGCCCGCGAGGGTGTCCCCGCTGCCGGCGGTCGCCAGCCACGGGCTGCCGTCGGCCTGGGAGAACAGCGTCCCGTCGGGGGACGCCACCAGGGTGGTGGCGCCCTTGAGGACGACGACGGTGCCGGTCGCCTCCGCGGCCGCGCGCGCCCACCGGGCGGGCTCGGCCTCGATCGCCGCCCGGTCCGGCGCCTGCCCGCCGCCGCCGAGGGCGGCGAGCCAGGCGAGCACCTGCTCGAGCTCCCCGGCGTGCGGGGTGAGGACCTTGCCGGGGCCGAGGGCGCCGTCGGCGGCCGCTCGGGCCGCCGCGTCGAGGGCGCCGGCGTCGACGACGGCGGGGATCGGGCCCGCGAGCACGGCGCCGATCCGGGACTCCTGGGCCGCGTCGCCCACCGCGCCGGGGCCCACGACCCACGCCTGGACGTGGACGTCGTCGGGGTGGTCCTCGGAGGCGACCACTTCGGGGCTGGTCAGGCACACCAGGGAGCGGGTGGCGGCGTCGCCGAGGTGGCGGACCATGCCGGCGCCGGCGTCCACGGCGGCGCGCGTGCACATCAGCGCCGCCCCAGGGTAGGTCGGGGAGCCGGCCACGACGCCCACCACGCCCCGGGAGTACTTGTGGGAGGCCGCCCCCGGCCGCGGCCACAGCGCCGCGACGTCGTCGGGCTCCAGGCGCCGCAGCGCGGGGGCGGGCAGGGCGTGCTCGATCCCGAGGGGCACGGTCCGCACCTCGCCGCACCACCGGTCCCCCGGCGGCAGGAACAGCCCGGCCTTGGCCCCGCCGAACGTCACGGTGACGTCCGCGGCCAGGACCGGCCCGGCCACCGCGCCCGTGTCCGCCGAGACGCCCGAGGGGACGTCGCACGCCACGACCGCGGGGCCCCCGTCCGGGGACCACCGGTCCAGGACCGCGCGGACGAGCTCCGCCGCCGGCCCGCGCAGCCCGCCCCGGGCGCCGGTGCCCAGCACGGCGTCGAGCACGAGGTCGGCGCGGAGCACGTGCTCGGCCGCCTCCTCGAGGGCTGGCCCGCCGTCCCCGGCGCGCAGCACCCGTCCCCCCGCGGCCTCGAGGGCGGCCCCGCCCTCGGGGTGCAGCCGGTCGCCGAGCGCCACGGCGAGCACGGAGGCGCCGCGGCCCGCCAGCTCCGCCCCCGCCCACAGCCCGTCCCCGCCGTTGTTGCCGGTGCCGGCGAGAACGACCACGCGCGCTCCGGCGACCCGCCCCCGGCGTCCGCGCAGGCGCTGCGCGCCGACGAGGGCCAGGCCGTGGGCGGCGCGCCGCATCAGCGCGGGGCCCTCCCCGCGCTCGAGGAAGGGCGTCTCGGCCGCGCGCACCTGCGCCCCGGTCCAGGCGGCGATCACGCCTGCCCCCCGTCCCCGGTGCGCTCGGCGATGACCATGGCCATGGCGATCCCGCCGTCGTGCGTCATGGTGAGGTGCCACCGGTCGATGCCCTGCCGGCGCGCCTCCTCCGCCACCGTTCCCTCGGTGCACAGCAGCGGGGCACCGGAGGGGTCCTTCTCGATCCAGCAGTGCTGCCAGATCATCCCGGGCGGCGCCTTGAGCGCCTTCGCCGCCGCCTCCTTGGCGGCGAAGCGCGCGGCGAGCGAGCGCACGTGCAGGTCCCGCTCGAGCGGGGTGAACAGCCGGGCCACGAGGCCGGGGGTGCGGGCGATCTGCTCCTCGAAGCGGGCGATGTCCACCACGTCGATGCCGGTGCCGATGATCATGGTCCCCAGCCTAACGACCGCCGGCCCGCCGCCCGGGAGGAACCGGGGCGGCGGGCCGGCGCAGCGGCGGGCGCGGACTACTCGACGGTGACGGACTTCGCGAGGTTGCGGGGCTGGTCGACGTCGTAGCCCTTCGCCGTGGCCAGCTCGCACGCGAAGATCTGCAGCGGGACCGTGGTCAGCAGCGGCTGGAGCAGCACCGGGGACTGCGGCACGCGGAAGATGTGGTTCGCGTAGTCGGCGACGGCCTCGTCCCCCTCCTCCGCGATGACGATGGTCACGGCCCCGCGGGCACGGATCTCCTGGATGTTGGAGACCACCTTCGCGTGCAGCGAGTCCCGTCCGCGCGGGGAGGGGACGATGACGAACACCGGCTGGCCCTCCTCGATGAGGGCGATCGGCCCGTGCTTGAGCTCGCCGGCGGCGAAGCCCTCGGCGTGGATGTAGGCGATCTCCTTGAGCTTGAGCGCGCCCTCGAGGGCCACCGGGAAGCCGACGTGGCGGCCCAGGAAGAGCACGGACGAGGCGTCCTTCATGGACTGCGCGAGATCCTTGACCGCGGCCTGCGCGTCGATGACCTGCTGGATCTTGGCCGGCATGGCTTCCAGCTCGGCGAGGATCTCCCCGATCTCGTCCTTGTACTTGTTGCCGCGCAGCTGGGCCAGGTAGAGGCCCAGGAGGTAGGCGGCGGTGATCTGGGCCAGGAACGCCTTGGTCGAGGCGACGGCGATCTCGGGTCCGGCGTGCGTGTAGAGCGCGGCGTCGGCCTCGCGCGGGATCGTGGAGCCGTTGGTGTTGCAGATCGCCACGACCTTGGCCCCCTGCTCCTGGGCGTGCCGGACCGCCATGAGGGTGTCCATGGTCTCGCCGGACTGGGACAGGGCGACCACCAGGGTCCGCTCGTTGACGATCGGGTCCCGGTAGCGGAACTCGTGGGCGAGCTCGACCTCGGTGGGGATCCGGCACCAGTGCTCGATCGCGTACCGGGCGACCTGCCCCGCGTAGGCGGCGGTGCCGCAGGCCACGACGACGATCTTGTCCACGGCGCGGAGCACCGCCTCGTCGATCCTGAGCTCGTCGAGGACCAGGTTCCCGTCCGGGTCGGTGCGGCCCATGAGGGTCTGCTCCACGGCGGCGGGCTGCTCGTTGATCTCTTTCTCCATGAAGGACGGGAAGCCGCCCTTCTCGGCGGCGGCCGCGTCCCACAGCACCTGGAAGGGCTTGCCGTCCGCGTGGTTGCCGTGGAAGTCGGTGATCTCGTAGTCGTCGGCCGTGATGGACACGACCTGGTCCTGCCCCAGCTCCACGGCGCTGCGGGTGTAGTCGATGAACCCGGAGACGTCGGAGCCGAGGAAGTTCTCGCCCTCGCCCAGCCCGAGCACCAGCGGCGAGTTGCGGCGGGCGGCGACCACGCGGCCGGGGTGGTCCACGTGCACGGCGAGGAGCGTGAACGCGCCCTCGAGCCGGCGGCACGCGACCTGCATGGCCGCGGTCAGGTCCTGGTCGCCGAGGTCGTTGTAGGTGTCGGCCAGGAGCACGGCGGCGACCTCGGTGTCGGTCTCCGAGCGGAACTCGTGGCCCTTCTCGATCAGCTCGCGCTTGAGCTCGGCGAAGTTCTCGATGATGCCGTTGTGGATCACGGCGAGCCGGCCGCCGTCGACGACGTGCGGGTGGGCGTTGACGTCCGACGGTCCGCCGTGGGTGGCCCAGCGGGTGTGCCCGATGCCGGTGGTGGAGCGGGGCAGCGGGCTGTCGCGCAGCTCCTGCTCGAGGTTGAGCAGCTTGCCGGCCTTCTTGCGGAAGCCGACGGTGCCGTCCGCGACGACGGCCACGCCCGCGGAGTCGTAGCCGCGGTACTCGAGGCGCCGGAGGCCCTCGACGAGGACGTCAAGGGCGTCGTGCCCGGAGCCGGGCACGTCCGAGCGCTGGGAGGAGGGGCCCACATATCCAACAATTCCACACATGCGCTTCACAGTACCGCATGGATCTCGCCCGGCCGGGCGCACCGGACCCGGCGGGCCGGGCCGTGTTTCCGCCTCTTCTGGGGACACGGCCCGTCCCGCCTGTGGGCCCTTCCGTGGGGTCCGGTCAGCCCCGGCGCTCCCGGACGGCGTCGGCCACCAGCGCCTCGAGCGGCGGGAAGAGCGGGTGCCCGGCGTCCAGCCCCGTGATCTCCCGGACGGCGTCGGCCGGCTCCAGCGTGTCGAGGAGCTCGCCCAGCCGGACGGCCTCCGGGTCGTCGGCCGGGTCGAAGCGCAGGGCGGCCCCCACGGCCGCCTGCAGCCCGTCGGTGCCGAGGCCCCGTTCGGCCAGCTCGGCCGCCGGGCCCACGAACCGCTCGTGCCGGCCGAGCTTGCGCAGCGGGGCACGGCCCACGCGCTCCACGGTGTCGGGGAGGTGCTCGTTGGCGAAGCGGTCGAGGATCTTCGCGACGTAGCGTCCGTGCTCCAGCTCGTCGAACCCGTGCTTCGCCACGAGCAGCGCCTGCGTCTCCGCGAGCGCTGCCGCGACCCGCTCCCGGATCCCGGGGTCGGCGATCGCCTCCGCGATGCGGTGCCGGCCGGCCCGGTAGCCGAAGTACGCGCACGCGGCGTGGCCGGTGTTGACCGTGAACAGCTTGCGCTCGATGTAGGGCACGAGGTCGTCGACGTAGGTCGCCCCCTCGATGGCCGGCTCGCCCCCCGCGAACGGGGTGCGGTCGATGACCCACTCGTGGAACTGCTCCACGACCACGTCGAGCCCGCCGCCGTCCTGCTGGGGCACGATCCGGTCGACGGCGGTGTTGGCGAACACCGCCCGGCGGTCGAGGTCCTCGCCGCCGTACTCGGCGCGGACGGCCTCGGCGAGCAGGTCCGTGGCGGACAGGGCGTTCTCGCACGCCATGACCGCCACGGGGGATGCGCCGTCCGGGCGCGCGGCGATGCCGCGCGCCACGAGCGGCGCCACGAACTTGAGGATGTGCGCGCCCACGGCCGTGGTGACCACGTCCGCCGTGGCGATCTCGGCGACCACGGACTCCGGGGCGTCCGCCGAGTTGAGCGCCCGGTACCCCTCGACGACCGTGTCGCGGGAGCCGGCGCCGACCTCGTGGACGGTGTAGCTGGGGGTCGACGCCAGCGCGTCGATCAGCGGGGCCGCCACGTCGGCGAACACGACCTCGTAGCCCGAGCGGTGCATGAGCAGGCCGACGAAGCCGCGGCCGATGTTGCCCGCCCCGAAGTGGACGCACTTCATCAGTCGTTCACCTTCCCCAGTAGGTCGAGCACTTCGTCGGCGGTCCTCGCCTCGTCCAGCTGGCGCACCTTCTCCTTGTTGCCGAAGATCTTCGCGACCCGGGAGAGGATCGCGAGGTGCTCGTTGTCCTTGCCGGCGATGCCGATCACCCAGGTGACGGGCTTGCCGTTCCAGTCCAGGCCCTCGGGGTAGCGCACGACCGACAGGGCCGAGGAGCGGATGCTGTCCTTCGCCTGGTTGGTGCCGTGCGGGATGGCCAGGCCGTTGCCCATGAAGGTGGACACCGACTCCTCGCGCTCGTGCATGGAGGCCACGTACGCGTCGGTCACGGCACCGGCCGCCACCAGCAGGCCGCCGGCCTCGTCGATGGCCTGCGCGGCGTTGCGCGCGCCGCCGTCCATGACGATCCGGTCCCTGGTGAGGATGGTGGCGTCCCCGGACGTCCCGGCGCCCTCGCCCGGGTCCGCGGCCACGGTGTCGCCGCCGGAGGCCGCTCCCCCGCCGCCGGCCGTGGCCGCCGCCGCGCCGCCGCCCGCCGGGACGGCGGCGCCGTTGCGCTGCTGCACGGCCTCGACGATCTCGTCGTAGCGGGGGCTGCCCATGAAGTTGTCGACGGTCACCACCGCGGCGCTGGGCACCTTCGGCCGGGCCCGCGTGGCCAGGTCCTGGTGGGTGACCACGATGTCGAAGTCGTCGGTGAGGTTGGCGATCGCCGCGTTGGTGACCTTGACGTCGGCGAACCCGGCCGCCTTGACCTTGTTCCGCAGCACGGAGGCGCCCATCGCGGAGGAGCCCATGCCGGCGTCGCACGCGAACACGATGCGCTGCACCGGTCCGCCGTCGGCCAGCTCACGGGCGGGGGTCCCGCCGGTGTCCGCGCCGCCGCTGGTGCCGACGATCGCGGAGGACACGGAGCTCTTCTTGCCCTTCATCCCCTCCATCCGGGAGGTGGCCTCGGTGAGGTCTCCCTCGCCCTTGTCCTTGGAGGCCTTGAGGATGATCGAGGCCACGAAGAAGGACACGGCGGTGGCGGCCGTCACCGCGAGGGCCACGCCCACGTAGCTGTCGGTGGTGGCCTGGGCGAAGATCGCGATGATCGAGCCCGGGGCGGCCGGGGCGCGCAGGCCCGCGTCGAAGAGGGTCAGCGTGAAGATGCCCGTCATGCCTCCCGCGATCGCCGCCAGGATCAGCGCCGGCTTCATCAGCACGTACGGGAAGTAGATCTCGTGGATGCCGCCCACGAAGTGGATCAGGGCCGCGCCGGGGGCCGAGGCGCGCGCGGCGCCGCGGCCGAAGACCGTGTAGGCCAGCAGGATGCCCAGACCGGGGCCGGGGTTGGCCTCGAGCAGGAAGAGGATCGACTTGCCCTCCTCCAGGGCCTGGGCGGTGCCCAGGGGGGTGAGGATGCCGTGGTTGATCGCGTTGTTGAGGAACAGCACCTTCGCGGGCTCGATGAGGATCGAGGTCAGCGGCAGCAGCCCCCGGGTGACCAGGAAGTCCACCGCCGAGGCGGCCGCGTTGGAGAAGGCCAGCACGGCGGGGCCGATCAGGAAGAAGCCGAAGATGGCCATGGCCGCGGCCAGGATGCCGGCGGAGAAGTTGTTCACGAGCATCTCGAAGCCGGGCTTGATCTTCCCGTCCCAGATGGCGTCGACCTTCTTCATCACCCACGCGGTCAGCGGGCCCATGAGCATCGCCCCGATGAACATGGGGATGTCGGTGCCCACGATCACGCCCATCGTGGCGATCGCCCCGACCACGCCGCCGCGGACGTCGTAGACCATCCGCCCGCCCGTGTAGGCGATCAGCAGCGGCAGGAGGTAGGTGATCATCGGGCCGACCAGGCCCGTGTACGGCTCGCCCTCGGCGTTCTCGCCGAACCCGCCCAGCGGGCCGAAGGGGGTGAAGCCCGCCTCGATGAAGAACGCGGTGATCAGCCCCCAGGCGATGAACGCCCCGATGTTGGGCATGATCATCCCCGAGAGGAACGTGCCGAAGCGCTGCACGTGCGCGCGGGCCGCCGTCGACCGCCCTCCCGCCGGTGCTGTGGTCTCTGAGGTCGTTGCCGTCGCCATGGTCCTGTCCTGACTCTCGAGCGGGGTGGTCCTCCACCGGCGGAGCGCACGCGCCGTGCACTGCTGTGAGTTCTCTCACGGCGAATACCGGATCGAGACCAAATCTACACCCGGGTACGGGGCCTGTCTCCGGTACACCTCGGGCGCCGGGGTGCGGTCTAGACTGTGGTCGATGACCGCATCTACGCTGAGCGAACGCGCCTCGCCCTTCGTGGAGCTCGACCGGCAGACCTGGTCGAGACTCTCCCACGAGATCGACGTTCCCCTCACCTCTCGGGAGATCGAGAACCTGCGCGGCCTCGGCGACCGGCTCGACGTCGCGGAGGTCCGCGAGGTGTACCTCCCCATCTCGCGGCTGCTGACCCTCTACGACGAGTCGTCGAACCGGCTCAACGCCTCGACCAACGCGTTCCTCGGCGAGGAGCACGCCCGGACCCCGTTCGTGATCGGCATCGCCGGCTCCGTGGCCGCCGGCAAGTCCACCACGGCCCGCCTCCTGCGCGAGCTGCTGTCCCGGTGGCCGTCCACCCCCCACGTGCAGCTCATCACCACGGACGGGTTCCTGTACCCCAACGCCGAGCTGCAGCGCCGCGGGCTCATGGACCGCAAGGGCTTCCCGGAGTCCTACGACCGCCGCGCCCTGCTGCGCTTCGTCGCCAAGATCAAGTCGGGCGCCCCCGAGGTGCGGGCGCCCAAGTACTCGCACCACAGCTACGACATCCTGCCCGGCGAGGAGGTCGTGGTGACCCGCCCGGACGTGGTCATCATCGAGGGGCTCAACGTGCTCGCCCCCGCCAAGGTGGGCCCCGGGGACCGGGCCGCCCTCGCCCTGAGCGACTTCTTCGACTTCTCGATCTACGTGGACGCCCGGCCCGCGGACATCGAGCGCTGGTACGTGGAGCGGTTCCAGGCCCTGCGCTCCTCCGCGTTCGCCGACCCCGGCTCCTACTTCCACCGCTACGCCGACCTCTCCGACGAGAAGGCCGTGGCCACCGCCACCGGCATCTGGCGGCGGATCAACGAGCCCAACCTGATCGAGAACGTGCAGCCGACGCGCGGCCGCGCCCGGCTGATCCTCTCCAAGGACTCCGACCACTCGATCCGGCGCGTGCTGCTGCGCAAGAACTGATGGACGCCCTGCGCGCCGGCGCCCTCCTGCTCACCGCCGCGGTGCTCGTGGCCGGGTGCGCACCTGATCCCGGGGCCGCTCCCCCGGCCCCGCCGGAACCCTCCGGCACCACCGCGGCACCGGCCGCGCCCGCCCCGCCCGGGTCCGGTCCTGCGTCCGTGCCGGCTCCGGCGTCCCCGTCCGGGCCGGCGTCCGCCTCCGGCACGGCGTCGCCGGCACCGGCGCCCACCACCGGCCGGGGGCCGGGACCGCGTCCGGAGCTGGACGACCCCGCCTCGCTCGCCGTGGTGGTCAACAAGCGTCGGCCCCTGGACCCGCAGGACTGGGCACCCGCCGCCCTCGAGGACCTCGAGGGGCACCTGCTGCGCCCCGAGGCGGCCGCCGCGGCGCGCACGCTGCTGGCCGCGGCCCGGGCGGACGGCGTGCCGGTCCGGATCGTGTCGGGCTACCGCTCCTTCACCGAGCAGTCCCGCACGTACGCCGGGTGGGTGGCGCAGAAGGGCCCGGAGGCCGCCGACACGGCGTCCGCCCGCCCGGGTCACTCGGAGCACCAGACCGGGCTGGCGGTGGACGTCGGCGAGGGCTCCGGGTGCGACCTGCGCGTGTGCTTCGACGGGACGGCCACCGCCGCGTGGGTGGCCGAGCACGGGCCGGAGCACGGCTTCGTGGTCCGCTACCCCTGGGGCGAGCACGGCACCACCGGCTACTGGTACGAGCCGTGGCACCTGCGCTACCTCGGGACGGAGCGGGCCCAGGAGCTCGCGTGCTCGGGCGCCGCGACGCTCGAGGAGTTCTCCGGCCTGCCGCCGGCCCCGGACTACGGACCACCCGCGCCCGGCTAGTCTGTGGCCATGCTCAAGGGATTCCGGGAATTCATCATGAAGGGCAACGTGCTCGACCTGGCCGTCGCCGTGATCATCGGCGCGGCGTTCGCCCAGGTCGTCAACGCCATGGTCGAGGCGGTGCTCATGCCGCTCATCTCCGCGCTGGTCGGCTCGCCCAACTTCGACTCGTTCGCGGTGCTCACCGTCAACGGCAACGACATCAGGTTCGGCGTGCTGCTCACCGCGCTCGTCAACTTCCTGCTCGTGGCCGCCGCCGTGTACTTCGCCATCGTGCTGCCGATGAACAAGATGATCGAGGCCCGCAACCGCCGGCTCGGCATCGATCCCACCCAGGAGGAGGCCGACGCTCAGGTGCAGCTGCTCACCGAGATCCGCGACGCCCTGCGCCGACGCACCTGATCCCGGTCCCGCCGGTCCCGCCGGACGCCGGAGGCCCGCACCGTGCGCACGGTGCGGGCCTCCGGCGCCCGGCGGGACCGGCTCAGACGGTGAGGGCCAGCTCGCGCTCCACGACGGACGCGAGGAACTCCGTCTCGGCCCGGGCGATCTCCTCGGAGGCCGCCTCGACCATCACGCGGACCACCGGCTCGGTCCCCGAGGGGCGCAGCAGCACGCGGCCCGTCTCGCCGAGGCGCTGCTCGACCTCCGCGACGGCCGCCTGCACCCCGGGGTTGGAGCCCACCGCGGTGCGGTCCACCCCGCGCACGTTGAGCAGCACCTGCGGCAGCCGCGTCATCACGCGGGCCAGCTCCGCGAGCGGTGCGCGGGTCTGGGCCACGCGCGAGGCCAGCATCAGCCCGGTCAGCAGCCCGTCGCCGGTGGTGGCGTAGTCGGACATGATCACGTGGCCGGACTGCTCGCCGCCCAGGTTGTACCCGTGCTCGGTCATCGTCTCGAGGACGTAGCGGTCCCCCACGGCGGTCTCCCGAACGTCGATGCCCGCGTCCCGCAGGGCCAGCTTGAGGCCGAGGTTGCTCATCACGGTGGCCACGAGCGTGTCCTCGACGAGCCGGCCCGCGTCCTTGAGCGCCAGGGCGAGGATCGCCATGATCTGGTCCCCGTCGACCTCGCGGCCGGTGGCGTCCACGGCGAGGCAGCGGTCGGCGTCGCCGTCGTGGGCGATCCCGAGGTCGGCCCCGAGCTCGACGACGGCCCGCTGGAGGGGCTCCAGGTGGGTCGAGCCGCAGCCGTCGTTGATGTTCAGGCCGTCGGGCTCCGCGCCGATGACGTGCACCTCGGCGCCCGCGCCGCGGAAGGCGTCCGGCGAGACCCCGCTGGCGGCGCCGTTGGCGCAGTCCAGGACCACGCGCATCCCCTCGAGCCGGTGCGGGATGGCCCCCACCAGGTGCAGGACGTAGCGGTCCTCGGCGTCCGTGAGCAGGTGGATGCGCCCGACCCCGGCGCCGGTGGGGCGCCGGAAGTCGCCGGACTCGAAGACCTGCTGGATCTCGTCCTCCACCCGGTCCGGGAGCTTCCGCCCGCCGTGGGCCAGGAACTTGATCCCGTTGTCGGGGGCCGGGTTGTGCGAGGCGGAGATCATCACGCCGAAGTCGGCGTCGAGGTCCGCCACCAGGTAGGCCAGCGCGGGGGTCGGCAGGACCCCGGCGTCGTGGACGTCCACGCCCGAGCCGGCGAGACCCGCGGTCACGGCGGCGCTGAGGAACTCCCCGCTGGCCCGCCCGTCCCGGGCGACGACCGCCGTGGGGCGCCGCCCCTCGCGTGCGTGGCCGTGGCCGAGCACGATCGCGGCGGCCTGGGCCAGGTCCAGGGTCATGTTGGCTGTGAGGAGGTCGTTCGCGAGCCCGCGCACGCCGTCCGTTCCGAATAATCTAGACATCGCCCCCATCCTACGTTCCCCGCGGCCCGGACACCGGCAGGCGGGCAGAAACGAAGGGACCCCGTCCGACACCGGTGTGCACCGGGTCGGACGGGGTCCGTGACGCTGGGGCGGGCCGGGAGGCCCTCCGATCAGCGCTTCGAGTACTGCGGAGCCTTGCGGGCCTTCTTGAGACCGGCCTTCTTGCGCTCGATGACGCGCGGGTCGCGGGTCAGGAAGCCGGCCTTCTTGAGGGTCGGGCGGTTGTTCTCGAGGTCGATCTCGTTCAGGGCACGCGCCACGCCGTGGCGCAGGGCACCGGCCTGGCCGGAGGGGCCACCGCCGTGGATGCGGGCGATGACGTCGTAGGCGCCCTCGAGCTCCAGCACCTTGAAGGGGTCGTTGACCTCCTGCTGGTGCAGCTTGTTCGGGAAGTAGTTCTCCAGGGTGCGGCCGTTGACGGTCCACTGGCCGGAGCCGGGGACGACGCGCACGCGGGCGACGGCCTCCTTGCGGCGGCCGACGGCCTGGCCGGAGACGGTGAGGGCCGGGCGCTCGGCGGCGGCCTCGGTCTCCTCCGCGGGGGAGGACTCGGAGGTGTAGCTGCTCAGCTGCTCCTCGCCGTCCACGATGTTCTGCTCTTCAGTATTCTGAGCCACGATTTTCCTCGCTCGTTTCTGTCGTAGGCCCGGTTACTGGGCGACCTGGGTGAACTCGAAGGTCTGCGGCTGCTGGGCACCGTGGGGGTGCTCCGGGCCGGCGTAGACCTTGAGCTTGGACATCTGCTGGGCGGCCAGCTTGTTCTTCGGGAGCATGCCACGGATGGCCTTCTCCACGGCGCGGACCGGGTGCTTCTCCAGCAGCTCGGCGTAGGAGCTGGACTTGAGCCCGCCCGGGTAGCCGGAGTGGCGGTAGGCCCGCTTCTTCTCGAGCTTGGAGCCGGTCAGGGCCACCTTCTCGGCGTTGATGATGATGACGAAATCACCGGCGTCCACGTGGGGAGCAAAGGTCGGCTTGTGCTTTCCGCGCAGCAGCGTTGCGGTCTGGCTGGCAAGGCGACCCAGGACGACGTCGGTGGCATCGATGACGTGCCACTGGCGCTGGATGTCACCGGGCTTCGGGGTGTACGTACGCACGTTAGTTTGCCTTCGTTCGGGTTATCTCGGTGGCGCTAGTTGGGATCACGCCGTTTCTCGGTGTGCCGTCCGGGGCTCGGGTGAGGGCCGAGCTGCATCCGGTGCCCGAGACCCCGGTGCACCGGACCGCCAGGCGTCCTGCAACGGGACAGCGGATCCGGGTACACGTGAACCGAGGCGGGACACGCACAACAGCACCCCACGGTACCGGATGGAGCGGCCAAAGACCACTCGGGCCATACACCCGGAGGGTGCGGCGGTCAATCTCCCCGCGGGCGCCCGGGCCCGCGGAGGCTCACGCTCCGCCGTGCCGGGGCGTCCCGGGAGCGTCGCGGGGATCTCCTCGGAGCTACTCGCGGGCGGGGTCGCCGAGCGGGGCGCGCCGCGCCCGGGTGCGCTCGGCCCGCTCCCCCAGGGCGGCGTCCCCGGGATAGCGGACCTCCTCGAGCACGAGGGCGTGCGGCGGGGCCATCAGCGCCTTGGCGTCCCGGACCCGCTCCGCGAGCCGGCGGCCGAGCCAGTCGGGGTCCTCGCGGCCCGCGCCCACGCGGGCGGCCGCGCCCACGACCGAGCGGACCATGTGGTGGCAGAAGGCGTCCGCCTCGATGCCCAGCAGCACGAGCCCGTCCCGGTCCCGCTCGACGGACACGTCCAGGACCTCCCGCACCGTCGTGGCGCCCTCCCGGGGGCGGCAGAAGGACAGGAAGTCGTGCAGCCCCACCAGCTCCTGCGCCGCCCGGGCCATGACGGGGACGTCGAGCACGTCCTTCGACCACCACGTCAGGTGCCGGGTCAGCGGGTCCCGGCCCGCCGCGCCGTCGTCGATCCGGTAGCTGTAGCGCCGGGAGACGGCGGAGAAGCGGGCGTCGAAGCCGGCGGGGGCGGCGCCCGCGCGGCGGACCACCACCGCGCCCGGGCACTCGGGCAGGCCCTGCGCGCGGCGGCCGCGGCCCAGGACGTGGGCCAGGGCCCCGGTGAGGCGGCGTTCGAGCGCCCGTCCCGGGTCTTCGTCCCGGCCGCGGGCGAGACCGGTCCACTCCGCGGGGGCCAGGTCCAGGTGCGCCACCTGGCCGCGGGCGTGCACCCCGGTGTCCGTCCGGCCGGCCACCGCGACCCGCACGTCCCGGCGGACCAGCACGGCGAGGGCGTCCTCCACGGCCCCCTGCACGGTCGGCAGGCCCGGCTGACGGGCCCACCCGGCGAACGGCGCGCCGTCGTAGGCCAGGTCGATCCGCACGCGCACGGGGGAATCGGACGGGCTCATGGTCAGCTCCTGGGAGGGGGTGGTGGGGGGTGCGGCGGGCACGACGACGCCGCCGGGGACCAGGTCCCCGGCGGCGTCGCGGTGTCCGTCCGTGCGTCGTCCGGTCAGCGCAGCTTCTGCGCGGCGGCGCCGCCGGCCGGCTGGAAGCCGGCGGCCTCGGCGTTGGCCGGCGAGTCGAACCAGATCTCGGCGGTGGTGCCCGCGTACCAGCGCGAGCCGGGCACGTGGTACTTCATCGAGTTCTTGTTGCCCTTGACCTCGAAGCCCTCGGGGGCCTCGCCGGACTCGAGCGGGGCGTGCGAACCGGGGAACTCGGCGTCGGAGTTCTCGGCGGCGACCTCGGCGGCCTGCTCGGAGCCGACCTCGGGGGCCTGCTCGTCGGCGGGGATCTCCTCGGCGGCGACCTCACCGGCGGTGGTGTCCGCCGGGGTGTCGACCGGGGCGGCGGGGGCCGGGGCGGCCTTCTCGGTAGCGCGCTCGGCCTCGGCCACGGTGGCCTTGGTCGCGACGGGCTCCATCACGAGCTCGATGACGGCCATGGGGGCGTTGTCGCCCTTGCGGTTGCCGATCTTGGTGATGCGGGTGTAGCCGCCGTTGCGGTCCTCCATCGCCGAGGCGATGGTGGTGAACAGCTCGTGCACCACGGACTTGTCGGTCAGCTGCGCCAGCACGCGACGGCGGGCGGCCAGGTCACCGCGCTTGGCGAAGGTGATCAGGCGCTCGGCGTAGGGACGCATCCGCTTCGCCTTGGTCACGGTGGTGGTGATGCGCTTGTGCTCGAACAGCTGCTGCGACAGGTTCGCCAGCATCAGGCGCTCGTGCGCGGGTCCGCCTCCGAGGCGGGGTCCCTTGGTGGGAGTAGGCATGGTTGTTGATCTCCTGGAAGTGTGTCCCGGCCCGGGCGGGCACCCGTCGGGACGTCAGCGGGAAGGACTAGTGGTCGTCGTCGTCGAACGGGTTCTCGTCGTCGATCGCGGCGGCGCGAGCGGCGAGGTCGAAACCGGGGGGCGAGTCCTTGAGGGACAGCCCGAGGTCGACGAGCTTGGCCTTGACCTCGTCGATCGACTTGGCGCCGAAGTTGCGGATGTCCATCAGGTCCGCCTCGGAACGGCCCACGAGCTCACCCACGGTGTGGATGCCCTCGCGCTTGAGGCAGTTGTAGGACCGCACGGTGAGCTCGAGGTCCTCGATGGGCAGCGCCATGTCGGCGGCCATCGCGGCGTCCGTCGGCGAGGGCCCGATCTCGATGCCCTCGGCGGCCGTGTTGAGCTCCCGGGCGAGACCGAACAGCTCGACCAGGGTGGTGCCGGCGGAGGCCACGGCGTCACGCGGGGTGATGGCCTCCTTGGTCTCCACGTCCAGGACCAGCTTGTCGAAGTCGGTGCGCTGCTCCACACGGGTGGCCTCCACACGGAAGGTCACCTTCAGGACGGGCGAGTAGATCGAGTCGACCGGGATGCGGCCGATCTCCGCGTCCCCGGCCTTGTTCTGGGCGGCGGAGACGTACCCGCGCCCGCGCTCGATGGTCAGCTCGAGCTCGAGCTGGCCCTTCGCGTTGAGGGTCGCGATGTGCAGGTCCGGGTTGTGGATCTCCACACCGGCCGGGGCCGTGATGTCCGCGGCGGTGACGACGCCGGGGCCCTGCTTGCGCAGGTAGGCGACGACGGGCTCGTCCTGCTCCGAGGAGACGGCGAGCTTCTTGATGTTGAGAATGACCTCGGAGACGTCCTCCTTCACGCCCTCCACGGTGGAGAACTCGTGGAGCACCCCGTCGAGCCGGATGCTGGTCACGGCGGCACCGGGGATCGAGGACAGGAGGGTGCGGCGGAGGGAGTTGCCGAGGGTGTAGCCGAAGCCGGGCTCGAGCGGTTCGATCACGAAGCGGGACCGGTTGTCGGCCACGACCTCTTCAGAGAGGGTGGGGCGCTGTGCGATGAGCACTGATGTTTCCTTTCAGCGGGCATCCGCTATATGACGCGCGCAAATGGTGGAAAACAGTTGATGGGTGCGGACCGGTGCCCGGTCCGTTGTCGGCATGCGCACCGGGACCCCGCAGGGTCCCGGTGGGCGTGCTCACATCAGACGCGGCGGCGCTTCGGCGGGCGGCAACCGTTGTGCGCGCTCGGGGTGACGTCCGAGATGGAGCCGACCTCGAGGCCGGTGGCCTGCAGGGAGCGGATGGCGGTCTCGCGCCCGGAGCCGGGGCCCTTGACGAATACGTCGACCTTGCGCATGCCGTGCTCCTGCGCGCGCTTCGCGGCGGCCTCGGCGGCCATCTGGGCCGCGAAGGGGGTGGACTTGCGAGAGCCCTTGAAACCCATCTCTCCGGCGGACGACCAGGAGAGGACGGCGCCGGAGGGGTCGGTGATGGTGACGATGGTGTTGTTGAACGTCGACTTGATGTGGGCCTGGCCCTGGGTGACGTTCTTCTTGTCCTTGCGGCGGGGCTTGCGGGCAGCCGCTGCGCGAGTCTTCGGGGGCATGGAGATCTCCTACAAAGTTCGGGAAGAGTGGTGGTGGGCCGCTCGGGGGACCGCGGGGTCCTGGCGCACGAGCGGCAGCGGGCTACTTCTTCTTGCCGGCGACCGTGCGCTTCGGACCCTTGCGGGTGCGGGCGTTGGTCTTGGTGCGCTGACCGTGCACGGGCAGGCCGCGGCGGTGCCGGATGCCCTGGTAGCTGCCGATCTCGACCTTGCGGCGGATGTCGGCGGCCACCTCGCGGCGGAGGTCACCCTCGACCTTGTAGTTGTCCTCGATGTAGTCGCGCAGCTCCACGAGCTGGGCATCGGTGAGTTCGCGCACGCGCAGGTCGCCCGAGATGCCGGTGGCGTCCAGGGTGGCGAGCGCGCGGGTGCGACCCACGCCGTAGATGTAGGTGAGCGCAATTTCCAGCCGCTTTTCGCGGGGAAGGTCGACGCCTGCGAGACGAGCCATATCGGCGGTTCTCCTTGTGGTGTTCCAGAGGTCTGGAGCATCGCTGTCCGGTCGGGGACGTCATGTCCCCTCCGGTCCCCGGCCTCTGTACCGGGGGCGCCCGCCTGGATCTCTCCGGTCGGGAGCGGTGCCTTTGTGGATCCACTTGCGTGGGCAGCTCGGGGCGGGTCAGCCCTGACGCTGTTTGTGGCGCGGGTTCTCGCAGATCACCATGACCCGCCCGTTGCGGCGGATCACCTTGCACTTGTCGCAGATCGGCTTCACGCTCGGTTGGACCTTCATCGCATTCCTTCGCGTCGTTCTCTCGAGTGGTGTGCGGCCCGGACGGCCGCCGGTCCTACTTGTAGCGGTAGACGATACGACCGCGGGTGAGGTCGTACGGGCTCAGCTCCACCACCACGCGGTCCTCGGGGAGGATCCGGATGTAGTGCTGTCGCATCTTCCCGGAGATGTGGGCGAGGACCAGGTGACCGTTGTTCAGCTCAACGCGGAACATCGCGTTGGGCAGAGCCTCGACCACAGTGCCTTCGATCTCGATGACTCCGTCTTTCTTGGCCATATCCTCCGCTAACTTCAGGTGCCCCCCGCCGGGGCGGCGAGCAGGGTTTCGGGTGTACATCGTCGTTAAACGCCGCAGCGGACCTGTACGCGCGCACCATCACCGTTCGTGGTGCACGGTGAGGGTCGGCGTGGTCCGAAGTGTGCGGAATCGCTGGAGCACAGACAACCAACAGGACACTCTACGGGATCGGGGGCGCCTCCCGCAACGCGGGAGGCGCCCCCGGGGAACGGTGCCGGAGAACGGTGCCGGGGACGACGGCGCTCAGACGGTCGCGGCCAGCTGCCCGCAGGCCCCGTCGATGTCGGAGCCGCGGGTGTCCCGCACGGTGGTGGGGATGCCGTGGGCCCGGAGCCGCTCCACGAAGTTCTGCTCCACGCCGGGCCGGGACGCGGTCCACTTGGAGCCGGGGGTCGGGTTGAGCGGGATGGGGTTCACGTGCACCCATCCCCCGCCGCGGGCGTTGAGCTTCTCGCCGAGGAGGTCGGCCCGCCACCCGTGGTCGTTGATGTCGCGGATCAGGGCGTACTCGATCGAGACCCGCCGGCCGGTGGCCTGGTAGTAGTCGTAGGCGGCGTCGAGGGCCTCGTCGACCTTCCAGCGGGTGTTGATCGGGATGAGCTCGTCGCGCAGCTCGTCGTCCGGGGCGTGCAGGGACAGCGCCAGGGTGACCGGCAGCTTCTCCTGCGTGAACTTCCGGATCCCGGGCACCAGGCCCACCGTGGACATGGTGATGCCGCGGGCCGAGATGCCGAGGCCCTCCGGGGAGGGGTCGATGAGGCGGTGGATCGCCCCGATCGAGGCCTTGTAGTTGGCGAGGGCCTCCCCCATGCCCATGAACACGATGTTGGAGATGCGCAGCGGCTCCTGCTCGGCCCGGCCGACCCTGCCGCCGCGCAGCATCCGCGCGCCCTGCACGACCTGTTCGACCATCTCCGCGGTGGAGAGGTTGCGGGTCAGGCCCGCCTGGCCGGTCGCGCAGAAGGGGCAGTTCATCCCGCAGCCGGCCTGGGAGGAGATGCACATGGTCACCCGGTGGGTGTAGCGCATGAGCACGGACTCCACGGTGGCGCCGTCGAAGCACCGGTGCACGTTCTTGACGGTGTCCCCCTGGTCGGCCTCGAGGCTGCGCACGGTGGTCAGCAGCGTCGGCAGGGCCTGGGAGACGAGCTCCTCCCGGCCCGCCGCGGGCAGATCGGTCATGTCCTCGGGGGCCGTGGCGAACCGGTCGAAGTAGTGGCGGGAGAGCTGGCCCGCCCGGAAGGGCTGGTGCCCCAGCTCGGCGAGGAACTCCCGGCGGCCCGCCATGTCGAAGTCGGCGAGGTGGCGTGGGGGCTTGCCGCGCCGCGGCGCGGCGAAGGTCAGCTGACCGGGCCGGGGCTTCACGGTGAGCTCGACGGGTGTGCTGGTGGTGCTCTGCTGCGGCTGCTGGGCCACGGTGTTCTCCTCGCGGTGTCGCGGGTCCGGGGTGGTGGAGAGCCGGCCGGTCACGGCAGGTCCTCCGGGATCGGGACGGGGCGCACGCCGAGGGGCTCGAGCTCGGAGGCCCCGCCGTCCTCGGCGGTGAGCACCCAGACGCCGTCGGCGTGCAGGGCCACGGAGTGCTCCCACTGGCTGGAGCGGGCGCCGTCGGTGGTGACCACGGTCCACTCGTCGTCGAGCACGCGGGTGCCGATCCCGCCGCGGACGAGCATCGGCTCGATGGCCAGCGCCATGCCGGCGCGCAGGCGGGGCCCGCGGTCGGTGCTGCGGAAGTTGAGCACGTCGGGGGCCATGTGCATCTTGGACCCGATGCCGTGGCCCACGTACTCCTCGAGGATCCCGAAGCGGTGCCCGGAGGCCTTGCGCACGTAGTCCTCCACGGCCGCGCCGATGTCGCCGACGTGCGTGCCGGTGGCCGCCGCCGCGATGCCGTGCCACATGGCGTTGCGGGTGACGTCGGAGAGCTCGGCGTCCGCGGGGTCCGGGCGGCCCAGGAGCACGGTGCGCGCGGAGTCCCCGTGCCAGCCCTCGACCACGGCCCCGCCGTCCACGGAGAGGATGTCCCCCTCCTGCAGCACCTGGTCCCCCGGGATGCCGTGGACGACCACCTCGTTGACGGACACGCACACCGCGGCGGGGTAGCCGAAGTAGCCGAGGAAGTTGGAGCTCGCCCCGTGCGCGTCGAGGACGGAACGGAAGACGTCGTCGAGGGACGCGGTGGTCACGCCGGGCACGGCGGCCGCCACGGCGGCGTCGAGGGCGCGGGAGGTCACCACCCCGGCGCGCTGCATGGTGCGCAGCTGGGCGTGGGTCTTGTACTCGATCCGGCGGCGGCCGAACATGCGGTCTTCCTTCCGAGCCGCTCCCCCGGTCGGGGAGCTCGCGGCTATCGTGGGTTAAACGTGAGACCCCCGGGGGTGTCCGGGGGTGTCACGGCGTTCGCGGTGCGGGACGGTGCGTCAGGACAGCGCTGTCATGATCCGCTGGGAGACCTCGTCGACGGTCCCGAGCCCGTCGACCTCGCGGACGATGCCGCGCCGGTCGTAGACGTCGACGACCACGGCGGTCTCGGCGTCGTACACGTCGAGGCGGTGCCGGATGACCGCCTCCGTGTCGTCGGTGCGCCCCTCCTTCTGGGCCCGCCCGAGGAGCCGCTGGACGAGCTCGTCGCGGTCGGCGGTCAGCTTCAGCACCACGTCGAGCTCCTGCCCCAGCTCGTCGAGGATGGCGTCGAGCTCGTCCACCTGCGCGGCGTTGCGCGGGTAGCCGTCGAGCAGGAAGCCGTCGGCGGTGTCCGTCTCGGCGAGGCGGTCGCGGACCATCCGGTTGGTCACGGAGTCCGGGACGAGGTCGCCGGCGTCGATGTAGCTCTTGGCCTCCTGCCCCAGAGGGGTCCGGCCCTTGATGTTGGCCCGGAAGATGTCACCGGTGGAGATCGCCGGGATGCCGAGCCGCTCCGAGATGCGCACGGCCTGCGTGCCCTTGCCTGCGCCGGGGGGTCCGATGATGAGCATGCGGGTCATGAAGTCTCCTTGCGGTCGGTGGTGGCTGCGGTCACAGTCTACCGGGGCGTGCCCGCCGTCCCCGGCGGGGGACGGCGGGGTGGGGTCAGCGCAGCAGGCCCTCGTAGTTGCGCTGCTGCAGCTGGGCCTCGATCTGCTTCACCGTGTCCAGGCCCACGCCCACCATGATCAGCAGCGACGGACCGCCGAAGGGGAAGTTCTGGTTCGCGTCGATCAGCACGAGCGCCACGAGGGGGATCATGGACACGATGCCCAGGTAGAGGGCGCCCGGGAACGTGATCCGGCTGAGCACGTAGGCGAGGTACTTCTCGGTGGGCCGGCCCGCGCGGATCCCCGGGATGAAGCCGCCGTAGCGCTTCATGTTGTTGGAGACCTCCTCCGGGTTGAAGGTGATCGACACGTAGAAGTACGTGAAGAACACGATCATCAGGAAGTACATCGCCATGTACACGGGGTGGTCGCCGGTGACGAGGTAGGTGTTGATCCAGTTGACCCAGCCGGGGATGTCCGTGCCGTCGTCCGGCATGCCGAACTGGGCGAGCATGCCGGGGAGCATCAGCATCGAGGACGCGAAGATGATGGGGATGACACCGGCCATGTTGACCTTGAGCGGGATGTAGGTGGTGGTCCCGCCGATCGTGCGCCGGCCCACCATCCGCTTGGCGTACTGCACGGGCACACGGCGCTGGGACTGCTCCACGAACACCACGCACGTGATCACCACGAGCCCCACGGCCAGCACGGAGAGGAACACGCCCCAGCCCCGGGTGCGGAGGATCTCGCCCAGCGCGGAGGGGAAGGTCGCGGCGATGGACGTGAAGATGAGCAGCGACATGCCGTTGCCCACGCCCTTCTCCGTGATCCGCTCCCCCAGCCACATGATGATCGCCGTGCCGGCGGTCATCGTGATGATGATGATCAGCACGGTCAGCCAGGTGTCGTTGGGGATGATCGGCAGGGGGCAGTCCCCCAGCAGGGCGCCGGACCGGGCGAGCGAGACCACCGTGGTGGCGTTGAGCAGCGCGAGGCCGATGGTGAGGTAGCGGGTGTACTGGGTCAGCTGCGTCTGCCCCTGCGCCCCCTCCTCGTGCAGCTCCTGGAAGCGCGGGATGACCACGCGCAGCAGCTGCACGATGATGCTCGCGGTGATGTAGGGCATGACGCCCAGGGCGAAGACCGACAGCTGCAGCAGCGCGCCGCCGCTGAAGAGGTTCACCATGTCGTACACGCCGCCCGTGGTGGTCCCGAGGGCCAGGCACTGCTGCACGTTGCCGTAGTCGACGCCCGGCGCCGGGATGAACGTGCCCAGGCGGTAGAGCACGATGAGGGCGAGGGTGAACCCCAGCTTGCGTCGCAGGTCGGGGGTTCGCAACGCCCGTCCGAAAGCGCTGAGCACATGTCCTCCTAGAGACTGGGTCCGACCGGCATCCGGTGGCGGGGGGTGTGGTGGTGCGGGAGCTCGGTCCGGGGTCCCCGCGCCCGGTGGGCGCGGGCGACTCCGGCAAGTCTAGCGAACGCGGCCCGCCCGGGACTCACCGGGGGCGCGCGCCGACGGGGCGGGCTCGTGCCCGCCGACGGATCAGGCCCCGCCCACGCTGGCGTGGACGGGGCCTGATCCGTGGGTGCCGCGGGGCCGGGCGTGCGCCCGGCCCCGCGGCCCGCGCTCACAGCGCGGTGGTGCTGCCGCCGGCGGCGGCGATCTTCTCCGCGGCGGAGCCCGAGAAGGCGTGCGCCTTCACGTCGACCGCGACCGCGATGTCGCCGGAGCCCAGGACCTTGACGGGCTGGTTCTTGCGCACGGCGCCGCGGGCCACGAGCGACTCCACGGTCACCTCGCCGCCCTCCGGGAAGAGCTCGGTGAGCTTGTCCAGGTTGACGACCTGGTACTCCACGCGGAACGGGTTCTTGAACCCGCGCAGCTTGGGCAGGCGCATGTGCAGCGGAAGCTGCCCGCCCGCGAAGCCCGCCTTGACCTGGTACCGGGCACTGGTGCCCTTGGTGCCGCGGCCGGCGGTCTTGCCCTTGGAGCCCTCACCGCGACCCACGCGGGTCTTGGCGGTCTTCGCGCCCGGGGCCGGACGCAGGTGGTGCACCTTGAGCGCGTGCACCTTCTCGTTGCTCTGAGCGGTGTTCTCAGCAGTGTTCTCTGCCATGGTTACTTGGCCTCCTCGACCTTGACCAGGTGGGCGACGGTGTTGACCATGCCCGCGGTCACGCCGTCGGCCTTGCGGACCACGACGTTGCCCGGCCGCTTGAGGCCGAGGGACCGCAGGGTGTTGCGCATGTTCTGCTTCTGGCCGACCACCGACCGGACCTGCGTGATGCGCAGCTCCGTGCCGTCGGGCTGGATACGCTTGCCGGACATCAGGCACCTGCCTTCTGGATCGAGCGCAGCAACGGACCGGGGACGACCTCGTCCATCGGGAGCCCACGACGGGCCGCGACGGCCGCCGGCTCCTCGAGCTGGCGGAGCGCCTCGATGGTTGCGTGCACGATGTTGATCTGGTTCGACGAGCCGAGGGACTTCGACAGCACGTCGTGGATGCCGGCGCACTCGAGCACGGCGCGGACCGGACCACCGGCGATCACACCGGTACCCGGGGTCGCCGGGCGCAGCATGACGACGCCTGCGGCGGCCTCGCCCTGCACGCGGTGCGGGATCGTGCGGTCCTCGATGCGCGGGACGCGGAAGAAGTTCTTCTTCGCCTCCTCGACGCCCTTCGAGATCGCCGCCGGCACCTCCTTGGCCTTGCCGTAGCCGACGCCGACCATGCCGTTGCCGTCGCCGACGACGACGAGGGCGGTGAAGCTGAAGCGACGACCACCCTTGACGACCTTGGAGACACGGTTGATGGTCACGACGCGCTCGAGGAACTTGTCCTTCTCCTCGTCGCGGCCGCCGCGGCCACCGCGGCCGCCGCGCTCGCCACGGCCCCCGCGCTCACCGCGGCCGCCGCGCTCGCCGCGGCCCCCGCGGTCGCCGCGGGAGTCCTGGGAGCGGTTGGCCTCGGTGGTCTGCTGGGCCCCGGTCGCCTCCGTGGAGGCAGTGCTGGCTTCGGTCACCTGGGTTTCCTTCTCGTTGTTCTGCTCGCTCACAGTGCCAGACCTCCTTCACGGGCGCCGTCGGCGACAGCCGCCACGCGACCGTGGTACTTGTTGCCGCCGCGGTCGAACACGACGGACTCGACACCGGCGGCCTTGGCGCGCTCGGCCACGAGCTCACCCACGCGCTTGGCCTTGGCGGTCTTGTCCGCGTCGGCGCCGCGCAGGTCGGCCTCCATGGTGGAGGCCGAGGCGACGGTGACACCCTTGGTGTCGTCGACGACCTGGACGAACACGTGGCGGGCGGAGCGGTTGACGACCAGGCGCGGGCGCGCGGCCGTGCCGGCCAGGTGCTTGCGCACCCGGACGTGGCGGCGGCTGCGGGCGGCGGCCTTGGACTTGCCCTTGATCTTCAGAGCCATGGTTACTTACCAGCCTTTCCGGCCTTGCGGCGGATCTGCTCGCCGGCGTACCGCACGCCCTTGCCCTTGTAGGGCTCGGGGGCGCGGAGCTTGCGGATCTTGGCGGCGACCTCGCCGACCTGCTGCTTGTCGATGCCGTTGACCGAGAGCTTGTTGACGCCCTCGACGGCGAACGAGATGCCCTCCGGCGCCTTGAAGGTGATCGGGTGGCTGTAGCCGAGGGCGAACTCGAGGTCCTGGCCCTTGGCCTGCACGCGGTAACCGGTGCCGACGATCTCGATGCCCTTGGTGTAGCCCTGGGTGACGCCCTGGATCATGTTGGCGATCAGGGTGCGGGTGAGACCGTGCAGCGAGCGGGACTCGCGCTCGTCGTCGGGTCGGGTGACGGTGAGCGTGCTGTCGTCGAGCGCGACGGTGATCGGGCTGGCAACGGTGTGCTGCAGCTCGCCCTTGGCGCCCTTGACGGAGACGACGTTGCCGTCGATCTTGATCTCCACACCGGCCGGCACAGAGATGGGGAGACGTCCGATACGTGACATGTTCTCTTCCTTTCTGTTCCGGGTTACCAGACGTACGCGAGGACTTCGCCGCCCACGCCCTTCTTCGCGGCCTGCTTGTCGGTCAGCAGCCCGGAAGAGGTGGACAGGATGGCGATGCCCAGGCCGCCCAGGACCTTGGGGAGGTTGGTGGACTTGGCGTAGACGCGCAAACCCGGCTTGGAGATGCGCCGGACGCCCGCGATGGAGCGCTCCCGGTTGGGGCCGAACTTCAGGGAGAGCGTGAGGGTCTTGCCGACCTCCGCCGCCTCCTCCTTGTAGTCCGCGATGTAGCCCTCGGCCTTGAGGATGTCCGCAACGCGAGCCTTGAGCTTCGAGTACGGCATGCTCACGGAGTCGTGGTAGGCGGAGTTGGCGTTGCGCAGACGCGTCAGCATGTCCGCGACAGGATCTGTCATTGTCATTTTGGGGGCACGTGCCCTTCCTCGTCCCGGTTTCCGCACCTGGCGGCGCCCGTGGGCGCCCGGCCGGACCTGGAACGTAGCGAGATTAGTTGGTCTTGAAGGGGAAGCCGAGCGCCTTCAGCAGCGCGCGGCCCTCGTCGTCGGTCTTCGCGGTGGTGACCACCGTGATGTCCATGCCGCGGACCCGGTCGATGCGGTCCTGGTCGATCTCGTGGAACATGGACTGCTCGGTGAGGCCGAAGGTGTAGTTGCCGTTGCCGTCGAACTGGCGGTCGGACAGACCGCGGAAGTCGCGGATGCGCGGCAGGGCCAGGGTCACCAGGCGGTCGAGGAACTCCCACATGCGGTCGCCGCGCAGCGTGGTGTGCGCGCCGATCGGCATGCCCTCGCGGAGCTTGAACTGCGCGATGGACTTCTTCGCCCGGGTCACGAGCGGCTTCTGGCCCGTGATGGCGGTGAGGTCGCGGACGGCGCCGTCGATGAGCTTCGAGTCCTTCGCGGCGTCACCGACACCCATGTTCACGACGACCTTGACGACGCGCGGGATCTCCATGACGTTGCCGTAGCCGAACTGCTCCTGCAGCGCGGGCACGACGGTCTCCTGGTACTTGTCCTTGAAGCGCGGGGACACGCTGATCTCGGTGGTTTCGGTCATCACAGGTCCTTGCCGGTGCTCTTGGAGACGCGGACGCGGACGGTCTTCTGGCGTCCGTCACGCTCCACGGTCTCGGTGCGGTGGCCGACGCGGGTCGGCTTGTTGGTCTCCGGGTCCACGAGCGCCACGTTGGACACGTGGATCGGCGCCTCGACCTTGTCGATGCCGCCGGCTTCGCCCTGCATGGAGGCCTTGCGGTGGCGGGTGATCACGTTGATGCCCTCCACGACCACGCGGGAGGTCTCGGGGATCACGCGCAGGACCTTGCCCTGCTTGCCCTTGTTGTCCCTGCTGCCGGAGATGACCTGCACCAGGTCGCCGGTCTTGATCTTGAACTTCGCCATGGTCAGAGCACCTCCGGGGCCAGCGAGATGATCTTCATGAACTTCTTGTCGCGCAGCTCACGGCCCACGGGGCCGAAGATGCGGGTACCACGGGGGTCACCGTCGTTCTTCAGGATCACTGCGGCGTTCTCGTCGAACTTGATGTAGGAGCCGTCCGGACGACGGCGCTCCTTCTTGGTACGGACGATCACGGCCTTGACCACGTCGCCCTTCTTCACGTTCCCGCCGGGGATCGCGTCCTTGACGGTGGCGACGATGATGTCGCCGATGCCTGCGTAGCGACGTCCGGATCCACCGAGAACACGGATGGTGAGGATTTCCTTCGCACCCGTGTTGTCGGCGACCTTCAGTCGCGACTCCTGCTGAATCACTGATTACTCCTGTCGTCACGCCGGTTCCAACACCGATCGAGAGCACGGTGCGGGCCTTGCGGAACAGCTTGTCGGATGATGTGCCCTCCCCCGGCGCGCACGCCGGACCGGGCCCAGCCCTCCATGCCAGGAGCATCTGAACCCGCCACCAGGTGGCACGGGGGCGCCCTGCACGCGGTCATTATGCGCTGGCACGAAGAGCTGTGGATTGCACGGACAGAGATTTCCGCCCATACAAGCTCACCAGCCTAGCACAGGCGGGGCGCCGTCCGTGCGGGCGGTGAACGGGCGACGGCCCGCCCCCTCGAGGAGGGGGCGGGCCGTCGGGGCCGTGGCCGGCTCTAGCGAGCTCGGGTCACTTGGCCTTCTCGAGGATCTCCACGATCCGCCACCGCTTGGTCGCGGACAGCGGGCGGGTCTCGGAGATCAGGACGAGGTCGCCGACGCCGGCGGCGTTCTGCTCGTCGTGGGCCTTGACCTTCGAGGAGCGGCGCATGACCTTGCCGTACAGCGAGTGCTTGACGTTGTCCTGCAGCTGCACCACGACGGTCTTGTCCATCTTGTCGGAGACCACGTAGCCACGACGGCTCTTGCGGTCACCGCGCTCGTCGGCCTGCTCGGCCTCGTTGTTGATCTGCTCGGTCACTTGGCGTCCTCCTCGGAGGTGGTCTCGGCGGTGGTCTCGGCGGAGCCCGCCTGGGGCCGGATGCCGAGCTCGCGCTCGCGCAGCACCGTGTAGATGCGCGCGATGTCGCGCTTGACGGCCTTGAGACGGCCGTTGTTCTCGAGCTGACCGGTTGCGGACTGGAAGCGGAGGTTGAACAGCTCCTCCTTGGCCTTGCGCAGCGCCTCACCCAGAGAGTCCTTGTCGAGGGCCGCGAGGTTCTCGATGCTCAGATCCTTGGATCCAACAGCCATTCTCATTCACCACCTTCGCGACGCACGATGCGTGCCTTCATCGGGAGCTTGTGGATCGCCAGGCGCAGGGCCTCGCGGGCGACCTCTTCGGAGACACCGGAGAGCTCGAACATCACGCGCCCGGGCTTGACGTTGGCGACCCACCATTCGGGGGAGCCCTTGCCGGAGCCCATGCGGGTCTCGGCGGGCTTCTTGGTCAGGGGGCGGTCCGGGTAGATGTTGATCCAGACCTTGCCGCCACGCTTGATGTGGCGGGTCATGGCGATACGGGCGGCCTCGATCTGACGGTTCGTCACGTAGGCCGGCGTGAGCGCCTGGATGCCCCACTCGCCGAAGGCGACAGTGGTGCCGCCCTTGGCAGCGCCCGACCGCTTCGGGTGGTGCTGCTTGCGGAACTTCACACGACGTGGGATGAGCATTTACTTACCACCCTCTGCGTTGGTCGCTCCCGCGGCCGGAGCCGGGGAGGCGGCGGAGTCGTTGCGCTCACGGCGTCCGCCACGGTCGTTACGGTCGGGACGACGACGGTCGCCGCCGCCGCCTCCGCGACGCTCGCCCGGACCGCCGCGACGGTCACGGTCGCCGCCGCGGCCGCGCGAGGGAGCGGCGGCCTGCTGGGCCGCCAGTTCCTTGGCGGTGAGGTCGCCCTTGTAGATCCAGACCTTCACGCCGATGCGGCCGAAGGTGGTCTTGGCCTCGAAGAAGCCGTAGTCGATGTTCGCGCGCAGGGTGTGCAGGGGCACACGGCCTTCGCGGTAGAACTCCGAGCGGCTCATCTCGGCGCCGCCGAGGCGGCCGGCGCACTGGATGCGGATGCCCTTCGCGCCGGCGCGCTGCGCCGACTGGATGGCCTTCTTCATGGCGCGGCGGAAGGCCACGCGGGAGGCGAGCTGCTCGGCGACACCCTGGGCGACCAGCTGGGCGTCCACCTCGGGGTTCTTGACCTCGAGGATGTTCAGCTGGATCTGCTTGCCGGTGAGCTTCTCGAGCTCGCCGCGGATGCGGTCGGCCTCGGCGCCGCGGCGGCCGATGACGATGCCGGGGCGGGCGGTGTGGATGTCCACGCGCACGCGGTCCCGGGTCCGCTCGATCTCGACCTTGGAGATGCCGGCCCGCTCCATGCCCGTGGACATGAGCTTGCGGATCTTGATGTCCTCGCGGACGTAGTCCTTGTAGCGCTGGCCCTCCTTGGTGGAGTCCGCGTACCAGTGCGACACGTGGTCGGTGGTGATGCCCAGCCGGAACCCGTGCGGGTTGATCTTCTGTCCCACTTAGCGGACCTCCTCGCTGTCAGGGCTCGCCACGATCACGGTGATGTGGCTCGTGCGCTTGTTGATGCGGTAGGCGCGGCCCTGGGCCCGCGGCTGGAACCGCTTCATGGTCGGACCCTCGTCGACGAAGGCCTCGCTCACGACGAGCTCCTCCTCCTTGAACGGCAGGCCGTCGCGGTCCGCCAGCTGGCGCGCGTTGGCGACCGCCGACTGGAGGACCTTGAACACCGGTTCCGAAGCACCCTGGGGGGCGAACTTCAGAATCGCCAGAGCCTCATTCGCCTGTTGGCCACGAATCAGGTTGACGACGCGCCGGGCCTTCATAGGCGTCACGCGGATGTAGCGCGCAGATGCCTTGGCTTCCATTGCTTTCCTTCTCTCGTCTTCTCGAAGTGCTCACGCTGCGGGATCCCGGAGGATCAGCGGCGCTTGCCCTTCTTGTCGTCCTTCACATGGCCGCGGAAGGTCCGCGTGGGGGCGAACTCGCCGAGCTTGTGCCCGACCATCGACTCGGTGATGAACACGGGGATGTGCTTGCGTCCGTCGTGCACGGCGATCGTGTGCCCGAGCATGTCGGGGACGATCATCGAGCGGCGGGACCACGTCTTGATGACGTTCTTGGTGCCCTTGTCGTTCTCCTTGGCGACCTTCAGGAAAAGGTGCTGATCGACGAAAGGGCCCTTCTTCAGGCTGCGTGGCATGTGTCAGGCTCCTTAGCGCTTGTTCTTGCCGGTGCGACGACGGCGGACGATGAGCTTGTCGCTCTCCTTGTTGGGGCGGCGGGTGCGGCCCTCGGGCTTGCCGTTCGGGTTGACCGGGTGACGGCCACCGGAGGTCTTGCCCTCGCCACCACCGTGCGGGTGGTCGACGGGGTTCATGACCACACCGCGGACGGTCGGGCGGACGCCCTTCCAGCGGTTGCGGCCAGCCTTGCCCCAGTTGATGTTCGACTGCTCGGCGTTGCCGACCTCGCCGACCGTCGCGCGGCAGCGCACGTCGACGTTGCGGATCTCGCCGGAGGGCAGCCGGAGCTGGCCGTACTTGCCCTCCTTGGCGACGAGCTGCACCGACGCGCCGGCGGAGCGGGCGAGCTTGGCGCCGCCGCCCGGACGGAGCTCGACGGCGTGGATCACGGTGCCGACGGGGATGTTGCGCAGCGGCAGGTTGTTGCCGGGCTTGATGTCGGCGCCGGGGCCCGACTCGACGACGTCGCCCTGGGACAGCTTGTTCGGCGCGATGATGTAGCGCTTGGAGCCGTCCACGAAGTGCAGCAGCGCGATGCGCGCCGTGCGGTTCGGGTCGTACTCGATGTGCGCGACCTTGGCGTCGACGCCGTCCTTGTCGTGGCGACGGAAGTCAATGACGCGGTACTGGCGCTTGTGCCCGCCACCCTTGTGCCGGGTGGTGATGCGGCCGGTGTTGTTCCGCCCGCCCTTCTTGGGCAGCGGCCGGACCAGCGACTTCTCGGGGGTCGTGCGCGTGATTTCTGCGAAGTCGGCAACGGAGGAGCCGCGACGGCCCGGGGTTGTCGGCTTGTGCTTACGGATAGCCATGTGTCAGTTCCTCGTTAAAGTGGTCTCCGCTCAGGCGAGCGGACCGCCGAAGATGTCGATGGTGCCTTCCTTGAGGGTCACAACGGCACGCTTGGTGCCCTTGCGCTGACCCCAGCCGAAGCGCGTGCGCTTCCGCTTCCCGGCACGGTTGATGGTGTTCACGGACTCGACCTTGACGCCGAAGATCTGCTCGACGGCGTACTTGATCTGGGTCTTGTTCGAGTCGGGCGCCACGAAGAACGTGTA
This sequence comes from Kocuria sp. WN036, assembly GCF_002287015.1. Taxonomy (NCBI): domain Bacteria; kingdom Bacillati; phylum Actinomycetota; class Actinomycetes; order Micrococcales; family Micrococcaceae; genus Kocuria; species Kocuria sp. WN036. The sequence continues at coordinate 75,458 of NZ_NSKF01000007.1, forward strand.
GCGGCCCTCGTCGATGAGCCCGTAGGACTTCTCGGAGACGACCGGCGCGATGATGACGTCCCGGGGGTCCTTGATGGTGGTCGCGCTCACTTGGCGTCCTCCTGCTTCTTCTTGCTGGCGGCCGCCACGAAGGACTCGAACGCGTCCTTGGTGAAGACCACGTCGTCGGAGACCAGCACGTCGTACGTGTTGAGCTGGTCCGCGTAGAGGGTGTGCACGTCGTCGAGGTTGCGCACCGACAGCGCGGCCACGTCGTCCGAGCGGTGCAGGACGACCAGCAGGTTCTTGCGGTCGGAGAGCCCGCGCAGCGTCGCCTGGGCGGCCTTCGTGTTGGGGACGGTGCCCTCGACGAGTGCCTCCACGACGTGGATGCGGTTGTTGCGCGCCCGGTCCGAGAGGGCTCCGCGCAGGGCGGCGGCCTTCATCTTCTTGGGGGTGCGCTGGCTGTAGTCGCGCGGGGTCGGGCCGTGCACCACGCCGCCGCCGGTCATGTGCGGAGCGCGGATCGAGCCCTGGCGCGCGCGGCCGGTGCCCTTCTGCTTGAAGGGCTTGCGGCCGGCGCCGGAGACCTCGGCGCGGTTCTTGGTCTTGTGCGTGCCCTGGCGGGCCGCGGCCAGCTGAGCGACGACGACCTGGTGCAGCAGGGGCACGTTGGTCTGGACGTCGAAGATCTCGGCGGGCAGGTCGACGTTGACGGTCTGAGTTGCCATGGTCTGATCAGGCTCCCTTCACTGCGGTGCGGACGAGGACGACCGAACCCTTGGGGCCCGGCAGGGCGCCCTTGATGAGCAGCAGGGAGTTCTCGGCGTCCACGGCGTGAACGGTGAGGTTCTGCGTCGTGTGACGGACGGCGCCCATGCGGCCCGCCATGCGCATGCCCTTGAACACGCGAGCGGGGTAGGACGCGCCGCCGATGGATCCCGGCTTGCGGTGGTTCTTGTGGGCACCGTGGGAGGCGCCGACGCCGGAGAAGCCGTGACGCTTCATCACACCGGCCGTGCCCTTGCCCTTGGTCTTGCCGATCACGTCGACCTTCTGGCCGGCCTCGAAGAGCTCGACGGAGAGCTCCTGGCCCAGCTCGTAGGTGTCGGCGTCGGCCGTGCGCAGCTCCACGACGTGGCGGCGCGGCGTGACGCCGGCCTTCTCGAAGTGGCCGGCCAGCGGCTGGGTGACCTTGCGGGGGTCGATCGCACCGAACCCGATCTGGACGGCCGAGTAGCCGTCACGGTCCTGGTTGCGCAGCTGGGTCACGACGTTGGAGTCCGCCTTGACGACGGTCACCGGCACGAACTTCCCGTTCTCGTCCCAGACCTGGGTCATGCCGAGCTTCGTGCCCAGCAGGCCCTTCACCTGGCGTTCGAAAGTGGTAGTCATTGGGATGCGATCCTCTTTACAGCTTGATTTCGATGTTCACGTCAGCCGGCAGGTCGAGGCGCATGAGCGAGTCGACGGCCTTCGGCGTGGGGTCGATGATGTCGATCAGCCGCTTGTGCGTGCGCATCTCGAAGTGCTCACGGCTGTCCTTGTACTTGTGCGGCGAGCGGATGACGCAGTACACGTTCTTCTCCGTGGGCAGCGGCACGGGGCCGACCACCGTGGCGCCTGCGCGCGTCACCGTCTCAACGATCTTCCGGGCCGAGACGTCGATGACCTCGTGGTCATAAGACTTCAGCCGGATGCGGATTTTCTGTCCCGCCATGGCGTCGTGACTCTCTTTCTTGAACGATCTTCCCTGTGACGGAGCCGAGGGCTCCTTGTGCATGGCGCCACCTGGTGGGCGCCCCTCCACGCAGACTGAATCCGGAAGGATCCGGGTTCCTCACCCTGCTGGAGCTCCGACCCCCGAACTCGGGCGTGTCGTACCGTGCTGGCACGGGAGCACACCGATTCCGTTTCTCGGGGCGGGCTGTATGTGGTCCGTGCGTGGCAGCTTCCAGGAGCTGCTGACCCCGGTTCTGCTTCGGAACCCGATGGTGTCCTGGGGTCTGCCGGTTCGAACCGTTGGGAGCACGCGTCGGCGCTTGAACAACGTCCTCCATCCTGCCAGAGATGGCAGACCGGTGCAAACGCACGGCCGGGGGCAGGCCGTGCGCAACCGTGCCGGAACCGTGAGCCGACCGCGACCGGCGCCGGCACCCGCGGTCGTATCCTGGCTTCGTCCGCACCCCGACGTCCCAGGAGATGGGTCCCATGCTGTCCACCGCGAGACTGGTCGCGATCGTCCCCGTCCGGGAGCTCGACCGCGCCCGCCGGTTCTACCAGGAGACGCTGGGGCTCTCCCCCGCCGACGCCCCCGAGCCGGACAGCGTCCTGTTCAGCGAGGACGGGCACACCGGCCTGCAGCTGCTGCTGCGCCCGGACGCGCCGGCGTCCGGGCTGACGCAGGTCAGCTTCGAGGTCCCCGACGTCGAGGCCGCGGTCCGGGAGCTCGAGGGCCGGGGCGTGCGCTTCGAGGACTACGACCTGCCCGGCCTGCGCACCGTCGACCACGTCCTCACCGCCGACGGGATGCGCGCGGCGTGGTTCACCGACTCCGAGGGCAACGTCCTGTGCCTGCACCAGCTCACCGGCTGAACCCCGTCGTGGTTGCCCCGGAACGCACGGAACCCCCCGCCGCTGCAGGAGCGACGGGGGGTTCTGCGCAGATCGGCAGTCCGGGGACTACTTGATGATCTTGGTGACGCGGCCGGAGCCCACGGTGCGGCCACCCTCACGGATGGCGAAGCCGAGGCCCTCCTCCATGGCGATCGGCTGGATCAGCGCGACCGTCATCTCGGTGTTGTCGCCGGGCATGACCATCTCGGTGCCCTCGGGCAGCGTGATGACGCCGGTGACGTCGGTGGTCCGGAAGTAGAACTGCGGACGGTAGTTCGAGTAGAACGGGTTGTGACGCCCGCCCTCCTCCTTGGAGAGGATGTAGACGTTGGCCTCGAAGTCGGTGTGCGGGGTGATGGAACCCGGCTTGCACACGACCTGGCCGCGCTCGACGTCGTCACGCTTGAGACCGCGCAGCAGCAGGCCGCAGTTCTCGCCCGCCATGGCCTCGTCCATCTGCTTGTGGAACATCTCGATGCCGGTGACCGTGGTCTTCTGGACCGGACGGATGCCGACGATCTCGACCTCGGAGTTGATCGGCAGCGTGCCGCGCTCGGCACGGCCGGTCACCACGGTGCCGCGACCGGTGATGGTGAAGACGTCCTCGATGGGCATGAGGAACGGCTTGTCCATCTCACGGATGGGGTCGGGCACGTTCTCGTCGACGGCCTCCATGAGCTCCTCGACCTTGGCGACCCACTCGGGGTCGCCCTCGAGGGCCTTCAGCGCCGAGACGCGGACGACCGGCGCGTTGTCGCCGTCGAAGCCCTGGTCGGAGAGGAGCTCGCGCACCTCCATCTCGACGAGGTCCAGCAGCTCCTCGTCGTCGACCATGTCGGACTTGTTCAGGGCCACCAGCAGGTAGGGCACGCCCACCTGGCGGGCGAGCAGCACGTGCTCACGGGTCTGGGCCATGGGGCCGTCCGTGGCGGCGACCACGAGGATGGCGCCGTCCATCTGCGCCGCACCGGTGATCATGTTCTTGACGTAGTCCGCGTGACCCGGGGCGTCGACGTGCGCGTAGTGGCGCTTCTCCGTCTGGTACTCGATGTGCGCGATGTTAATGGTGATGCCGCGCTGCTTCTCCTCCGGAGCGGAGTCGATGGCACCGAAGTCGCGCTGCTCGTTCAGGTCCGGGTACTTGTCGGCCAGGACCTTGGAGATGGCAGCCGTGAGCGTCGTCTTGCCGTGGTCGACGTGGCCGATGGTGCCGATGTTGACGTGCGGCTTGGTGCGCTCGAACTTGGCCTTCGCCATGGTTGTTCCTCCTAGAACATTTGTCGAAACTTGCTCAGCACTACCCCACCGCGTGTTTCCGGGGGGAGCTTGAGGCGCTCAGCAGTACTGAAACCTCTGCAAGTCTACTTTGGCTGTGCGTGATTGATGAAATTCCCGGCCGGGGCCGAGGGGTGGTGCCTACTCGCCGCGGTTCTTCTGGACGATCTCCTCGGCGACGGCCTTGGGGACCTCCGAGTAGCTGTCGAACCGCATCGAGTACACGGCGCGGCCCTGGGTCTTGGACCGGAGGTCGCCGATGTAGCCGAACATCTCGGACAGCGGGACGAGGGCGTTGACCAGCTTGATGCCGCTCACGTCCTCCATCGACTGGATCTGGCCGCGGCGGGAGTTCAGGTCGCCGATGACCTCGCCCATGTACTCCTCGGGGGTGCGCACCTCGACCGCCATGAGCGGCTCGAGGAGGACGGGCTGCGCCTTGCGGGCACCCTCCTTGAACACCATCGAGCCGGCGATCTTGAACGCCATCTCGGAGGAGTCGACGTCGTGGTAGGCGCCGTCGAGCAGAGTGGCCTTGACGCCCACGACCGGGTACCCGGCGAGGACGCCGAGACGCATGGCGTCCTGGATGCCGGCGTCCACGGAGGGGATGTACTCGCGCGGGACGCGGCCGCCGGTGACCTTGTTGTCGAACTCGTAGAGCTCCTCGGCATCCAGCGGGATCGGCTCGAACGCCATCTGCACCTTGGCGAACTGGCCGGAGCCGCCGGTCTGCTTCTTGTGCGTGTAGTCGATCTTCTCGACGGCCTTCTTGATCGTCTCGCGGTAGGCCACCTGCGGCTTGCCGACGTTCGCCTCGACCTTGAACTCGCGCTTCATGCGGTCCACCAGGATGTCCAGGTGGAGCTCGCCCATGCCGCCGATCTCGGTCTGGCCGGTCTCCTCGTTGAGGGACACGGTGAACGTGGGGTCCTCGGCGGAGAGCTTCTGGATCGCGATGGAGAGCTTCTCCTGGTCGCCCTTGGTCTTCGGCTCGATGGCCACCGAGATGACCGGGGCCGGGAAGGACATGGACTCGAGCACGATCGGCTTCTGCAGGTCGCACAGGGTGTCGCCCGTGGTGGTGTCCTTGAGCCCGATCGCGGCGTAGATGTGCCCGGCCTGGACGGTGTCGACCGGGTTCTCCTTGTTGGAGTGCATCTGGAACAGCTTGCCGATGCGCTCCTTCTTGCCCTTGGTGGAGTTGAGCACCTGGTCGCCGTTGGAGGCCTTGCCGGAGTACACGCGGATGTAGGTGAGCTGCCCGTAGAACGGGTGGTTGGCCACCTTGAAGGCGAGCGCGGAGAACGGCGCGGTCGAGTCGACCGGGCGGGAGAGGATCTCCTCCTCGTTGTTCAGCGCGTGGCCCTCGACGTTCGGGACGTCCAGCGGGGACGGCAGGAAGTCGATGACGGCGTCGAGCATCGGCTGCACGCCGCGGTTCTTGAACGCGGAGCCGCACAGCACGGGGTACGCCTGCGAGGTGATGGTGAGCTTCCGGATGCCGGCCTTGAGCTCCTCGAGGGTGAGCTCCTCGCCGCCCAGGTACTTCTCCATGAGCTCGTCGTCGGCCTCGGCGACCGACTCCACCAGCTGGTTGCGGTACTCCTCGGCCCGCTCCTGCAGGTCGGCGGGGATCTCCTCGATCTCGTACTTGGCGCCGAGGGAGACGTCGCCCTTGGAGTCGCCCGGCCAGACGAAGGCCTTCATGGTGAGCAGGTCGACCACGCCGGTGAACTCGGACTCGGAGCCGATCGGCAGCTGCATGACCAGCGGCTTCGCGCCGAGGCGGTTGATGATGGTGTCGACGGTGAAGTAGAAGTCGGCGCCCAGCTTGTCCATCTTGTTGACGAAGCAGATGCGGGGGACGTCGTACTTGTCGGCCTGGCGCCAGACCGTCTCCGACTGGGGCTCGACGCCCTCCTTGCCGTCGAAGACCGCCACGGCGCCGTCGAGCACGCGCAGGGAGCGCTCGACCTCGACCGTGAAGTCCACGTGGCCCGGGGTGTCGATGATGTTGATCTGGTTGTCGTGCCAGTAGCAGGTCGTCGCGGCGGACGTGATCGTGATGCCGCGCTCCTGCTCCTGCGCCATCCAGTCCATGGTGGAGGCACCATCGTGGGTCTCGCCGATCTTGTGGGAGATACCGGTGTAGAACAGGATGCGTTCGGTGGTGGTGGTCTTCCCGGCATCGATGTGCGCCATGATGCCGATGTTGCGGACCTTCTTGAGGTCGGTAAGCACGTCAAGTGCCACGGTGGTTCCCTTTCGGAGATGGTGCCGGCGGCCTGTCGACCCGGGTGGGGCCGACAGGCCTGGAAGATTCTACCAGCGGTAGTGGGCGAAGGCCTTGTTGGACTCCGCCATCTTGTGGGTGTCCTCCCGGCGCTTCACGGCGGCACCGAGACCGTTGGACGCGTCCAGGATCTCGTTCTGCAGACGCTCGGTCATGGTGTTCTCACGGCGGATCTTCGAGTAGCCGACGAGCCAGCGCAGGGACAGCGCCTGGGCGCGGCCCGGCTTGACCTCGACGGGCACCTGGTAGGTGGCGCCGCCGACGCGGCGGGACTTCACCTCGAGGGCCGGCTTGACGTTCTCCAGGGCCTTCTTGAGGGTGGCGACGGGGTCGGCACCGGACTTGGCGCGGACACCCTCGAGGGCACCGTAGACGATGCGCTCGGCGGTGGACTTCTTGCCGTCCTGGAGGACCTTGTTGATCAGCTGCGTGACGACCGGGGAGCTGTAGACCGGGTCGACGACGAGCGGGCGCTTGGGAGCGGGACCCTTACGAGGCATTACTTCTTCTCCTTCTTGGCGCCGTAACGGGAACGGGCCTGCTGGCGGCCCTTGACACCCTGGGTGTCGAGCGCGCCGCGGACGATCTTGTAGCGGACACCGGGGAGGTCCTTCACGCGACCGCCGCGGACGAGCACGATGGAGTGCTCCTGCAGGTTGTGGCCCTCACCGGGGATGTAGGCCGTGACCTCCACGCCGCCGTTGAGCTTCACGCGGGCGACCTTGCGCAGCGCGGAGTTCGGCTTCTTGGGGGTGGTGGTGTAGACGCGGGTGCACACGCCGCGCTTCATGGGGCTGCCCTTGAGTGCGGGCGCCTTGGTCTTGACGACCTTCGGGGTCCGGCCCTTGCGGACCAGCTGCTGGATTGTAGGCACAGTGTCTCCTGATCGGACGGGACGCGTCAGCGGCCCGCTGGGTGTTCGGCTCCCCCGCGACCGGCCGGGGCCGGGAGCGGGTGCGGCGCCTGTCGTGGGCCCGGCGGGCGGGCACCACGGTCGCCACGCCGAAGGTAGCTGGGCAGACGAAAAGGATGGCATTTCGGTACACAACGCGTACCGGAGGACCGAGTCCGTTCTGCCATGATTTCTTCGGCCTCCAGGGGCGCGGGCGCCGAGGGATGACCGTTCAATTCCTCGACAGCCTATCAGACCCCGGCCGGGGCGGGGAAGCGGGGCCGGGCCGGCCCGCTCAGCGCCCGGTCGCGGCGAGGTCGGCGGAGATCCTCCGGGCGCACTCGAGCAGGGGCGGCACGACGTCGTCCACGGGGTCACCGGCGCTGGCGCCGGGCATCCCCACGCGCATGGAGACGTTCACGGCCGCGACCACGCGCCCGGTGCCGTCGGTGACGGGGGCGGCGACCGAGCGCAGCCCGACCTCGAGCTCCTGGTCGACGAGCGCCCAGCCCTGGGCGCGGACCCGGCGCAGGTCGGCCTCGAGGGCCGCGCGGTCGGTGAGGGTGTGCTCGGTCAGGCGCTCGATCCGCGCCGTGCGGAAGTACTCGTCGAGCTCCTCCGGGTCCAGCCCGGCCAGCAGCACCCGGCCCATGGACGTGGCGTGGGCGGGGAACCGGGTGCCCACGGCGATCGCCACGGTCATGATCCGGTGCGTGGAGACGCGGGCGACGTAGACGATGTCGGCGCCGTCCAGCACCGAGGCGGACGTGGACTCCTCGACCTGCGCCGAGAGGGTCTCGAGGTGCGGGGCGGCCAGGGCGGGCAGCGGCTGCGAGGAGAGGTAGGAGTAGCCGAGCTGGAGGACCACGGGGGTGAGCTCGAAGAGCCGCCCGTCGGTCCGGACGTAGCCCAGCCCCTCGAGCGTGAGCAGGAACCGGCGCGCGGTGGCGCGGGTCAGCCCGGTGCGCCGGGCCACGTCGCTGAGGGTCATCCGGGGGTGCCGGGCGTCGAAGGCCGTGATCACGCCGAGCCCGCGCGCCAGGGACTGCACGAACTGTCCGGGGGTGCCCCGCTCCCCCGCCGGGACGGTCGGGTCCTGCTCGGTCATCGGTGGCCTCCTGCGGGCCTCGTCCGGGGTGCGGCGGCCGGTGCCGGCCCGCCGCGCCCCGTGAGCGGTGCTGGGCTCAGCGGGCGGGCCGCAGCGGGACGTCGACGATCTGCTGGAGCTCCTCGAAGCTCGTGCCGAAGGTCTCGCGCACCGTCACGCCGTCCTCCTCGAGGAGGAACACGGCCTGGTCGGTGTAGATCCGGGAGACGCAGCCGACGCCGGTGAGCGGCATGGTGCACTGCTCCACGAGCTTGGACCGGCCCTTCTTGGTCAGCAGGGACATCATCACGAAGGTCATCTTCGCACCCGTGGCCAGGTCCATGGCCCCGCCCACGGCGGGGATCGCGTCCGGGCTGCCGGTGTGCCAGTTGGCGAGGTTGCCCGTCCGGTCCACCTGGAAGGCGCCGAGCACGCAGTAGTCCAGGTGCCCGCCGCGCATCATGGCGAAGGAGTCCGCGTGGTGGAAGTAGGAGCAGCCCGGCGTCTCGACCACGGGGATCTTGCCGGCGTTGATGAGGTCGGCGTCGACCTCGTCGCCGTGGGCCTCGGGGCCCATGCCGAGCATCCCGTTCTCGGTGTGCAGGGTGACGTCGTCCTCGGCGCTCAGGTAGTTGGAGACCAGGGTGGGCTGGCCGATGCCGAGGTTGACGTAGGAGCCGGCGGGGATGTCGCGGGCCACCACGCGAGCCAGCTCCTCCGGGGCGAGGGGCGTCTCGGAGGTCCTGGGCACGGTGTCCACGGTGTTCTCGCTCATCTCAGATGTCCTCTCGGGGGTCGGTCTGGGCGGGTGCGTCGATCCGCACGACGGTGTCCACGTATATGCCGGGGGTCACGACGGCCTCGGGGTCCAGCCCGCCGCGCTCCACGAGCTCCGCGACCTGCACGATGGAGGTGGCGGCGGCGGCGGCCATGATCGGGCCGAAGTTGCGGGCCGTCTTGCGGTAGACGAGGTTGCCGGCCCGGTCGGCGACGTGCGCCTTGGTCAGCGAGAAGTCGGCCTTGATGGGGTGCTCGAGCACGTAGTGGCGGCCGTCGATCTCGCGGACCTCCTTGCCCTCCGCGAGCAGGGTGCCGTAGCCGGTGGGGGTGAAGAACCCCCCGATGCCGGCGCCGGCGGCGCGGATCCGCTCGGCGAGGTTGCCCTGGGGGACGACCTCGAGCTCGATCTGCCCGGCGCGGTACTTCTCGTCGAAGTGCCAGGAGTCGGACTGGCGCGGGAAGGAGCAGATGATCCTCCGCACGCGGCCGAGCTGGATCAGCCGGGCCAGGCCAACGTCGCCATTGCCGGCGTTGTTGTTCACGACCGTCAGGTCGGTGGCCCCGTGCTCGATGAGCGCGTCGATCAGCTCGACGGGCTGGCCGGCCACGCCGAAGCCGCCGATCATGACGACGGCGCCGTCGTGGATCGGGGCCACGGCCTGCGCGCAGCTCTCTGCGATGTTCAGCATGCGTTGTGCCTTCCTTCGGTGGTCTTCTCCGCCCGGGTCCCGCGCGGGTCTCAGGCGTTCTGGTTCTCGAGCACGACGGCGAGGCCCTGGCCCACGCCGATGCAGATGGCCGCCACGCCCCAGCGGGCCCCGGAGGCCTGCAGGGACTTCGCGAGCGTGCCGAGGATGCGGGTGCCCGACGCCCCGAGGGGGTGGCCGATGGCGATGGCGCCGCCGTGCCGGTTGACGATCGCGGGGTCGATCCCCCACGCGTCGACGCAGGCGAGGGACTGGGCCGCGAAGGCCTCGTTGAGCTCGACGGCGGCGACGTCCTCCCACGTGATCCCGGCGCGGCGCAGCGCCAGGTTCGCGGCCTCGACCGGGGCGAAGCCGAAGAACTGCGGCTCGTTGGCCGCGGCGGCCCGCCCGGCGATGCGGGCGAGGGGCTGCAGGCCGGTCAGCTCGGCGGCCTTCTCGGAGCCCAGCAGCGCCGCGGAGGCGCCGTCGTTGAGGGGCGAGGCGTTGCCGGCGGTGACGGTGCCGCCCTGGTCCGCGGGGCGGAAGACGGTCTTGAGCCCGCCCAGCTTCTCGACCGTCGAGGACGCACGGACGGACTCGTCCCGGGTCAGCTCGGTGCCGGGGACCGGGACGGTGAGGTCGTCGTAGAAGCCCTCGTCCCACGCCTGCTGGGTGAGCTGATGGGAGCGGAACGCGAACTCGTCCATCCGCTCGCGGGTGATGCCGTGGCGCTCGGCGAGCTGCTCGGTGGCCTCGCCCAGGGACACGGTCCACTCCGGGTTCATCGCCGGGTTCACGAGGCGCCAGCCCAGCGTGGTGGAGGCGAGGGTCAGGTCGCCGGCCGGGTAGGGCTTCTCCGTCTTCGGCAGCACCCAAGGGGCCCGGCTCATGGACTCGACGCCGCCGACGAGCATCAGGTCGGCCTCGCCGGCGTTGATCTGCCGGGACGCGATGATCGCGGCGTCCAGGGACGACCCGCACAGGCGGTTGACGGTGGTGCCGGGGAGCTCGACGGGCAGGCCGGCCAGCAGCGTGCCCATGCGGGCGACGTTGCGGTTCTCCTCGCCGGCGCCGTTGGCGTTGCCGAGGATCACCTCGTCGATCGCGGCGGGGTCCAGCGCGGACGCGCGCCGGACCTGCTCGCCGATCACCAGGGCGGCCAGGTCGTCGGGGCGCACGCCCGCCAGGGCGCCGCCGAAGCGGCCGAAGGGGGTCCGCACGGCGTCGTAGATGTAGGCCTCGGTCATGGTGTTCCTCACTTGCGTCGTTGCACGTCGGTCACGGGGTGCCGGAATGGGGTGGTCGGAGGGCCGGCAGGTCAGGGGGCCGGGGGCGCCGCGGAGTCCTCGGCGTCGAGGGCGTCGAGGACCTGCTTGGCGTGCTTGAAGGCGTTGTTGGCGGAGGGCACGGAGAGGTAGATCGCCGACTGGAGCAGGATCTCCTTGATCTCGTCCCGCTCCAGGCCGTTGCGCAGGGCGGCGCGCACGTGCATCTCGAACTCCTCCCAGTGCCCGGCGGCGATCAGCGCGGTCAGGGTCACGGCGCTGCGCATCCGCCGGTCCAGTCCCGGCCGGGTCCAGATCTCGCCCCACGCGTAGCGGGAGATGAAGTCCTGGAACTCGGCGGTGAAGGCGTCCTTGCCGGCCTCGGCGCGGTCCACGTGGGCGTCGGAGAGCACCTCGCGGCGCACGGCCATGCCGTCCGCGTGGGCCTCCTGCTCGGTGCGCCGGGGGTTGCCGCTCATGCTCGTGCTCCTTCGTGGTGGGGTGGGTGGGCGCCGATGTGCTCCTCCAGCAGGCGTGCCACGTCCTGCGGGGCCTCGGCGGGCACGAGGTGGCCCGCGCCCTCGACGACCACGAGGCGGCCGCCGGTCGCCCCGGCCAGCTCCGCCACGGCGTCGGGCGGCGTGGCGGCGTCCTGCGCGCCGACCACGGCGAGCACGGGGACGTCGACGGCGCCGAGGCGCCCGGTCGCGTCGAAGCCCGCGAGGGCCTCGCAGGCCCGGGCGTAGGAGAACCGGTCCGCGTCCTGGAGGGCGTGCAGCAGCCCGGTGGTCGTGACCGCGTCCCGCTCGATGAAGCCCGGGGCGAACCACCGCTGCGCGGAGCCGACGATCTGGGTGGGGGTGCCGGCGGCGGCCACGAGCCGGGCGCGCTCGGACCACGCGGCGGGCTCCCCCACCCGGGCGGCGGTGCCCACCAGCACGGCCGCCGCCGGCCGGTGCGGCGCGTCGAGCAGCAGCTGGAGGCCGACGCAGCCGCCGAGGGAGGTGCCCGCGTAGTAGAACGGACCTCCGGTTTCGAGGCCGGCGGCCTCCTGGTACCGGTCCACGGCGTCGAGCACGCCCCGGGCCAGCTCGGCGGTGCCGAACGGCTCGTCGGCGGGCGCGGAGCCGCCGTGGCCGGGGAGGTCCCAGCCGACCACGCGCAGGTCGGCCTCCAGCAGGTGCGCCGCGGCGGACCACAGCGAGGCGGCGGAGGTGCCGAGCCCCGGGCCCAGCACCAGCAGGGGCGCCCGCGGCGACGGGGCCCGGCGGGTCGAGAACTCGACGAGGGTGAGGACGGGGACGGTCATGCGGATGCTCCTGGGCTGGTCCGGGTGATGGACGGACGGTCGTTCGCGGACCGGCGGTGCTGCGCGAGCACGCGGTCGATCAGCAGGTCGTTGGCCCCGAGGTACCCGGCGGGGTCGAGCAGCCCGGCCACGACGTCCCGGTCCACGGGGGTGCCGTCGGCCAGGGCGGTGCCGGCGGCGAGGCCCACGAGGGCGTCGAGCATGCCCGGTCCGTCGGTCGCGTGCTCGCGCACGACCTCCTGCACGCGCTGCCGCCCCGTGGCGCCGTCGGCGGCGGGCGGCAGCAGGGGCGCGAGCTCCGCGCTGATCCGCTCGGCGAGCACGGCGGGACCCGACGCGTCCAGGTTGGCCCGCATCCGGGCGCTCTGCACGGTGAGCCCGGCCGTGAGCTCGGCCGCGTGCGACGACGCCGCGACGGCGAGCCGGGCGAGCTCCCGCAGTGCCGGCCACTCCGTGTGCCAGGCGCCGTCGGGGCGCTCGTCGACGAACTGGGCGGCGGCGACGTGGAGCTGGGCCACGAGCTGCGGCGCCGTCAGGGCGGTGCGCTTGAGCAGCACGGACAGCACCGGGTTCTGCTTCTGCGGCATCGCCGAGGACACGCCGCGCCCTTCGACGGCCGGTTCCCGCAGCTCGCCGAGCTCGGGGCGGGAGAGCAGCAGGACGTCGTTGGCGATCCGGCCGAGGGCCGCGCAGACCGCCGCGAAGGTCTCGCCGGTGCGCAGCACCGGCCGCCTGGTGGCGTGCCACACGTGCGGCGGCAGGCTCAGGCCGAGCTCGTCGGCCCAGCGGCGGGCGAGCTCGAGGGCCTGCTCGGCGGCGTCGGGGGCGCCCGGGAAGAGCGCGAGGCTGCCGGCGAGGGTGCCGGCGGCGCCGCCGCAGGACACCGGGAGCCGGGCGAGCCCGGCGAGGTCCGCCTCGAGGTCCTGCAGCCCGGCCAGCCAGCCGGCGGCCTTGAGCCCGAAGGTGGTCGGCAGCGCGTGCTGGGTCAGGGTGCGGGCGGCCTGGACGGTGCCGCGGTGGACGTCCGCCAGCCGGGCCAGGGCGTCGGCCGTCTCGGACAGTCGCTCAGCGAGGGGGACGGCGGCGCGCCGGGCCAGCAGCATCATGGCGGTGTCCATGACGTCCTGGCTGGTCAGGCCGCGGTGCACGAAGCGCACGGCGCCGGGGTCGAGCTGCCCCAGCCGGCGCCGGTAGTCGGCGAGGAGCGGGATGACGGGGTTGCCGCCGCCCTCGGCGCGCCGGGCGATGTCCCCGGCGTCGTAGTCGGCGGCGCGGGCGGCCGCACGCGCGGACGCCGCGGCGGCGCGCGGGGCGAGCCCGGCGTCCGCCTGCGCGGCGACCCAGGCGGCCTCGACGTCGAGCAGCGCCTGGAGCACCGCGGTGTCGTCCGTGTGCGCGTCACCCCGGTGGGCTCCGGGGCGGAGCAGCCCGGCGTCGGTCATGCGCGTCCTCCTTCGGTGGTCGTCGGGTCGTCCGTGGCGGGGTGGTGCCGTGCGGGGGCCCCCGGGCGGCCGGGGCCCGCGCACGGAACGGTCACACCTGGAGGTTCGGGTAGGTGAGGAAGACGGTCTCGCCCTCGCCCTGGAGCCGGAGGTCGAAGCGCAGGGAGCCGTCGGCCTCCCGCTCGGCGACCAGGGTGCGGCGGCGGTCCTCGGGCAGGGAGCGCAGCAGCGGGTCGTTCGCGAGGGCCTCGGTGTCCTCCGGCAGGTAGATGCGGGTGAACAGCCGGTTCGTCACGCCCCGGGCGAAGACGGTCAGCGTGATGAACGGCGCCTTGCCGGGCTCGGTCGGCCCCGGGTCAACGGTGGTGAAGGTGTAGTGACCCTCGTTGTCGACGGACGCGCGGCCGAAGCCGGTGAAGGTGTAGCCGTCGCGCACGAGCGAGCCGGTCGCGGTGGGGACGTCGCCGTTGCCGTCGGCCTGCCAGATCTCGAGCATGGCGTCCGGCACGAGGTCGCCGTGGCCGTCGGTCACCGTGCCGTGCAGGCGCACCGCCTGCGGGTGCCCGAGCGGGACGAGCAGCTCGCCCTTGTCGTAGGGCAGCGCGTAGCCGAAGAACGGCCCGATGGTCTGGCCGGGGGTGGCCGGGAGTGCGGGGGTCGCGGGGGTCTCAGACATTGGAGTCGCCTTCCGTCCAGGTGCGGTTCGAGCCGCTGAGCACGATGTCCCAGGTGTAGCCGAGCAGCCACTCGTGCTCGGACGCCTCGTGGTCGTAGTCGGCCACGAGCCGGCGGCGGGCCTCGGGGTCCACGATCGACTGGAAGATCGGGTCCAGCGCGAACAGCGGGTCCGAGGGGAAGTACATCTGGGTGATCATCCGCTGGGTGAAGTCCGTGCCGAACAGGGAGAAGTGCACGTGCGCGGGCCGCCAGGCGTTGTGGTGGTTCTTCCAGGGGTACGGCCCGGGCTTGATGGTGACGAACTCGTAGGATCCGTCGTCGCCGGTCAGGCAGCGCCCCACGCCGGTGAAGTTCGGGTCGATGGGAGCCGGGTGCTGGTCCCGCTTGTGGATGTACCGCCCGGCCGCGTTGGCCTGCCAGATCTCCACGAGCTGGCGGCGCACGGGCCGGCCGTCGCCGTCGAGGACCCGGCCGCGGATCTTGATCCGCTCGCCGATGGGCTCCCCGCCCGACTGGATGGTCAGGTCCGACTCGAGCCGGTGCACGTCCCGCTCGCCGAAGGCGGGCGCGTGCAGCTCGATGGTCTCCGGGTCCGCGTGGTGCAGGTCCTTGGTGGGGTGCCGCAGGATCGAGCTGCGGTAGGGCGCGTAGTCCAGCCGCGGCTGCGTCTCGGTGCGGCCGGACGCGCTGTAGTCGGCGCTGATGCCGGCCATCTCGCGGTCGAGGTCGGCCTGCGTGTCCGCCGCGTCGTCGGGGCCCTTCGGGGTGAGGTGCACGAAGGACTCCTCCGGCCCCTGGTCCTGGTCGGTCATGGTTCAGCTCCTTTGTTGCGAGGTGGCTGCCGCACCGGCGGGCGTGGTGCCCACGGCGAACTCTCCGAGGCTAGCCCATTCGGTGCAGCATTCGCACATGTGTTCACTGTGCGAACTTATTGTGAGGTCACAGTGGAGGACCCCGGCGGGGCCGGGGGTCAGCGGTCGTCGGGCCAGCCGGTGTAGGACTCCGCGAAGTAGGCGGCGCCGCGCTCGGAGCCGGTGATCGCCTTGAACTCGCCGCGCCGGCGCTTCTGGTTGAAGGGGTTCTCCCCCGGCTGGGCGTGCATGAGGTGGGTGGCCCAGTAGGAGAAGTTCTGCGCCTTCCACACCCGCTCCAGCGCCGTGGCCGAGTACCCGGCCAGCCCGGTGCCGTCGCCCGAGCGGAAGAACTCGACGATCGCCGGGGCGAGCACGCGGACGTCGCAGAACGCGAGGTTCAGGCCCTTGGCGCCGGTCGGGGGGACGGTGTGGCCGGCGTCGCCGACGAGGAACAGGTTGCCGTGGCGCAGGGGCTCGCAGACGTAGGAGCGGAACTTCAGCACGGTCTTGTCGAAGATGGGGCCCTCCTGGAGCCGGAGCCCGTCGGGGCCCTCGACCCGGCGCTGGAGCTCGGCCCAGATCCGCTCGTCGTCCCAGTCGTCGACGTCCTCCTCGGGGTCGCACTGGAAGTACATCCGCTGGACCGTCCCGCTGCGCTGGGAGATGAGGGCGAAGCCGTGCTCGGAGTTCGAGTAGATGAGCTCCGGGGCGCTCGGCGGGGCCTCGGCGAGGATGCCGAACCAGGCGAAGGGGTACTCGATGAAGTTGTCGGTGCGCTCCTGCTCCGGGATGGCGCGGCGGCAGATGCTCTGCGAGCCGTCGGCGCCCACGAGGATCTCGCAGCGGATCTCGAAGTCCTCGCCCGCGGCGTCGGTGAAGCGGATGCCGGGCCGGTCGGTGGTCAGGTCGACCACCTCGGTGTCCGTGACGGACCAGCGGACGTCGCCGCCGTCGCGCTCCCGGGCGTCGGCCAGGTCCAGGAACACCTCGTTCTGCGGGTAGAGCCACACGGACTCGCCGACGAGCTCCTTGAAGTCGATCCGGTGGCTCTCCCCCTCGAAGCGCAGCACGGTGCCCTCGTGCTCGTGGCCCTCCGTGAGCACCCGCCCGTCGACGCCGGAGTCGGTCAGCATCCGCACCGTGGGCGCCTCGAGGATGCCCGCCCGGTGGGTGGCGTGGATGGTGTCCTTGTCGCGCTTCTCGACCACGATGCTGTCGATGCCGGCGCGGCCGAGCAGGTGGGCCAGCATCAGCCCGGCGGGGCCGCCGCCCACGATGCCGACCTGCGTGCTGAGAACGGTGCGCTGTGCGCTCATGAGTGCTCCTGGTGATACGACGGGAATCGTGTCCAGTGTCTCAGCGGGCTGTGGGCGGCACCACAGTCGTCCCGTTGAACGGGATGCTGGGGGCGACGGGCGCGGTGTGCCCGGGAGCCGGTGCCGCGGCCCGTCTCAGCGGGGGGCGTCCCGCAGGGTCCGGCGGATGCCGTGCGCCGCGGTGTGCAGCGCCTGGACGATCGCCCCGGCCCGCGCGGCCGGGTCGCCCGCCGGGGTGATGACGCCCAGGCCCGCCACCACCTGGTCGCCGCGCCCCCGCACGGGGACGGCGATCCCCGCCGTGCCGGCCTCGAGATAGCCGGTCTGCAGGGCGTGGCCCGCGCCGCGGATCCGCTCGAGCTCCGCGGCCAGCACCGCGGGTTCGGTCGGCGAGAGCTCGGTGAACGCGGTGAGGGGCCCCTGCAGGTACTCCTCCTGGTAGTCCTGGGGGGCGTGCGCCAGCAGCACGAGGCCCGTGGCCGACAGGTGCAGGGGCAGCCGGCCGGCCACCTCCGACCGGACGGGCACCGCCCGGGGGTGGGAGAGCCGCTCCACGAGCAGCACCTCGCGGCCCTCCACGATGCCGAGCTGCACGTGCTGGCGCAGCACCGCGTGGATGTCGCCCATGAAGGGGCGGGCGGCGCGCGCCAGGCCGAGCTCGCGCGAGGAGCGGTTGACCAGCTCCCACAGCCGGGTGCCGACCACGTAGTGCCCGCCCTCCACCCGCTCGAGCCAGCCCTGGCGGGCCATGTCCCGGGCGAGCCGGTGCGCGGTGGCGGTGGGCAGCCCGGTGAGGGCCGCGATCCGGCCCCCGGTCAGCCGCGAGTCCTCCGCCGTGAACGCCGCGAGGATCCGGTCCGCCCGCTCGAGCACGGACTCCCCGGTGGGTGAGTTCGCCATGGTGACTCCTGGGGCTCCTTCCTGGTCCGCGGCCCGGCCCCGTGACCGGCCGCGGGACGGGGGCAGCCCCGCCCCGGAAGACGCTACTTCCGGAACGGGGCTGCCGTGGTGACCACGAGGGTGATCACGTCCTGCGGGGGACGCCGACCTCAGTTGGAGCCGAAGTCGTAGTCCTCCAGCGGGATCGCCTGGAACTCGGCGGGCGAGGAGTTCTCCTCCGCGTAGCTGAAGTCCGAGAACGAGCCCGGCTCCGTGAACAGCGAGGCCTTCGCCTCGTCCGTCGGCTCCACGTCGATGTTGTTGTACCGCGCGAGCCCGGTGCCGGCCGGGATCAGCTTGCCGATGATCACGTTCTCCTTGAGGCCCACCAGCGGGTCGGACTTGCCCTCCATGGCCGCCTGCGTGAGCACGCGGGTGGTCTCCTGGAAGGACGCGGCCGACAGCCACGAGTCGGTGGCCAGCGAGGCCTTGGTGATGCCCATCAGCTCCGGGCGGCCGGCGGCCGGCCGGCTGCTCTCGGCCACGGCCTTGCGGTTGGCCTCCAGGAAGCGCACGTTCTCGACGAGCTCGCCCGGCAGCAGGTCCGTCTCGCCCGACTCGATGATCGTCACGCGGCGCAGCATCTGCCGCACGATGACCTCGACGTGCTTGTCGTGGATGCCCACGCCCTGGGAGCGGTACACGCGCTGCACCTCGTCCACGAGGTGCTTCTGCGCCTGCCGCGGACCGCGGATGCGCAGCACCTCCTTGGGGTCGACGGCGCCCGAGACCAGCTGCTGGCCGACCTCGACGTGGTCGCCCTCGGTCACGAGCAGCTTGGCGCGGCGCAGCACCGGGTACCCGATCGCCTCGTCCCCGTTGTCCGGGGTCACGACGAGCTTCAGGGCCTTCTCGGTGTCCTCGATGCTGACCCGCCCGGCGACCTCCGAGATCGGCGCGACGCCCTTGGGCGTGCGGGCCTCGAAGAGCTCCTGGATACGGGGCAGACCCTGGGTGATGTCGCCGTCCGAGGACGCCACACCACCGGTGTGGAAGGTGCGCATCGTGAGCTGCGTGCCCGGCTCGCCGATGGACTGCGCGGCGATGATGCCGACGGCCTCGCCGATGTCCACCAGCTGGTTGGACGCCAGCGAGCGGCCGTAGCAGGCCGCGCAGACGCCCACCGCGGACTCGCAGGTCAGCACGGAGCGCACGCGCACCGTGTCGGCCCCGCCCGCGAAGAGGGCGCTGATGAGCCCGTCGGAGAGGTCCGTGCCGGCCTCGGCCAGGATCTCGCCGTTGGCGTCCACGACGTCCACCGCGAGCACCCGGCCGTGCACCGTGTTCTCGATGTCCTCGTGCAGCACGCGGGACCCGCTCTCCTGCACGTCGGCGAGCGGCAGGTTCAGGCCGCGCTCCGTCATGCAGTCCGCCTCCCGCACGATGACGTCCTGGGAGACGTCGACGAGACGACGGGTCAGGTAGCCCGAGTTCGCCGTGCGCAGCGCGGTGTCGGCCAGGCCCTTGCGGGCACCGTGGGTCGCGATGAAGTACTCCAGCACCGACAGACCCTCGCGGTACGAGGACTTGATCGGGCGGGGCATGATCTCGCCCTTGGGGTTGGACACGAGCCCGCGGATGCCGGCGATCTGGCGGACCTGCATCCAGTTGCCTCGGGCGCCGGAGGACACCATGCGGTTGATGGTGTTCAGCGGCGACAGGTTCGCCTGCATGGCCTGGGCGACCTCGTCCGTGGCCTTGGTCCAGATGTCGATGAGCTCCGAGCGGCGCTCGTCGTCGTCGATCAGACCACGGTCGTACTGGCCCTGGATCTTCGCGGCCTGCGCCTCGTAGCCCTCCATGATGGCGGGCTTCTCCGGCGGGGTCGCGATGTCCGAGATCGCCACGGTCACGCCCGAGCGGGCCGCCCAGTGGAACCCGGCGTCCTTGAGCTCGTCCAGCGTGTGCGCCACGGTGACCATCGGGTACCGCTCCGCGAGATCGTTGACCAGCGCGGACAGGTGCTTCTTGTCCGCGACGGCCTCGTCCCAGGGGTAGTCCTCGGGCAGCGTCTCGTTGAACAGCACGCGGCCCAGCGTGGTCTGCACCAGCACCGGCTGACCCGGCTCCCAGCCCTCGGGGGCCTCCCAGCCCTCGAACGGCACGAAGTCGTCCAGCTCGATCCGGCACAGCGCGTTGAGGTGCAGCCGGCCGGCGTCGTGGGCCATGATCGCCTCGGCCACGGAGGAGAACGAGCGGCCCTCCCCCTCCTCGCCCTCGCGGACGGTGGTGAGGTGGTACAGCCCGATGATCATGTCCTGCGAGGGCAGTGCGATCGGCTTGCCGTCCGAGGGCTTCAGGATGTTGTTCGAGGACAGCATCAGGATGCGCGCTTCGGCCTGGGCCTCCGGGGACAGGGGCAGGTGCACGGCCATCTGGTCGCCGTCGAAGTCGGCGTTGAACGCGCCGCACACGAGCGGGTGGAGCTGGATGGCCTTGCCCTCGACGAGCTGCGGCTCGAACGCCTGGATGCCCAGACGGTGCAGGGTGGGGGCACGGTTGAGCAGCACGGGGTGCTCGGTGATGACCTCCTCGAGCACGTCCCACACCTGGGGGCGGTAGCGCTCGACCATGCGCTTGGCCGACTTGATGTTCTGCGCGTGGTTGAGGTCCACCAGCCGCTTCATCACGAACGGCTTGAACAGCTCCAGCGCCATTTGCTTCGGCAGACCGCACTGGTGCAGCTTCAGCTGCGGGCCGACCACGATGACCGAGCGGCCGGAGTAGTCGACGCGCTTGCCGAGCAGGTTCTGCCGGAACCGGCCCTGCTTGCCCTTGAGCATGTCGGACAGCGACTTCAGCGCACGGTTGCCCGGCCCGGTGACCGGGCGGCCGCGGCGGCCGTTGTCGAACAGCGAGTCCACGGCCTCCTGCAGCATCCGCTTCTCGTTGTTGACGATGATCTCCGGGGCGCCCAGGTCCAGCAGGCGCTTGAGCCGGTTGTTGCGGTTGATCACGCGCCGGTAGAGGTCGTTGAGGTCCGATGTGGCGAAGCGGCCGCCGTCGAGCTGGACCATCGGGCGCAGCTCCGGCGGGATCACCGGGACGGCGTCCAGGACCATGCCCAGCGGCGAGTTGTCCGTGGTCAGGAACGCGTTGACGACCTTGAGCCGCTTCAGGGCGCGGGTCTTGCGCTGACCCTTGCCGGTGGCGATGGTCTCCCGCAGGGACTCGGCCTCCGCCTCGAGATCGAAGGTCTCGAGGCGCTTCTTGATCGCCTCGGCGCCCATCGAGCCCTCGAAGTACATGCCGTAGCGGTCCACCATGACGCGGTAGAGCGCCTCGTCTCCCTCGAGGTCGTTGACCTTGAGGTTCTTGAAGCGGTCCCAGACCTGCTCGAGGCGGTCGATCTCCAGGTTGGCGCGCTTGCGCACGTTGGCCATCTGGCGGTCGGCGGAGTCGCGGAGCTTGCGCTTCTCCGCGGCCTTGCCGCCCTCCTCCTCAACCCGGCCGAGCTCGGTCTCGAGGTCGCGGGCGATCGCGGCGATGTCGGAGTCGCGGGTGGACTCCATCTGCGCCTTCTCCCGGTCCACGGCGGCCTGCAGGTTCGGCAGGTCGTCGTGGCGGGCGTCCTCGTCCACCGACGTGATCATGTACGCCGCGAAGTAGATGACCTTCTCCAGGTCCTTCGGGGCGAGGTCCAGCAGGTAGCCGAGCCGCGAGGGCACGCCCTTGAAGTACCAGATGTGGGTCACGGGAGCGGCGAGCTCGATGTGGCCCATGCGCTCACGGCGCACCTTGGCGCGGGTGACCTCCACGCCGCAGCGCTCGCAGATGATGCCCTTGTAGCGCACGCGCTTGTACTTGCCGCAGTAGCACTCCCAGTCCCGGGTGGGACCGAAGATCTTCTCGCAGAACAGGCCGTCCTTCTCGGGCTTGAGCGTGCGGTAGTTGATGGTCTCCGGCTTCTTGACCTCGCCGTAGGACCAGGTCCGGATGTCCTCCGCGGTCGCAAGACCGATCCGCATGAGGCCTAGTGAAGATTCGTTGGACATGAGGGTCCTTTATCTCTTTCTCTGGAAAAGTTGACGTCTCGTCGGGGTGGACCGAGCGGGATCAGACCTCTTCGACCGAGCTGGGCTCGGAGTGCGAGAGATCGATGCCCAGTTCCTCGGCCGCCCGGAAGACCTCGTCATCCGAATCGCGCATCTCGATGGTGTTGCCGTCCGCCGAGAGCACCTCGACGTTCAGGCACAGCGACTGCATCTCTTTGATGAGGACCTTGAAGGACTCGGGGACACCCGGCTCGGGGATGTTCTCGCCCTTCACGATGGCCTCGTAGACCTTCACGCGCCCGTGCACGTCGTCGGACTTGACCGTCAGCAGCTCCTGCAGCGTGTAGGCGGCGCCGTACGCCTCGAGCGCCCAGACCTCCATCTCGCCGAAGCGCTGGCCGCCGAACTGCGCCTTACCGCCCAGCGGCTGCTGGGTGATCATGGAGTACGGGCCGGTGGAGCGCGCGTGGATCTTGTCGTCCACCAGGTGGTGCAGCTTCAGGATGTACTGGTAGCCCACCGACACCGGGTCCGGGAACGGCTCGCCGGAGCGGCCGTCGAACAGCCGGGCCTTGCCGGACCGGTCGATCAGCCGCACGCCGTCGCGCGTCGGGTTGGTGTGGTCGAGGAGGTCGAAGATCTCCTCCTCGCGCGCGCCGTCGAACACCGGGGTGGCCACGTTCGTGGGGCCGGACTGCTTCGGGAAGTTCGGCAGCCGGTCGAGCCACTCGGGGTCGCCCTCGATGTTCCAGCCCTGCTTCGCGAGCCAGCCGGTGTGCACCTCGAGGACCTGCCCCAGGTTCATGCGGCCGGGCACGCCCAGCGGGTTGAGGATGATGTCCACGGGGGTCCCGTCCTCGAGGAACGGCATGTCCTCCAGGGGCAGGATCTTCGAGATGACGCCCTTGTTGCCGTGGCGGCCGGCGAGCTTGTCGCCGTCCGTGATCTTGCGCTTCTGCGCCACGTACACCCGGACCACCTGGTTGACGCCCGCGGGCAGGTCGTCGTCCTCGTCGTCGCGGTCGAAGACGCGCACGCCGATGACGGTGCCGGACTCGCCGTGGGGCACCTTCAGGGACGTGTCGCGCACCTCGCGGGACTTCTCGCCGAAGATCGCCCGCAGCAGGCGCTCCTCCGGGGTCAGCTCGGTCTCGCCCTTCGGGGTGACCTTGCCCACGAGGATGTCGCCGGCCTGGACCTCCGCGCCGATGTGGATGATGCCGCGCTCGTCGAGGGCGGACAGCACCTCCTCGGACACGTTCGGGATGTCCCGGGTGATCTCCTCGGCGCCCAGCTTCGTGTCGCGGGCGTCGATCTCGTGCTCCTCGATGTGGATCGAGGTGAGCACGTCCTCCGAGACCATGCGCTGGGAGAGGATGATCGCGTCCTCGTAGTTGAGGCCCTCCCAGGACATGTAGGCGACCAGCAGGTTCTTGCCCAGGGCCAGCTCGCCCTGGTCCGTGGAGGGGCCGTCGGCGATGACCGAGCGCTCCTCGACGCGATCGCCCTCGGAGACGATGACGCGCTGGTTGTAGGTGTTGCCCGGGTTGGAGCGCGTGAACTTGTTGATCGGGTAGACCGTGGTCGTCCCGTCGTCGTTGAGCACGCGCACGAGGTTCGCCGAGACCTCCTCGACCACGCCGGCCTTGCGGGCCAGCACGGAGTCCCCGGCGTCCAGGGCCGCGTAGCGCTCCATGCCGGTGCCCACGAGCGGGGCCTCGGACTCGAGCAGCGGCACGGCCTGGCGCTGCATGTTGGCGCCCATGAGCGCGCGGTTGGCGTCGTCGTGCTCCAGGTACGGGATGAGCGCGGTCGCCACGGACACCATCTGGCGCGGGGAGACGTCCATGAACTGCACGGCGGTCGGGTCGACCAGCACGGCCTCGCCCGAGCCGTCGGCGGCGCGCGCGAGGACGGCGTCCTCGGCGAACCGGTTGTCCGGGCCCAGCGGGGCGTTGGCCTGGGCGATCGTCACGCCGCGCTCGTCGTCGGCGGTGAGGTACTCGACCTCGTCGGTGACGAGGCCGCCGACGACCTTGCGGTACGGGGTCTCGATGAAGCCGAACGGGTTGATCCGCCCGTAGGTCGCCAGCGAGCCGATGAGGCCGATGTTGGAGCCCTCGGGGGTCTCGATCGGGCACATGCGGCCGTAGTGCGACGGGTGGACGTCACGGACCTCCATGCCGGCGCGGTCGCGGGAGAGACCGCCCGGGCCGAGCGCGGACAGGCGGCGCTTGTGGGTCAGGCCCGCGAGCGGGTTGTTCTGGTCCATGAACTGCGACAGCTGCGAGGTGCCGAAGAACTCCTTGATCGCCGCCACGACGGGACGGATGTTGATCAGGGTCTGCGGGGTGATCGCCTCGACGTCCTGGGTGGTCATGCGCTCACGCACCACGCGCTCCATGCGGGACAGGCCCGTGCGGATCTGGTTCTCGATCAGCTCGCCCACGGCGCGGATGCGGCGGTTGCCGAAGTGGTCGATGTCGTCGACGTCCACGACGACCTCGCGGGGTTCGCCGTCGCGCACGCCCTTCATGGTGCCGCCGCCGGCGTGCAGGGTGACGAGGTAGCGGATCATCGCGACGATGTCGTCGACCGACAGCACGGAGGCGTCCTCGTCCTCGAACGCCTTGTCGAGGCCCAGCTTCCGGTTGATCTTGTACCGGCCGACCTTCGCGAGGTCGTAGCGCTTGGAGTTGAAGTACATGTTGTCGAGCAGCGCCTGCGCGGCGTCGACCGTGGGCGGCTCCCCCGGGCGCAGCTTGCGGTAGATGTCCAGCAGCGCGTCCTCGCGGGACTCGACGGTGTCCTTCTCGAGGGTCGCCCGGATGGAGTCGAACTCCCCGAACTCCTCGAGGATGCGGGACTCGCTCCAGCCGAGGGCCTTGAGCAGCACGGTGACCGACTGCTTGCGCTTGCGGTCGAGGCGCACGCCCACCTGGTCGCGCTTGTCGATCTCGAGCTCGAACCACGCGCCGCGCGAGGGGATGATCTTCGCGGAGTAGATGTCCTTGTCCGAGGTGCGGTCCTGGCCGCGCTCGAAGTAGGCGCCCGGCGAGCGGACGAGCTGGGACACGACGACACGCTCGGTGCCGTTGATGACGAAGGTGCCCTTCTCGGTCATCAGCGGGAAGTCGCCCATGAACACGGTCTGCTGCTTGATCTCGCCCGTGTTGTTGTTCATGAACTCGGCCTTGACGTACAGGGGCGCCGAGTACGTGGCGTCCCGGTCCTTGCACTCGTCCATGGTGTACTTCGGGTCGTAGAACTCCGGCTCCGAGAAGGACAGGGACATGGTGCCCTGGAAGTCCTCGATCGGGGAGATCTCCTCGAAGATGTCGGACAGCCCGGAGGTGCGGGCGATGCCCTGCTCCCCGGTCTCGATGGCCTGCTGGACGCGGGCCTGCCACCGCTCGTTGCCCACGAGACGGTCGAAGCTGTCCGTCTGGAGGGCCAGCAGGTTCGGCACGTCCAGCGGTTCATGGATCTTGGCGAAGGAGATGCGGCGCGGGATGTTCCCGTCGGCCGGTCGGTTAGCGGTTACGTTCGAATCGGTGCTCGAGGCGACCAAGATGGATTCCTTCCACAGACCTGCAGTTGAATCGCGCAGTACCCGAATCGGGGATACGGGTGTGCGAGGGCCAGCGGACTCGAGATGCTGGTTCGCTCCCCGGGGGCGCCCACCGCTATATGAAGGCACGCAGAATGAGGGACAACGCAAAGATCCAGCATAGACGCGATGTGCGGCTCTGTCCACACGACCGGTGGACGCGGGCGTCCACCGGTCGTAGGATGGGAAATTTCGTGCTCCGGGTCTCACCGGCACCGGGGGCGCCGGGCCCGCGGGTCAGCCCGCGGCCGCGAACGCCTCGACCGGCGGGCAGCTGCAGACGAGGTTGCGGTCCCCGGCGGCGTTCTCCACCCGGCCCACGGGCGGCCAGTACTTGGCCCGGCGCAGCTCGGGCAGCGGGTAGGCGGCCCGGGACCGGGGGTAGGCACGGTCCCACTCGTCGGCCGTGAGCACCTCCGCGGTGTGCGGCGCGCGGCGCAGGACCGAGTCCTCGAGTGCGACCTCGCCGTCGGCCACGGCGGTCATCTCCGCGTGGATCGCGCGCATCGCGGCCACGAACCGGTCGAGCTCCGCGAGGTTCTCGGACTCCGTGGGCTCCACCATGAGCGTGCCCGCCACCGGGAACGCGAGGGTGGGGGCGTGGAAGCCGTAGTCGACGAGCCGCTTGCAGACGTCCTCCGCGGTCACCCCGGAGGCCTTCGTGAGCGCGCGCAGGTCGAGGATGCACTCGTGGGCCACGAACCCGCCCGGGCCGGTGTAGAGGGTCGGGAAGACGTCGGCCAGCCGGGCGGAGACGTAGTTCGCGCTGAGGATCGCGGTGCGCGACGACGCGGTGAGCCCCTCCGCGCCGGTCATGGCGATGTACATCCAGGAGATCGGCAGCACCCCGGCCGACCCGTGGCGGGCCTGGGACACGGGGAAGGAGTCCTCCCCGCCGTCCGGGGCCGCGGGGTCCCCGGGCAGGAACGGCACGAGGTGCTCCGCCACGGCCACGGGCCCCACGCCGGGCCCCCCGCCGCCGTGCGGGATGCAGAAGGTCTTGTGCAGGTTCAGGTGGGAGACGTCCCCGCCGAAGCGGCCCGGCCGGGCGAGGCCCATGAGCGCGTTGAGGTTGGCGCCGTCCACGTAGACCTGGCCCCCCGCCGCGTGCACGGCCTCGCACACGGCCGTGATCTGCTCCTCGAACACGCCGTGCGTGGAGGGGTAGGTGACCATGATGCCCGCCAGCTCCTCCCCCACGCTCCCGATCTTCGCGGCGAGGTCGTCCAGGTCCACGGAGCCGTCCCCGGCGGTGGCCACGACCACCACCTTGAGGTCCGCGAGCACCGCGGAGGCGGCGTTGGTGCCGTGGGCCGAGGACGGGATGAGGACGGTGGTGCGCTGCCGGTCGCCCCGGGAGAGGTGGTAGCGCCGGATCGCGAGGAGCCCGGCGAGCTCGCCCTGGGAGCCGGCGTTGGGCTGGACGGAGACCGCGGCGTAGCCGGTGATCTCCGTGAGCCAGGACTCGAGCTGGGCGATGAGCTCGCGCCAGCCGAGGGTCTGGTCCTCGGGGGCGAGCGGGTGGATCGAGGCGAACTCGGGCCAGCTGATGGGCTCCATCTCCGCGGCGGCGTTGAGCTTCATGGTGCAGGAGCCGAGCGGGATCATGGTCCGGTCGAGGGCCAGGTCCTTGTCCGCGAGGGAGCGCAGCCAGCGCATCATCGCGGTCTCGGAGCGGTGCAGCGTGAACACGGGGTGGGTCAGGTAGGAGTCGGTGCGCAGCAGCTCGGCGGGCAGGCCCCACGCCCCGCCCGCGTCGTCCGTAGCCGCGGCGCCGAAGGCCGCGAGCACGGCGTCGACGTCGCGCTCGTCGTGGGGCTCCCCCACCGACACGGAGACGTGGTCCGCGCCGGCCCGGCGGACGTTGATCCCGCGCTCCGCGGCGGCGGCCACGACGGCGTCGGCGCGGCCGGGGACCTCGGCGAGCACGGTGTCGAAGAACCGGTCGTGGACCACGCGCACGCCCGCCGCGGCGAGCCCGGCGGCCAGGCGGGCGGCCAGCCCGTGCACGCGCTCGGCGATGGCGCGGAGCCCGTCCGCGCCGTGGTAGGCGGCGTAGGCGCCGGCCACGACGGCCAGCAGCGCCTGGGCGGTGCAGATGTTCGAGGTGGCCTTCTCGCGGCGGATGTGCTGCTCGCGGGTCTGCAGGGCCAGCCGGTAGGCGGGCCGGCCGGAGGAATCGGTGGAGACGCCCACCAGGCGACCGGGCAGGTTCCGCTCGAGGCCCTTGCGGCAGGCGAGGAACGCGGCGTGGGGCCCGCCGAAGAACAGGGGCACCCCGAAGCGCTGGGCCGAGCCCACGGCGATGTCCGCGCCCTGCTCCCCCGGGGAGCGCAGCAGGGTCAGGGCCAGCAGGTCGGTGGCCACGGCCACGAGCGCCCCCCGCGCGTGCGCCTCCTCGGCGCGCTCGGCGAGGGGGACGACCTCGCCGTCGACGCCCACCTGGGTCAGGACCACCCCGAAGAGCTCGCCCTCGGGCAGCCCCTCGGCGAGGTCGGCGACGACCAGCTCGATGCCCACGGCCCGGCAGCGCCCGCGCAGCACGGCGAGGGTCTGCGGGAGCGTCCGGGCGTCGACGACGACGCGCCGGCTTGTGGCCTTCCGGTTGGCCCGGCGCATCATGAGCACGGCCTCGGCCACCGCGGTGGCCTCGTCCAGGAGGGAGGCGTTCGCCAGGTCCAGGCCGGTGAGGTCCATGACGGCGTTCTGGAACGTGAGCAGGGCCTCGAGGCGGCCCTGCGAGATCTCGGGCTGGTAGGGGGTGTAGGAGGTGTACCAGGCGGGGTTCTCGAGGATGTTGCGGCGCAGCGCGGGCGGGGTGACGGTGTCCGCGTAGCCCTGCCCGATCATCTGGGTCATCACCCGGTTCTTCGCCGCGACCCGGCGCAGCGCCGCGAGGGCCTCGTGCTCGGACATCGGGGCGGGCAGGCCCAGCGGCTCGGAGGAGGCGATGGTCGCGGGGACGGCGCGGGCGACGAGCTCGTCGAGGTCGGCCGCGCCGACGGTCTCGAGCATGATCGCGGTCTCGGCGGCGTCCGGGCCGAGGTGGCGTGGCAGGAAGGACAAGGTGAGCTCCTCGTGGTCCGAGGCCCGGTGGGGCCCGTCCGCCCTCCCCCGCCCGGACTCTCCCGCTGCGCGTGGGCGGCCGATGTGGTCGTGCCCCCAGTCTCCCACAGACCGTCCGGGCCCGGCACGGCACGAGGCCCCGGACGCCGTGCGTCCGGGGCCTCGCAGGAGCGTCCGTGAAGGGACGCGTCCGGGGTCCTACTTGAGGGTGACGGTGGCGCCGGCGCCCTCGAGGGCCTCCTTGGCCTTGTCCGCGGCCTCCTTGGTGGCGCCCTCGAGGACGGCCTTGGGGGCCGAGTCCACGAGGTCCTTGGCCTCCTTGAGGCCGAGGGAGGTCAGCGCGCGGACCTCCTTGATGACCTGGATCTTCTTCTCGCCGGCGGCCTCGAGGACGACGTCGAACTCGGTCTGCTCCTCGGCCTCCTCGGCGGCGGCGGCCGGAGCGGCGGCACCGGCGACGGCCACGGGGGCGGCGGCGGTGACGTCGAAGGTCTCCTCGAAGGCCTTCACGAACTCGGAGAGCTCGATGAGGGAGAGCTCCTTGAACGCGTCGATCAGTTCAGCGGTGGTGAGCTTGGCCATGGTTGTGGCTCCTTTTCGATGGTGTGCCCCGGCCGGGTTCGTCGGCGCGGGACGGTCTGGTTCCGTGGTGAGAATGTGCCTCGCGGCGGGGATGCTGGTCAGGCGTCCTGCTCCTCGACCTTGGCGCGCAGCGCCTCGGCCGTGCGGACGGTCTTCGACAGCGGTGCCTGGAACAGCGCCGCGGCCTGGGACAGGGACGCCTGCGCGGCACCGGCCACCTTGGCCAGCAGCACCTCGCGGGACTCGAGGTCCGCGAGCTGCTTGATCTCCGCGTCGCTCAGGGCCTTGCCCTCGAGGTAACCGCCCTTGACGACGAGCTGCGGGTTCGCCTTGGCGAAGTCACGCAGGCTCTTGGCGGCCTCGACGGGGTCCCCCGAGATGAAGGCGATCGCGCTCGGGCCGGCGAGCTGGCCGTCGAACGCGTCGATCCCCAGCTCCTTGGCCGCGATCGCGGTCAGCGTGTTCTTCACCACGGCGTATTCGGCGTTCTCACCGAGCGAGCGGCGCAGCTCCTTGAGCTGGGCCACGGTGAGGCCGCGGTACTCAGTCAGGACAGCGGCGTCCGAGTTGGAGAACAGTTCCTTCAACTCGGCGACCGCGGCTGCCTTTTCCGGGTTCGCCATGGTACTCCTTCCGGTCTTCGATGCCGGTCGCTGCCGCAAGGGCCCGGGCACAGAAAAAGCCCCGCGCAGATGCCCGGGGCTCGGCGTCGCACCCCGTGCAGGACGGGACGTGCTCGCTGTGCTGGTTCACCTGCGCTGGCGGTTCCTGGCGGAACTCTTACGGCTGTCCTCCCGCTTCGCGCACTCCGAAACGGGGCGCACGGGGCAAGGGGACCACGACCGGCGGTCTTTGGTGTCTCCCAGGCTACCGGAGGCCCCCGCCGCGGCCAAATCGGCTCCGGGGCGGCCCCGGACCCGGCTCAGGCGGAGGGGAAGTCGCGGGCCCACACGCCGCTGCGCCCGGCCACGCGGAAGCCCAGCCGGGCGTTGACCCGGCTCATCCGGTCGTCGCCGCTGTGGCTCCAGGAGTAGACGGTGCGCACGCTCGGGGCCAGCCGCTCGAGCTGCTGCAGGTTGGCCAGCTTCAGCCGGGTGGCGAGCCACCGGCGGCGGTGCTCGCGCAGGACCACGGTCTCGTCCTGCATCCCGATCGGCGGCTCCTCCCCCGCCAGGACGATCTCGGTCATCCCGACGAGGCGTCCGGTGGGCTCGTGCTCGGCGACGGCCACGAGCGAGAGGTTGCCCGCCTCGGCGCGCAGCTGCTCGGTGCGCCGCACGCGCTCGGCGTCCCAGGGCTCTGGCTCGGCGGCGGCCACGGGGGCCAGGAACGAGTCGGTCGCCATGCGCGAGTGCAGGGCGGCGAGCTCGTCGAGCCGGTCCTCGGGGGCCGGGCCGCTCCAGACGTGGATCCGGTACGGCTCCTGCGCCGGCGAGGCCGCGACCTCGTCCAGCAGGGCCGCGACGCGCTCGGGCGGCAGGGGGACGTCCAGCACCCCGAAGTCGCTGACCGACTCGAGCCGGTAGCCGGCGCTGAGGGCGAAGCGGGTCTGCCGGTTGGACACGGGCAGCCGGCCCGAGCCGTCGGCGGCGTCCACCCACTCGACCATCCCTGGCGTGACCAGCGGGAAGACCCCGGTGACGCTGCCGTCGCCCTGGATCTCCTCGGGCCCGGGGTGCTCGGTCTGGATCCGCAGGTGCCGGCGGGACTCGCCCACGGCGAGCTGCTCGGCGGCGGCCAGCAGCTCGCTGCCGGTGCCCTGGGAGGTGACGTCGGGGTCCACGTCGACGGTGATGTGGGCGGAGTCGGTGAGCGTGACCAGGGGCATCCGCACCTCGGCCCGTCCCGCCAGCCGGTCCCCGGCCCACGCCAGCAGGACGACCACGCGCTCGAAGGGGTCCAGCAGGTCCCGGTAGAGCTCCTGGGCGTCACCGGTGAGCTCCGAGATCCCCCACACGTGCTGCCGGGACCGGCGCACGAGCTCCGCGACGCGCCCCAGCAGCTCCTGCGCGGCGTCGTCGAACTCGTCGGGGATGCGCATCTGCTCGATGCGCACCGGGGGGTGCTCGCTCACGTGGGGGGTCTCCGTTCCGTGGGCACCGGCGGACGCCCGCCGGCTGCTGGGTCGTGGGAGGAATGGTCCCGTCGGACGGAAAGGGGCCCGACCGCATCGGCCGGGCCCCCACCCGTCGGAGCCCCGCGGGCTCCGGTGCACGGCGTCAGGCGCCGACGACGACCTCGGTGGCGTTCGGGTCGACCGGGATGCCCGGCCCGAACGTGGTCGAGACGGTCGCCTTCGTGATGTAGCGGCCCTTCGACGCGGAGGGCTTCAGGCGCAGGATCTCCTCGAGGGCGGCGCCGTAGTTCTCCGCCAGCTTCTCGAGCTCGAAGGACGTCTTGCCCACGATGAAGTGCAGGTTCGAGTGCTTGTCGACGCGGAAGTCGATCTTGCCGCCCTTGATGTCGTTGACGGCCTTGGTCACGTCCATGGTGACGGTGCCGGTCTTGGGGTTCGGCATCAGGTTGCGGGGGCCGAGGACCTTGCCCAGCCGGCCGACCTTGCCCATCATGTCCGGGGTGGCCACGGCGGCGTCGAAGTCGGTCCAGCCGCCCTGGATGCGGGCGATCAGGTCGTCGGAGCCGACGTAGTCCGCTCCGGCCTCCTCCGCGGCGGCGGCCTTGTCGCCGGTCGCGAAGACGACGACGCGGGCGGTCTTGCCGGTGCCGTTGGGCAGGTTCACGGTACCGCGGACCATCTGGTCGGCCTTGCGGGGGTCGACACCGAGGCGGAGGACGACCTCCACGGTGGAGTCGGTCTTCGCGGTGTCGAGCTCCTTGGCCAGGGCCACGGCCTCGGCCGGGGCGTACAGCGTGCCCGCGTCGATCTTGGCGGCGGCCGCCTGGTATGCCTTGCTGCGCTTTGCCATCTGCTTCTTCTCCTTGTGCAGTTGTGGTCTGCGGGCCGCGCTCGGCCCTGCCACGTCAATAACGGTGGGTGGTGATCAGCCGAGGCTGGTCACTCGACCTCGATGCCCATGGAGCGGGCGGTGCCGGCGATGATCTTCGCGGCGGCGTCGATGTCGTTGGCGTTGAGGTCTTCCTTCTTGGTCTCGGCGATCTCGCGGACCTGGTCCATGCTGAGCTTGCCGACCTTCTGGGTGTGCGGGACACCCGAGCCCTTGGCGACGCCGGCGGCCTTCTTGATCAGCTGCGCGGCGGGCGGGGTCTTCGTGACGAAGGTGAACGAGCGGTCCTCGTAGACCGTGATCTCCACGGGCACGATGTTGCCGCGCTGGGACTCCGTGGCCGCGTTGTAGGCCTTGCAGAATTCCATGATGTTGACGCCGTGCTGACCGAGGGCCGGACCCACGGGAGGAGCCGGGTTGGCGGCGCCTGCCTGGATCTGCAGCTTGATCAGGCCGGAGACCTTCTTCTTCTTGGGAGCCATGTGCTGGTCCTTCTTCTGCTGGACGTACCGGCGCACAGGAGCGTACGACGGCGGGTGGCCGCCGTGGCGCGGCGGCCGGGCGGCCCGGCGGCGAAGCATGCACCGCGGGGCCGGGAACTGGGGCGGGCCGGAGCGGCCCGCGGGGCTCAGATCTTGGAGACCTGGTTGAAGCCGAGGGTGACGGGGGTCTCGCGCTCGAAGATCGACACGAGGACGACCAGCTGCTGGGACTCCACCTTGATCTCGGAGATCGTGGCGGGGAGGGTCTCGAAGGGGCCCTCCTTGACGATGACGGACTCGCCGACCTCGAAGTCGACGTCGATCTGCGGCTGCGCGCTGGGCTGGGCGGAGGACTCGGCCCCCGCGCCCTGCGGCGCCTCGAAGACCGGGTTGAGCATCTCGAAGACCTCGTCGAGGCGCAGCGGCACCGGGTTGTAGGCGTCCTGGCCGACGAAGCCGGTGACGCCCGGGGTGTGGCGGACCGCGCCCCAGGAGGCGTCGGTGAGGTTCATGCGCACCAGCACGTAGCCCGGGATCCGCACCCGGCGCACGATCTTGCGCTGGGCGTTCTTGATCTCGACGACCTCCTCCATCGGCACCTCGATCTGGAAGATGTCGTCCTCCATGTTGAGGGACTGGATGCGGGTCTCGAGGTTCGTCTTCACGCGGTTCTCATAGCCGGCGTAGGTGTGGATGACGTACCAGTCACCCTCCTGGCGGCGCAGCTTCGACTTGAACTCCTCGACGGGGTCCACGGCGGGCGCCTCGTCCTCGGCCGCGGGGGCCTCCTCGTCGGCCGGGGCCTCCTCGTCGGCCGGGGCCTCCGCCTCGAGCGGGGCCTCCTCGTCGGCGGGCGCGGCGGGAGCCTCGTCGGCGACCGGGGCGTGCTCCGGGTCGTGGGCGGCCGCGAAGTCGTCCTCCTGCACGGAGGTCTCGGCCTCCGGCAGCTCCGGAGCCTGCTGGTCGACCTCGGCCGGTGCCTCGGTGCCGTTTTCGAGCTCGTGCTCGGTCACTGGATCTCCCTCAAAGTTCTTTCGTGGATGTCGTGCTCTGCTGGGTCACGGTGGCCGGCCGCGCCGGTCCGTGCGCCGCCCGGATCAGCCGGCGGCGTCCCCCTGCCCGAAGATCCACAGGGCGGCCTGGCCGAACGCCAGGTCCAGGACCGAGATGAGCACCATCATGAACGCGACGAACACGAGGACGACCAGGACGTAGTTGACCAGTTCGCGCCGGGTGGGGGTGACCACCTTCCGGAGCTCGCCGACGACCTGGCGCAGGAACAGGAACAGGCGCCCGAAGACGCCGCGGGGGCTCTCCGCGCCCTGCTCCGGGGGCTGGCCCGACGCGCGGCCGGCGGTGGTCTGCGACATCGGCTCTCCCTGTGTGGACTCGTGCGTGCCGCGCAGTGCTGCCGGCCCGCCGTCGCCGCGGCGGCTCCCGGCACCCCGTGGGGGTGCCGGGGACCACCCCGGACTGGAGCAGGGCAGACAGGACTCGAACCTGCAACCTGCGGTTTTGGAGACCGCTGCGCTACCAATTGCGCCACTGCCCTACGTGCCTCGCGGCCTCGGCCGGCGTGGGGACGCCGGTCTCGATCGCTCGGACCCGGTCACCGACTCTACCATCCGGTCCCGCCGTGACGGCGCGGCCGAGCAGGCGCCGATGACACCAGTCGTCCATCCTAGGCGACCCGGGCGGCGGGGTGCAATCCGGGCGGGCGCGGCCGCCGGGGCGCCGGGCCCGCGGTGCGGACGCCCGAGTAGCATGGGGGCGTCCGCACCGCCGTCCCCGCACCCGGCGGAGACCGCCCGTTCCCCTCCAGGAGGCCCCCGGTCATGACCACGTCCCGCATCTCCCGGCGCGTCGGCGCCATCGCAGAGTCCGCGACGCTCGCCGTGGACGCGAAGGCGAAGGCCCTCAAGGCCGCCGGCCGGCCCGTGATCGGCTTCGGCGCCGGGGAGCCCGACTTCCCGACCCCCCAGTACATCGTGGACGCCGCCGCGGCCGCCCTCCAGGACCCGGCGAACTTCCGGTACACGCCGGCCGCGGGCCTGCCCGAGCTGCGCAGGGCGGTGGCCGAGCAGACCGCCCGGGACGACGGCTACGCGGTGGAGCCCGCCCAGGTGCTCATCACCAACGGCGGCAAGCAGGCCGTGTTCCAGGCCTTCGCGACGGTCGTGGACGAGGGCGACGACGTCCTGCTGCCCGCCCCGTACTGGACCACCTACCCCGAGGCCATCAAGCTCGCCGGGGGCAACCCGGTCGAGGTCTTCGCCGGGCCGGAGCTCGGCTACAAGGTCACCCCCGAGCTGCTCGAGGCGGCGTGGACCGAGCGCACCAAGGCCCTGCTGTTCTGCTCGCCGTCGAACCCCACGGGCGCCGTGTACTCCCCCGAGGAGACCGCGGCCGTGGGCCGCTGGGCGGCGGAGAAGGGGATCTTCGTGCTGACCGACGAGATCTACCAGCACCTCACCTACGACGGCGTGCCGTTCACCTCGATCGCCGCCGCGGTGCCGGAGCTGGGCGAGAACGTGGTCGTCCTCAACGGCGTGGCCAAGACGTACGCGATGACCGGCTGGCGGGTGGGCTGGATGATCGGTGCCCCCGACGTGATCAAGGCGGCCACGAACCTGCAGTCCCACCTGACCTCCAACGTCAACAACGTGGCCCAGCGGGCGGCGCTGGCGGCCGTGTCCGGCCCGCTCGACGAGGCCCACCGGATGCGGGAGGCCTTCGACCGCCGCCGCCGGGTCATGGTCGAGGCCCTCAACGCCATCGACGGCGTGCAGTGCCCCACCCCGACCGGCGCGTTCTACGCCTACGCGGACGTGCGGGGCCTGCTCGGCCGGCGCTTCGGCGACGCGACGCCGCAGACCTCCGCCGAGCTGGCCGAGCTGATCCTGGAGCAGGCGGAGGTGGCCGTGGTGCCCGGCGAGGCGTTCGGCCCCTCCGGCTTCCTGCGCCTGTCCTACGCCCTCGGCGACGACGACCTCGCGGAGGGCCTGCGCCGGCTCCAGGAGTACCTGGGCGGCGCCGCGTGAGCGCCGCGACGGACGCCCGGGACACCGCCGTGGCCGCGGCGGAGCAGGTGCCCGCGGCGGCGCTCGTGAGCGCCGGTCTGATCGGCGGGTACGCCACCGCCCGGGCGACCGGCGTCCGCCCCCTGGGCGGGGCGGTGCTGGCCGCGGCCGGCGCGGCGGCCGCCCACACGTGGTGGCACCGCGGCGGGCCGGGCACCACGGCGGCGCTCGGCGCGCTCTACGTCCTGGGCTTCGGGCTCTCCCACCCGCTGGCCCGGCGGATCGGGGCCTGGCCGTCGGTCGTGGCCGTGACCGCCGTCAACGCCGCCGCCAACACCGTCCTGGTGGACCGCCCCGGCCGCTGAGCCGCGACCGCCGCGCACCGGCGCCGCCCGCCCCCGGAAGGGGACGGGCGGCGCCGTCGTCGTCCCGCGTCCCCGGGCCGCACCTCAGTCGCCGACGGCCTCCAGGCCGCGGCGCACGATCAGCGGGTCGGGGGGATAGACCACGTCCGGGTCCTTGTCCTCGTAGTCGAACTGGTCCAGGAAGAAGCGCATCGCGTTGAGCCGGGCGCGCTTCTTGTCGTTGGACTTCACCGTGATCCACGGGGCGTGGTCGGTGTCCGTGCGCAGGAACATCTCCTCCTTCGCCTCGGTGTAGTCCTCCCACCGGTCCAGGGACGCCAGGTCCATGGGCGAGAGCTTCCACCGGCGCACGGGGTCGATCTGGCGGATCGCGAACCGGGTGCGCTGCTCGTGCTGGGTCACGGAGAACCAGAACTTGGTGAGGTGGATGCCGGAGTCCACGAGCATCTTCTCGAAGACGGGCGCCTGGGCCATGAACTGCTCGTACTGCGGGTCCGTGCAGAAGCCCATGACGCGCTCGACGTTGGCGCGGTTGTACCAGGAGCGGTCGAACATCACGATCTCCCCCGCCGTGGGCAGGTGCTGGATGTAGCGCTGGAAGTACCACTGGCCCCGCTCCCGATCCGAGGGCTTCGTCAGGGCCACCACCCGGGCGGCGCGCGGGTTGAGGTGCTCGGTGAACCGCTTGATCGTCCCGCCCTTGCCGGCGGCGTCCCGGCCCTCGAACACGATGACGTGCTGGAGGTCGTGGTCCTGGCCCCAGTACTGGAACTTCAGCAGCTCGATCTGCAGCTGGTACTTCTCGAGCTCGTACTCCTCGCGCGACAGCCGCTCGTCGTACGGGTAGTCCTCCCGCCAGGTCTCCACGGCCGATCCCCCGGGATCGATGAGATCCGGGTCCGGGGACTGCCCGTCCCGCACCGTGTACCCCTGGTCGACCAGCTTGTCGATGAACTCCCGCAGGTTCTCCCGGGCCGGTTCCTTGTCCGTGTTCAACGCCACCCCTCCTTCCGGGCCCGTCGGGGCCCCCTTCCGGGAAGTCTAGGCCGCAGGCCGGCGGGCGGCGCCGGGGGCCAACACGGCCGGGCCCGGCCCTGCCGCCCGGGCCCGGACTCACTAGACTGGGCGTGCCGGCGCACGTCCGGCCGCCACGCACGCCCCGCCCACCCGGAGGAGACTGTACGGATGAAGATCGGACTGCTGACCAGCGGCGGGGACTGCCCCGGACTCAACGCGGTGATCCGCGGCGCCGTGCTGCACGGGATCAAGACCTACGGCCACGAGTTCGTGGGCTTCCGCGACGGCTGGCGCGGGGTGCTCGAGGGCGACATCATGGACCTGCCCCGCACCCGGGTCCGCGGCCTCGCCCGGGAGGGCGGGACCATCCTCGGCACCTCCCGCACGAACCCCTACTCCGGGCCCGGCGGCGGGCCGGAGAACATCGGGGTGATGCTCGAGCGCCACGCGGTGGACGCGATCGTGGCCATCGGCGGGGAGGGCACCCTGGCCGGCGCCAAGCGCCTGGCCGACGCCGGGCTGCCCGTGGTGGGGGTGCCCAAGACCATCGACAACGACTTGCAGGCCACGGACTACACCTTCGGCTTCGACACGGCCGTGTCCATCGCCACCGACGCCATGGACCGGCTGCGCACCACCGGGGAGTCCCACCACCGGTGCATGGTCGCCGAGGTCATGGGCCGCCACGTCGGGTGGATCGCGCTGCACTCGGGCATGTCCGCCGGCGCGCACGCGGTGCTGATCCCGGAGCAGAAGGTCTCCATGGACCAGGTCTGCGCGTGGGTGCAGGAGGTCTACGACCGCGGCCGCTCCCCGCTGGTGGTCGTCGCGGAGGGGTTCATCCCCGAGGACCGGGAGGACGTGCTCGCCGGGAAGGGCACCGAGGCCGACGGCCGTCCGCGCCTGGGCGGGATCGGGGAGTACGTCACGCAGGAGATCGAGCGCCTCACCGGCATCGAGACCCGCAACACCACGCTCGGGCACATCCAGCGCGGGGGCGCCCCCACGGGCTTCGACCGCGTGCTCGCCACCCGCTTCGGGATGTCCGTGGTCGACCTCGTGCACGAGAAGCAGTGGGGGCGGATGGTCGCCATCCGCGGCACCGACATGGTCCGCGTCGACTTCGCCGAGGCCCTCGAGGGGCTCAAGACCGTTCCCCAGGACCGCTGGGACGAGGCCCGCGTCCTCTTCGGCCGCTGAGGCGGGCGGCGGCCCCGGTCGGTCAGGCCTGCGGGTCCGCGCCGCCAGGGGCCCGGTCCTGCGCCGCTCCGGGCCCGGGGCGGACGTCGGTGACGGGAGTTCCGGGGTCCGGCGAGGTCAGGGGCGGGGTCCGCGGAGGAAGCCCGTCTGCCGGCCGACCACCTGCCCGGCGTCCGGCGGCACGACGACCTGCTGCGCCGCGGCCCACCGCTGCTCGCCGTCGGTGACGACGAGCTCGGCGGCGGGATCGACGGTGCGCTTGAGCACGGCCAGGGCGATGGGACCCTGCTCGTGGTGGAGCTGCACGGAGGTGACGCGCCCCACCGTGCGCTCCCCCGCGACCACCTCGGCCCCGGCGGCGGGCAGCGTGTGCTCCGACCCGTCGAGGTCGAGCAGCACCAGCCGGCGGGGCGGGTGCCCGAGGTTGTGCACCCGTGCGACGGTCTCCTGGCCCTTGTAGCAGCCCTTGGCCAGGTGCACGGCGGTGCGCAGGAGGTCGAGCTCGTGCGGGATCGTCCGTTCGTCCGTCTCGGCGCCCAGGCGGGGGCGCCACGCGGCGATCCGCAGCGCCTCGGCGGCCCACGCGCCGGCGAGGGGGAGGTCGAGGGTCAGGGCGTCGAGCTCGTCGCGGGGCACGAGGTGCTCCCACCAGGTGCGCTCCTCGCCGGGGTGGGGCCCGTCGAGGACGGCGTAGCTCCACCCGCCGGGGGCGACGTGGGGCCAGGGGTCCCGCCACACGACCGTGGCGGGCAGGCCGGGCACGGGGCCCGTGGCGCCGAGCACGGCCCACTGCCCGGTGCGGTCCTCGATCTCGACGCGCAGCGCGAAGCGCATGCGCTCGAGCCACGCCACCAGGGCCGCGGTCTCGTCGGCCTCGGTGATCAGCCAGGTGCTGGTGCCGTCGTCCACCACATGGGGGGCGTGCTCGATCCGCCCCTGCACGGACAGGAAGAGGGTCTCGGTGCTGCGCCCGGGCTCGAGCCCGGTGAGCACCTGGGAGGAGAGGGTGGTGAGCCAGCTGAGCCGGTCGGGCCCGGTGACGGTCACGACGCCCTTGTGGGAGAGGTCCACCACGGTGCCGGGGGTGCGCACGAGGGAGCGCTGCTCGCGCAGCGGGTCGCCGTAGTGGGCGGCCACCCCGCGGTCCAGGCCCTCGGCCTCGACGGCGCCCGGCCGGTGGAGCAGGGGGGAACGGTGCTCGGTCACGGAACTCAGCCGATCTTCCGCAGCTGCGCGGAGGCGTGGGTGGTCAGGGGCTCGCCGAGGGCGGCCATGTCCCAGGCCCAGAACAGGTCGCCGTGGACCAGGCCGTACATGCGGGTCGAGGAGCTGTACTCCTTGGCCCCGCGGGCGCGGATCACGGCGTCGGTGGCGAGGTCGATCCGCGGGCCCTTGATCTGCCCGGCGTAGAGCTCGGCGACGCCGCCGGGGTGGGTCAGGGTCACGAGGACGTCGAAGCCGCCGTCCGCGTTGCGCATCCGCTCCACGTCCTCGGCGCCCTGGAGCACGGGCACGAGGTCCGGCGGGAGCATCCCGGGGCCCACGTCGCCGTCCTCGAGGGTGCGGTCGAGCTGCCAGAAGCCCTGTTCCACGGTGGCCGGGCGCATCGGCTGCCCCTCGTCGTCGAGGAGTGTGGTCTGCGCCCGGTAGTCGAGGAACGGCAGCCCGTTCTGCTCGAAGGTCACGCGCTGCCGGAACGGCCGCTGCTCGACCTCGCCGTAGCCCATGAAGCCGTCGCCCTCCCAGGTGCCCAGCAGCCAGGCGAAGGGGACGAGCTCGGGCAGCAGATCCGAGGGGATCTCGATCGGCACGGGACTAGTGCTGTCCCTTGAACAGTCCGAGGACCACCTTCAGGGAGATCCCGGCGATGAACAGGCCAGAGATGCCGAGCAGGGCGAGGTAGAAGATTTCGAGTGCAAGCATGGCCCTAAACTACCACGGTGCTCACCAGCCGGGCAGTGAACACGGCCCCCACCCCGAGGAACGCCACGGGGGTCACGCCGAGGGCCACGACGCCCCGCTTGGGCGAGCTCTTCGGGGCCGCCGCGATGACGCGCCCGCCCACGAGGGCCACCAGCGCGGCCAGGACGGCGCCGACCACCACGAGCAGTGCGGGGTCCGGGCCCGTGGCCCGGTAGTCGCCGGCCAGGGCGATCCAGCCGGAGGAGCTGACCGCCGCCAGCACGCCCGCCGTGGAGGCGATCGCGGACTCGAGCCGGTGCTCGGCGCCCTCGCCGCGCACCAGCTCCGCCGCGAACACCGTCATGAGGGCCACGCCGACGACGGCGGGCAGCCACACGAGCTGCTGGCCGGGCAGGAACTGCACGAGCAGGGCCGCGACGACGCCGGCGGCGGTCATGATCACGTTGTGGCGGTGCCTCGCCGCGATGCCGGTGGCCGCCGGCCAGCCGAAGCCGATGACCACGGACATGCCCAGCGCCAACAGCAGCGGCGCGGG
Organism: Kocuria sp. WN036; assembly: GCF_002287015.1. Classification (NCBI taxonomy): domain Bacteria; kingdom Bacillati; phylum Actinomycetota; class Actinomycetes; order Micrococcales; family Micrococcaceae; genus Kocuria; species Kocuria sp. WN036. The sequence goes on from NZ_NSKF01000007.1 coordinate 115,633, forward strand.
CCCGGCGACCGCGACCGCCACGAGGGCCGCCACCAGCCCGGCCACGCTGCACGCGGCGATCATGGCGTATCTCATGGTGATCGGGTTCCTGCACTGTCGGGGGTCGGGACCTGCGCCCGGGCGGACACGAGCAACGATAGCGGCTCGCCGCGGGGCGCGGGCGGAGCGCCGGGACCGGGTGCAGCGCCGGGAACGGGGCGCAGCGCCGGGAACGGGGCGCGGGGTGCGGGCGGGCACGGGCCGCGGGACGCTCCGGACCGGCGGGGTCGCGGAGCCGGTCGCCCGCCCGGACCTATACTGACAGCTCAGTCCGTACGCCAGAGTGGAGAAGCACGAGTGTTCCAGATCCTGATGCTGACCGACGCGGACGGACCTTCGGCATCGGTGCTCCCGGCCCTCGACCTGCTCAACCACAAGGTCTCGGTCGCCCCGACGCGGACCGTGTCCGGCAGCCTCGACGGCCGGTCCCCGGACGTGGTCCTGCTGGACGGGCGCACCGACCTGATCACCGCCCGCAACCTCGCGCAGCTGCTCACGGCCAAGGGTCTGGCCGCGCCGCTGCTGATGGTTCTCACCGAGGGCGGGATGGCGGCCGTGGCCGCGAACTGGATGGTCGACGACGTCGTGCTCGACACCGCCGGCCCCGCGGAGGTCGAGGCGCGGCTGCGCCTGGCCTCCTCCCGCACGGCCGAGGTCCCTGAGGACGACACCCGCATCCGCGCGGGCTCCGTGGTCATCGACGACGCCGCCTACTCCGCGCACGTCAACGGCCAGCCCCTGAACCTCACCTACAAGGAGTTCGAGCTGCTGAAGTACCTGGCCCAGCACTCGGGGCGGGTCTTCACCCGCGCCCAGCTGCTCAGCGAGGTCTGGGGCTACGACTACTACGGCGGCACCCGCACCGTGGACGTGCACGTGCGGCGCCTGCGCGCCAAGCTGGGTGCGGACCACGAGCACCTGATCACCACGGTGCGTAACGTGGGCTACAGCTTCGCCACGACGCGGGCCCGGGAGGGCTGAGCACCTCCCGACCCGGTCCGTGCGCCCCATCCCGTTCCGCAGGAGGTCCCCATGTCCCGTTCCGTGCCGTACGACCTCGACCGCCCGGACGTCCCGCCGGCCGAGGAGATCGTGGCGCTCGCGTCCCGCGCCGCGGCCGCGGACGGCGACCCGCCGTTCTCCGACCAGACCCTGGTGGACCTGCGCTCGGCGCGCGACGGCCGGGTCCGCACCGTCCTGGCGCGCTCGCGCGAGGGGGAGCTCCTCGGCGCCGCCGTGCGCGTGCCCGAGCCCGACGGCGCCCACCTCGTGGAGCTCGTGGTCGGCCCCTCCCACCGCGGCGCCGGGATCGGCGCGGCGCTGGCCGGCGCCGTGGCCGCCGGGACCACCGGCACGGTGCGCGCCTGGGCGCACGGCGGGCACCCCGCCGCCGCCGCGCTCGCCGCCCGGCACGGCCTGGCCCCCGTGCGGGACCTGCACCGGCTGCTGCGCCCCCTGCGCGGCGCGGCGGACCTGCCCCTCCCGGAGGCGATGCCCGAGGGCTTCCGCCTGCGGGCGTTCGAGCCCGGCCGCGACGAGCAGGAGTGGCTGCGGGTCAACGCGGCCGCCTTCGCCGAGCACCCGGAGCAGGGCAGGATGACCCTCGACGACCTCCGGCAGCGGGAGGCCGAGCCGTGGTTCGACGCCGCCGGCTTCCTGCTCGCCGTCCGGGAGGACGAGCCCGGGACCGTGGCCGGCTTCCACTGGACCAAGGTGCACGCCGCCGACGCCGAGCGCGGTCCCCTCGGCGAGGTGTACGCCGTGGGCGTGGCCCCCGGGCACCAGGGCACGGGGCTGGGCCGGGCGCTGACCGCCGCCGGCGTCAACCACCTCGCCCGGCAGGGGCTCGACGAGGTCATGCTCTACGTGGACGGGGACAACGCCGCCGCGATGCGGCTGTACGAGGCGCTGGGGTTCCGGCCCTGGCACCTCGACGTGATGTACGCCGGCACCCTCCCCGGCTGACCCGCCACCCGATCCTCCCGCGCCCGGACCGCCGGGGCGGGCACGACGAGACAGGACCGTGATGACCACCCACCAGCAGGACAGCCCGCAGTCCGCGCCGGCCCCGAGCGCCCCCGGGGCCCCGGCCGCCGGGTCCGGCACCGCACCCCCCGGGGGCCCCGACGAGCTCCCCGACTCCGCCCGGAGCCACGGGGACCGGGACCGGATCGACGACCCCGTGCCCGCGGCCCGGCAGGTGCTGGAGGGCCGGCACGGGCCCGAGCGCTTCCTGGACCGCGAGGCCAGCTGGGTGGCGTTCAACTCCCGGGTCCTGGAGCTCGCGGAGGACCCGGACCTCTTCCTCCTGGAGCGGGTGCACTTCCTGTCCATCGTGGCCTCCAACCTGGACGAGTTCTTCATGGTCCGGGTGGCCGGGCTCAAGCGGCGCATCGCCACGGGCATCGCCCGGCCGGCCGCCTCCGGGCACTCCCCCGCGGAGCAGATGGCCACCATCGCCGCGCGCGCCCACGAGCTGCAGGAGCGGCACGCGCGGGCCTTCCACGACCTGGTGCGGCCCGAGCTGACCCGGCAGAACATCCACCTGGTCGGCTGGGAGGACCTGGACGCCGCCACCCGGGAGCGGCTCACCGGGGACTTCCACCGGCAGGTGTTCCCCATCCTCACGCCGCTGGCCGTGGACCCGGCCCACCCGTTCCCCTACATCTCCGGGCTGAGCCTCAACCTGGCCGTGATGGTCCGCAACCCGCAGTCGGGCAAGCGGCTGTTCGCCCGCGTGAAGGTCCCGGACCAGCTGCCCCGGCTGCTGTCGGTGGACGGGTCCCGGGCCTCGCGCCTGCCGAACGGCCAGGCCCGGTTCATCCCGCTCGAGGACGTCATCGCCCAGCACCTGGACGACCTGTTCCCCGGGATGGAGGTCGAGGAGCACCAGGTGTTCCGCGTGACCCGCAACGAGGACCTGGAGGTCGAGGAGGACGACGCCGAGAACCTCCTGCAGGCCCTGGAGAAGGAGCTGCTGCGCCGCCGCTTCGGTCCCGCGGTGCGCCTGGAGGTCACGGACAGCATCAGCACGGAGGTGCTCGAGCTGCTCGTCTCCGAGCTGGGCATCGACGAGTCCGAGATCTACCGGCTGCCCGCCCCGCTGGACCTGCGCGGGCTGGGGGTCATCGCCGGCATCGACCGCCCGGAGCTGCACTACGCCCGCCACGTGGCCCACACCTCCCGCTACCTCAACGCCGCGGAGACCGCCAAGGCGGCGGACGTCTTCGCCGCGACCCGGGCCCGGGACGTGCTGCTGCACCACCCCTACGACTCGTTCGCCACGAGCGTCCAGGCCTTCCTGGAGCAGGCCGCCGCGGACCCGAAGGTCCAGGCCATCAAGCAGACCCTGTACCGGACCTCGGGCGACTCCCCCATCGTGGACGCGCTCATCGACGCCGCCGAGGCCGGCAAGCAGGTGCTGGCGCTGGTGGAGATCAAGGCCCGCTTCGACGAGCAGGCCAACATCTCCTGGGCCCGCAAGCTCGAGCAGGCCGGGGTGCACGTGGTCTACGGCATCGTGGGGCTGAAGACCCACTGCAAGCTCTCCCTCGTGGTCCGCCAGGAGGAGCACGGGCTGCGCCGGTACGTGCACATCGGCACCGGCAACTACCATCCCTCCACCGCGCGCTTCTACGAGGACCTGGGGCTGCTCACGTGCGACCCGGAGGTCGGGGAGGACGTCTCCCGGCTCTTCAACCAGCTCTCCGGCTACGCGCCCAAGACCACCTTCCAGCGCCTGCTCGTGGCGCCCCGCTCCGTGCGCTCCGGGCTCGTCGACCTCGTGGAGGCCGAGATCCGCCACCACCGGGCCGGCCGCCCGGCCCGGATCCAGGTTAAGTGCAACTCGATCGTGGACGAGGCCGTGATCGACGCCCTCTACCGGGCCTCGCAGGCCGGGGTGCCCGTGGACGTGGTGGTCCGGGGGATCTGCGCCCTGCGCCCCGGGGTGCCGGGGCTGAGCGAGAACATCCGGGTCCGCTCGGTGCTGGGCCGGTTCCTGGAGCACTCCCGGGTCTTCGCGTTCTGCAACGCCGGCGAGCCCCTCGTCTACATCGGCTCGGCGGACATGATGCACCGCAACCTCGACCGCCGGGTGGAGACCCTGGTGCGGATCACGGACCCCCAGCAGGCGTCCGCGCTCGTGCGGCTGCTGGCCCGCTACGTCTCGGACGCCACGGCCAGCTGGCACCTGGACGCCGAGGGCGTGTGGACCCGCCACCACCGGGACGCCGAGGGGAACCCGCTCGTGGACGTCCAGGAGCACCTGCTGCGCAGCCGGGCCCTCGGCCGGCCGACGATCTAGTCGGCGGTGGAACGGGTCAGCGGTAGCATCGTGGGGGTGCCGCCCGACGGTCCGGACCGCGGGCCCCGGCACGCCCGTGCACCACGGACAGGGGACGAAAGAGGGGCCATGCCCAGGACCGCAGAGAAGACCGCCGAGCAGCGCCCGGCCGAGAGCCCCGGCCGGGCGGGCGGCAGGACCGGCACGAGCGGCGCGGCCGGGAGCGGGCGGCCCGCCGACGTGCTCGCGGCCGGGTGCCTGTGCTGGCGCCGGACGGGCGGCGGGCTCGAGGTGCTGGTCATCCACCGGCCGCGCTACGACGACTGGTCCTTCCCCAAGGGCAAGCAGGACGACGGCGAGACGCTGCCCGAGACCGCCCACCGGGAGGTCAGCGAGGAGATCGGCCTGCTGCCGCGCCTGGGCGTGCCCCTGCCCACGATCCGCTACGACGTCAAGGACGGGTGCAAGGACGTGCACTACTGGGCCGCGGAGTTCGGTCCCGGCGCACGGCCCGAGCCCGACGGCAAGGAGGTGGACGCCGTCCGCTGGGTCTCGCCCGAGGACGCGCACCGGATGCTGACCAACCCCTCCGACCGGGAGCCGCTGGCGGCCCTGGTGGACCTGCACGAGCGCGGGGACCTCGCCACGCGCCCGGCGATCGTGGTGCGCCACGCCAAGGCGAAGCCGCGCTCGGCCTGGTCCCGGGCCGAGGGCGACCGGCCGCTGGCCGCGACCGGCAAGCGCCAGGCCCTCGCCGTGACCCGGCTGCTCCGGGCGTGGTCCCCCGAGCGGGTCCTCACGTCCCCCTGGCTGCGCTGCCTGTCCACCGTGGTGCCGTACGCGCGCAAGGCCGGGGTCTCCGTGCGGGAGCGCCCGCAGCTCACGGAGGCCTCGCACAAGCGCCACCCCAAGAAGGCGGCCGCCGTGGCCCAGACCATGTTCGACAAGGACACGCCGGTGGCGCTGTGCACGCACCGCCCGGTGCTGCCCACGGTCCTCAAGGTCATCGCCCGGCACGCGAGCCCAGAGCTCGCCGCGCAGCTGCCGGCCAAGGACCCGTACCTCTCCCCCGGCGAGATGATCGTGCTGCAGGTCTCCCGCCGGCACCGCCGGCGGGTGGTCTCCGTGGAGCTCGTGAAGCCCTTCGACGACTGACCCCCGGCCCGGCGCCGCCGGACCCGCGGCGCACCGTCCCGGAACCGCCGGGACCGCAGCGCACCACCCGCCACGAGCCACCCGCCACGGACCGCCCGGCCCGCCCCGACTTCCCCCGAGGAGACCCGCATGACCGCCCCCGACCCCGTGCCCGCCCCGGTGCCGACGCCCTACGAGGACCTCCTGCGCGAGGTCCTGGAGCAGGGGGTGCACAAGTCCGACCGCACGGGCACCGGGACGCGCAGCGTCTTCGGGCGCCAGATCCGCTTCGACCTGGCGGAGTCCTTCCCGCTGCTGACCACCAAGCGGGTGCACTTCCGGTCGGTGGCCCTCGAGCTGCTGTGGTTCCTGCGCGGGGACTCGAACGTGCGGTGGCTGCAGGAGCGCGGTGTGACCATCTGGGACGAGTGGGCGGACCGGGACGGGGAGCTCGGACCCGTCTACGGCGTGCAGTGGAGGTCCTGGCCCACCCCCGGCGGCGGGTCGATCGACCAGATCGCCAAGGTCGTGGAGCAGATCCGCACGAACCCCGACTCCCGGCGCCACGTGGTGACCGCGTGGAACCCCGCCGAGGTGGACGAGATGGCCCTGCCGCCGTGCCACGCCCTGTTCCAGTTCTACGTCGAGCCCCGGAAGGACGGGCCGGGGCGGCTGTCCTGCCAGCTCTACCAGCGCTCCGCGGACATGTTCCTGGGCGTGCCCTTCAACATCGCCTCCTACGCGCTGCTCACCGTCATGATCGCCCAGCAGACCGGCCTGGAGCCCGGGGAGTTCGTCTGGACCGGCGGGGACTGCCACGTCTACGACAACCACGTGGCGCAGGTCCGCGAGCAGCTCTCCCGGGACCCCTACCCCTATCCGCGGCTGCGGCTCGCCCGGCGGCCCGCCACCGTCTTCGACTACGAGCTCGAGGACTTCGAGGTCCTCGACTACCGCCACCACCCCGCGATCAAGGCCCCGGTGGCCGTATGACCGCCGGGACGACCGGGGCGATCGGGGCGATCTGGGCGCAGACCGCCGACGGCGTCATCGGCCGCGCCGGGGCGATGCCCTGGTCGCTGCCGGAGGACATGGCGTTCTTCCGGCGCACGACGACCGGCCACCCCGTGATCATGGGCCGGCGCACGTGGGAGTCCTTCCCGGAGCGCTTCCGGCCCCTGCCCGGACGGACCAACATCGTCATCACCTCCTCCCCCGGCCGGGTGGCCCGGGGCGAGGATCCCGGCGCGGTGCTGACGGCACCCTCGTACGCCGAGGCCGTGCGCCTGGCCCGGACGAGCCCCGGCGCGGAGCGCATCTGGGTGATCGGCGGCGGCGAGGTCTACCGGCAGGCCCTGGCCGACGCCGAGCACCCCGTGACGGAGGCGCTCGTGACCGTCATCGACCTCGACGCGGACGGGGACACACACGCCCCGGTGCTCGACGACGGGTGGGCCACGGAGCCGGTCCTCGGCCCGTCGGTGTCCCGCACGGGCCTGGGCTACCGGATCGAGCGGCGCACGCGCGGCCGGCGGGGACCGGGCGGAGGGACGCCCGGTTCCGGTAGCCCGGCGGCTCCGGTAGCGTGAGCTGCACCACGACCAGGAGGAACACCGTGACCGACCGGCACCCCGACCCCGCGATCCGGGACGACGAGCAGCTGCGCGTCGTGAAGAACACGGACCTCGACCGCTACGAGCTGTGGCGGGGGGAGCAGTTCATCGGCTTCGAGGGCTTCCAGGACCACGAGGACGGCACGGTCGAGCTCCAGCACACCATCATCGGCGAGCAGTTCGGCCGGCAGGGCTACGCGCGCACCCTCGTCACGCTCCTGCTGGACGGCTTCCGGGAGCAGGGCGTCGCGGTGCGCCCCACGTGCACCTACGTCCAGGACTACCTCCACCGCTTCCCGCAGTACGGGGACCTGGTGGTGCCCGGCCTCGAGCTCCCGCCGGCGCAGAAGGTGAAGGAGAAGCGCCGGCGCTGGGCCCTGCACCGCGCCCACTAGACTGGGGGCCATGACTTTTAGCTCGGGTGATTCGGTAGGGTTCGTCGGCTGGCGGGGCATGGTGGGTTCCGTGCTCATGCAGCGCATGCAGGAGGAGGGGGACTTCGGGGGCATCACCCCGGTGTTCTTCTCCACCTCCAGCGCCGGCCGGCCCGCCCCGTCCTTCGCCGGGGACGCCGGCACGCTGCAGGACGCCTACGACCTCGAGACCCTGGCGAAGCTCCCGATCGTCGTCACCGCCCAGGGCGGGGACTACACCAAGGACGTGCACGGGAGGTTGCGCGCCGCCGGCTGGGACGGTCTGTGGATCGACGCGGCGTCGACCCTGCGGATGAACGACGACGCGATCATCGTCCTGGACCCCGTCAACCGGGACGTCATCGACCGCGGTCTCGCGAGCGGCGTCAAGGACTTCGTGGGCGGCAACTGCACGGTCTCCTGCCTGCTCGTGGGTCTCGGCGGGCTGTTCCGCAACGACCTCGTGGAGTGGGCCACGTCGATGACCTACCAGGCCGCCTCCGGCGGCGGGGCCCGGCACATGCGCGAGGTGCTGGCGCAGTTCGGCGCCCTCCACGGCGTCGTCGCGGACGAGCTGGCCGATCCCGCCTCGGCGATCCTGGACATCGACCGCAAGGTGCTCGCCGCCCAGCGCGGCGACGCCCTCGACACCTCGATGTTCGGCGCGCCCCTGTCCGGCTCCCTCATCCCCTGGATCGACGCCGACCTCGGCAACGGACAGTCCCGCGAGGAGTGGAAGTCCGCGGCCGAGACCAACAAGATCCTCGGCCGCACGGACCGGTACGCCCAGGACTGGGTGCCCATGGACGGGCTGTGCGTGCGGATCGCCACGATGCGCTCGCACTCCCAGGCCCTCACGATCAAGCTGCGGGAGGACCTGCCCGTGGACGAGATCGAGCGGATCGTCGACGCCGACAACGAGTGGGCCACCGTGGTGCCCAACACCAAGGAGGACTCGATGCGGGATCTCACCCCCGTGGCGACCTCCGGCACCCTGGACATCCCCGTGGGCCGGATCCGCAAGCTCGCCATGGGGCCGGGCTACATCAGCGCCTTCACGATCGGCGACCAGCTGCTGTGGGGCGCGGCCGAGCCGCTGCGCCGCATGCTGCGCATCGCCACCGGCACCCTGTAGCCGGTGGAGGAGATCTCGATCCCGCCGGGGCTGTCGCTCGACGCGGGCGACGACCGCCCGCCCTCCGAGCAGCTCAGGCACCGCGTCCAGCAGGGCCGCGCGGACGGCACCCTGCCGGCGGGCACCCGGCTCCCACCGGTGCGCCGGCTCGCCGAGGCGCTCGGCCTCGCGGCCGGGACCGTGGCCAAGGCCTACCGCGAGCTCGAGGCCGCCGGCGTGATCGAGACCCGGGGCCGCCGGGGCAGCTTCGTGCGCGCCGCCGACCGGACCGAGGACCTGGCGGTGCAGGCCGCCCGGCGCTTCGCCGACGAGATCGCGGACCTCGGGATCCCGGCCGAGCACGCGCTGGAGCTGGTGGCCGCGCAGCTCGGCCGCTCCCGCTGACCGGGAGGGCCCGTCCGGAGGCGTCATCGCGCGCACCGGCGCGGGCCCGTGCGACCGCGGCCGCGGGGGGCTCCCCGGCAGGAGGCCGTCCCGGCTCAGGCTCCCGGGGACCGCAGGTGCCGGGGGCCCGGCACGAGGTTGCCCGTGCCGGCGAGGGCCCGGCGGTGCCGCCCCTCGGCGGTGCGCGCCAGCCACCACCGCCAGCCGCGCACCACCTGGCCCTTCGCCCACTGGTTGAGCCGGTGCGCCCAGTGGAACTCGGTGCCCCAGATGCCGAGCCCCAGGAAGATGGCGAGCCACCCCGGGCCGGGCGTCACGAGCATGATCAGGCCCGTCAGCACGAAGACGCCCCCGAGGACCGTCACGAGCGTCCGGTAGGCCACGAACAGCAGGGGGTGGCCGCGGGACCAGCGGCGCAGCCGGCCGAGGGCTTGCCGCACACGGCTGTCGGAGCTCTCCCCCTGGGCGATCTCCTCCTCGAGGCTGCTCACGGCCGCCGCCTCAGACCGCCGTGCCCACGATGACGGGCTCGGCGACGAGGTCCACCCCGTAGACGGACGCGACGCCGTCGCGCACCGTCCGGGCCAGCGCCATGAGGTCCTGGGCGGAGGCGCCGCCGCGGTTGGTGAGGGCGAGCGTGTGCTTGGTGGACAGCGAGGCGCGGCCCCCGGCGACGGCGGCGCCGTCGAGGTCCAGGAGCTCGTTGCGGGTCCCGGGCAGGCCGAAGCCCTTGCCGAAGCCGGCGTGGTCGATGAGCCACGCGGCGGAGAGCTTGACCCGGTCCTCGAGCGGGCGCCCCGCGGCGTCCACCACGGGGAAGCGGGGGGCGTCGGCGGGCAGCCGCTCCCCCAGGGCGTCGGCCGGGAGGATGGGGTTCGTGAAGAAGGACCCGGTGCTGTAGGTGTCGCGGTCCTCCGGGTCGAGGACCATGCCCTTGCCCGCGCGCAGGGCCAGGACCGTCTCCCGCACCCGCTCCAGCGGGGCGCGCTCCCCCACCTGGACGCCGAGCCGGCGGGCGAGCTCGCCGTAGCGCACCGGGGCGCTCTCGGTGCCGCGCTCGAGCCGGAACCGCACGGCGAGCACCACGTGGCGCGGGGAGCCGGCCACCGTGCTGCGCTTGAGGGCCGAGTCCCGGTAGGAGAACGCCAGGTCGGCCGGGGCGAAGTCCCGCACGCGCCGCTCCCGGCGGTCCCAGACCCGCACCAGCTCGACGGTCTGGGCCACCTCCTGGCCGTAGGCCCCCACGTTCTGCACCGGGGTGGCACCCGTGGTGCCGGGGATCCCGGCCAGGGCCTCGATGCCGACCAGCCCCTCGGCCACGGCCTGCGCCACGAGCTCGTCCCACGGGTGGCCGGCCTGGACCTCGAGGAGGGCGCCGGCGGGATCCTCGGCGAGGACCTCGACGCCGCGCGAGAGCACGTGCACCACGGTGCCCGCGAACCCGGCGTCGGCCGCGATGAGGTTGGAGCCGCCGCCCACCACGAGCACGTCCCGCCCGGCGGCGTCGGCCGCCGCCACGGCGTCGACGACCGCCTGCTCGGACTCCGCCCGCACGTAGTCGCGGGCGGGCCCGCCCACGGCGGCGGTCGTGAGGTCTGCGATGCGAGGGGACGTCATGGCGACCACCCTATCGGGCGGCCCGCGGTGCCCCGGCCCGGACTCACGCCAGCCGCACCACGGCCTGGGCCTTGACCAGCACCTTCAGCGCCGCGGCGGTCGCCGGGTCGGCTCCCTCCGCGGAGAGGTCGGGGGCGGTCACGGTGAGGTCGACGCGCACGGTGCGGGCGGCGTCGTCGAGGGCGCCGATCTTCCCGGACACCGTGAGGGCCGTGGAGGCCTCGACCGCGGTCCCGAACCGGTTGGGGACGACCACCGGCTTGGTGAAGCGCGTCTGGTAGTCGACCACGGCGCCGGGGTCACCGGCCCAGTCGGTCACGAGCTGCACGGCCGCGCCCATCGTGAGCATCCCGTGGGCGATGACGTCGGGCAGGTCCACGGAGCGGGCGAACTCCTCGTTCCAGTGGATGGGGTTGAGGTCCCCGGAGGCCCCCGCGTACCGGACCAGGTCCGCGCGGGAGAGCTCGATCCGGCGCTGCCCGATCTCCTGGCCCTTCTCGAGGCTGTCGAAGGCGATGCTCACGGTCACTGGTCCTCTCCGCGCACGAGCAGGGACGAGACGGTGGTGGCGACGTGCTCGCCGTCCGCGGCGCGGATCTCGGCGCGGGACGTCACCATCGCCCCGGAGCCCATGGCCCGGACCTGGTCGACGTGCAGCTCGGCCACGAGCTCGTCCCCGGCGACGATCGGGCGGTGGTGGGTGAAACGCTGGTCGGCGTGGACCACGCGGGAGAAGTCGATGCCGGCCTCGGGGTCGGCGATCAGGGCGGCGTCGGCGCGCTGGGCCACCACGATGGCGAAGGTGGGGGGCGCCACGAGGTCGGGGTGGCCGAGGGACCGGGCCGCCTCGACGTCGTGGTGGGCGGGGTGGGCGGCCTGGACGGCGCGGGCGAAGTCGCGGATCGCCTCCCGTCCGACGCTGTAGGGCTCGGCCGGCGGGTAGGTCCGCCCGACGAGATCGGGGTTCACGGGCATGGCAGCTCCTCGCTGGACGGGCCGCGCGCGGGCGGCGGGACCCGTCCAGTCTACGGCGGCGCGCCCCGCCCCGCCGGGCGCCGCCGTCCGGGGCATGTACACTCCTGCCCATGGATCTCCTGGACGTCGGCCGGATCGTCGCAGGGCTGGCGCTGCTGGTTCTCGGCGGAGAACTCCTGGTGCGGGGGGCGTCCGCGCTCGCCCGGCGGGTGGGGATCTCCTCCCTCGTGGTCGGGCTCACCGTGGTCTCGGCCGCCACGTCGGCGCCGGAGCTCGCCGTCACCGTCGGCGCCGTGCTGCGCGACGAGCCGGGCCTGGCCGTCGGGAACGTGGTCGGCAGCAACATCGTCAACGTCCTGCTCATCCTCGGGCTCTCCGCCCTCGTCGTTCCCCTGGCGGTGAAGCAGCGGCTGGTGCGCTTCGACCTGCCCTGGATGGTCGTGCTGTCGATCGGGCTGCTGCTCGTGTCCCTCGACGGGCGGATCGGCGCGGTGGACGGAGTGGTCCTTCTCGCCGCCGTGGTGCTGCACACGGTGCTGACCGTCGTGATCGGCCGGCGCGGTGCCCCCGTCCCCGCGGCGGCGCCGTCCGGGGACCGCGGAGCCGGCGGCGGCACCGGCGGTGCCGAGGACGTCAGGACCGAGGAGGAGCCGCCCCCGGCCTCGGTCCCCCGGTCCGTGCTGCTCGTGGTGCTGGGGATCGCCCTGCTGGTCGCCGGCGCGACCCTGCTCGTCGAGGGGGCGGTGAGTATCGCCACGTCGCTGGGGGTCAGCAGCCTGGTGGTCGGGCTGACCGTGGTGGCCGTCGGGACATCGCTGCCCGAGCTGGCGACCTCCGTCATCGCGGTGCGCCGCGGTGAGCGCGACCTGGCCGTGGGCAACGTGGTGGGCAGCAACATCTTCAACATCGGGGTGGTGCTCGGCCTGCCGGCGCTGATCTCCCCCGGGGGCATCCCGGTGTCCGGTGCCGCGGTGGCCCTCGACATCCCGGTGATGCTGGCCGCCGCGGTCGCCCTGCTCCCCATCGCGTTCACCGGGTTCGCGGTGGCCCGCTGGGAGGGCGCCCTGTTCGTGGCCCTGTACGCCGCCTACACCGGCTACGTGGTGCTCGCGGCCACCGAGCACGACGCCCTGGAGGGGTTCACGTGGACCATGGCGTGGTTCGTCCTGCCGCTGGTCGCGCTGACGCTCGCCGTCTTCACCGCCTACGAGATCGGCCTGCACCGTGGCCGCCGGGATCCGCCGCGCTCGCCGTGACCGGTCCGCCCGGACCTGCGTCGGGTCCTGGACGGGGTGCCGGATCGAGGGGCCGGTGCCGGGCCGGCCCGGGGACGACAAAAGCCCGTGACCGGAGGGTCACGGGCTTTTCGCCGTAGCGGTGGACGGGCTCGATCCGTCGACCTCACGATTATGAGTCGTGCGCTCTAACCAGCTGAGCTACACCGCCAGAGGGATGAGACACCGCGGCTGACGGCCTTGACGGCCGGGCCACGGGATCTCATCACGAGAGCCCCGACCGGGAATCGATCCCGGGACCTCCATCTTACCAAGATGGCGCTCTACCACTGAGCTATCGGGGCAACGACGAAGACTCTACCAGCACGTTTCGGGAGAACCAAAATCGCCGGCCACCCCTCTCCAGCACCTCCGGAGCCGTCCTGCCGGCCCTGGATCGGACAGGGTTCTCCGGCCCGTCGGCGCCGTCCCGCCCGCCCGGGCCGGGGCGCCCCGACACGGCCGGCAGGCGCCCCGGACCCGGCGCTCAGTCGTCCACGTCGTCGTCCCGGTCGTCGTCCCGGTCGTCGTCCCAGTCGTCGTCGAGCGGGGCGGGCTGCACGGGCAGCGGGACCTGGGCCGGGGGTGCGGGGACGGCCGGCGGGGCAGGATCGGGGGCGGCCGGCAGGGCGGGCGGGGCCGGCGGCGGCTCGACCGGAGGGAGCGGCACCGCGGAGCCCCCCGCGTCCCCGCGGTCCGGTCCCGGGGCGTCTCCCCCGTCCTGCGCGGGGCCGGTGGGGGACGGCGACGACGACGGGTCCCCGGCCGGCGGCGCCGTGCCGGCCGACGGTCCCGGACCGGGGCTGCCGCTCACGGAGACGCCGCCGCGCACGACCTCCACGCGGTCCGTGCCGCTCGCCGCGTTCCACAGCAGGAGCGCCAGGCCCGCGACGACCAGGAGGGAGACTGCCGACCAGAGGATCCTCATGCCCACCAGTGTCCAGGAACCGGTTGAGGGGGGCATGAGAACATGAGAGCCCTCTCAGGAACGCAGCCCGTCGAGCAGGTCCTGCGCCACAGCGCGCCACCGCGGGCGGAACGCGTAGACGCAGGCGAGCCGCAGCCGGGTCGCCTCGGCGTGCACGGCGAGACGGCCGGGGTCGGCGCCCAGCACCCGGGCCACCGCGGTCACGGCCTCCTGTCCCGCCGCCCGGAGCGCAGGCTCGAGCAGGCCCTGCGCCGCGCGCAGCTCCAGGTGCACGGAGAGGTTCGCGAGGTCGAGCTCGGGCTCGCCGAGGGCCGCGGTGTCGAAGTCCAGGAGCCCCAGCCGTGCGCCGTCGAAGAGCAGCTGCTGGTCGTGCAGGTCCCGGTGCAGCACGACCCGGCCCCGCCGGTCGGCGGGCAGGGCCGAGAGCTCCGCCCCGATCCGCCGTGCCCATGCGGCGACCGCCCCCGGCGGGGCCTCGAGCAGACCCGGGAACGCCTCGAGCCGGCCGGCCCAGCGGGCCAGCGTGCGGGCCTCGTCCTCGGCCGTGTGCGCGGGCAGCGGCTCCGTGCCCGGCGCGGCGGTGGCCAGGGCCGGCCAGCACCGCGCCCACTCCGCCCAGGCGGCACGGTAGGCGTCGTTCCGTCCCGCGGCCCCCAGCTCGTGCAGGCTCCGGCCGGGCAGGACGGAGAACTCGACCCGGTCCTCGGCCCGGGCCAGGACGGCGGGCACGGCGAAGCCCGCCGCCGTGCCCAGCCCGTGGAGCCGGTCGGACAGCTCGGCGACCCGGGCGGCCCGGCCGCGGGCCAGGAACTTGACGAAGCGGTCCGGGGTGCCGACCACCGCCCGCCGGCGGTGCCGGTGCACGACCACCCGGCCGCCGGCCGCGGCCGCCGCGGCGAGTCCGGGGAGGCGGGGGTCCTCGCCGTGGGGCAGGACGCGGACGGCCCACGGCCGCCCCGCGCCGGGGGCCGCCTCGCCCGCGCGAACGCGTCCGTGCTCGTCCT